>JAEWJB010000005.1 GCA_023386795.1 Pseudomonadota bacterium
CCGCGTGACCCTGCCGAGGGTGGTGGTGCGCCGCCACGCGGCGAGGAACTGCGGCTGTACGGCCGCAACGCCGTGCTGGCGGTGTTCAAGCGGCGCCCGGCGGCGCTGCGCAAGCTGTACCTGTCCGAGGCGATGATTCCCAAGCTGCAGCCACTGCTGAAGTGGTGCGTGGCCCATCGCGTGGGTTACCGCGTGGTGGAAGCGGGCGACCTGGACAAGCTGGCCGCCAGCCAACACCACGAGGGCGTGGTGGCCGACGTGCTGCGCGAACCGGTTCCCGCGCTGGCGGACTGGCTCACCATCCTCAAGCCCGGCCCGAAGCTGCTGCTGTGGCTCGATGGCGTGGGCAACCCGCACAACTTCGGCGCGATCCTGCGTTCGGCCGCGCATTTTGGCGTGTCGGCGATCCTGCTGCCGGAGCACTCGCCGCTGGCGCTGTCCGGCGCGGCCGCGCGCGTGGCCGAAGGCGGCGCCGAGGCCGTGCCACTGGTGCGCCTGCCCAAGGCCGCACAGGCCGACGAACTGCTGCACGACGCCGGCTTCGTCATGGTCGCCACGTTGGTGGAGGGCGGGCAGGATGTGTTCGCCACCCGCCTGCCGTCGCGGCTGGTCTACGTGATGGGTGCCGAGGGCGAGGGCATGGACCGCAACCTGGCCGATGCCTGCGACCTGCGCCTGTCCATTCCCGGCACCGGCGCGGTGGAAAGCCTCAACGTCGCCAGCGCCACCGCGGTGCTGCTGGCCAGTTGGCGGGCGGGGCTGCAGGCGGGCTGACGCGGACGACGCGCCCGCGCAACAGCACCCACAACGCGCAGGCGGTACTCATCGCGAACAGGATCTTCGCGTCATCACCAGTACTCAGGCCCTGCTTGAGCAGCATCAGGCCCGACAGCACCAGGTGGTAGGCCAGATACGCCTTGAGCCAGCGCGCGGGCCACTTTGCGCGGACCGGTGACACTTCGCGCAGCTTTGCGGTGGCGCAGCCGCGCTCGTTTTCCTCGGTGGCCAGTTCGTGCATCCGCGCGCTCCCGTGGTTCGGTTCGGCTCGCCGCCGCGCGGCGAACGATCACGAACATGCAGGGCGGGCCGACCTTCTTCCATTGGATAAATCGAAGCGGCGAGACGCGCGATGCGTCGTCGCCGCACTCGACTCACTCGTTCGGCGGCACCGTGTCCTTGGCCTCGCTACCGAATCCGCCATCGGCCTCCGCGGCGAGGTACGCGAACACCGTATAGGCGGCCACGTTCTGCGCCAGCGCCTTCGGGTCGATCTTGTCGAGCGTGTCGTCGGCGGTGTGGTGCAGGTCGAAGTAGTCGGTGCCGTCCTGCGCCAGCCAGCCCCACGCACCGCCCTTGGCTGCGATCGGGCCGATGTCCGGGCCCGGGCCGCCCTTGGCCGGCATGTATTCGATGCCGAGCGGGGCGAGCACTTCGGCTATCTGCCGGGTCGCCGCGCGCGAGCCCTCGGCGTTGCCCGAGCCGGTGTTGAAGCCATAGATGCGGCCGGCGCCGAAGTCGCTCTCCGCGCCGATCTGGTGCAGCGGCAGCTCGCCAGCCTTGGCGCGCGCCTCGGCATACGCCTTGCCGCCGTACAGGCCCTGCTCCTCGTTGGCGAAGGCCACCACGCGGATCGTGCGCTTGGGCGCCTGCTTGAGCTGGCCGATCAGGTGGCCGGCGGCCATGGTGATGCCCACGCCGGCGGCGTCGTCGATCGCGCCGGTGCCCAGGTCCCACGAGTCGAGGTGGCCGCCGATCACCACGACCTCCTTCGGCTTGACGCGCCCGGTGATCTCGCCGATCACGTTGTAGGAGGTCGCGGTGCCGTCCCAGCCGCAATCCAGCGCCACGCGCACGCGCACCGGGCCGCGCGCGGCGAGACGGGCGAGCTGGTCCGCGTCCGGCGAGGACAGCGCCGCCGACGGCACCGGGGTGAGGCCTTCATCGAAGCGGGTGATGCCGGTGTGCGGAACGCGGTGCGAGTCGGTGCCGGCCGAGCGCATCAGAAAGCCCACCGCGCCCTTGCGAATCGCCTCGGAAGGCGCGCGCGAACGCACCGCGCCGCCGATGCCGTAGTCGGCGCCGTCGCGCTTCTTGCCCATCTGGTAATCGACGAAGGCGATCTTGCCGGCCAGCGAACCCTCCGGCGCGGCCTTCAATGCGGCCAGGTCGGGAAAGCGCACGATCTCGCCTTCGACGGTGCCGGCCGGGCTGCCACCCAGCGCGGTGACGTGCAGCGGCTGCGCATTGGCGCCGAGCACCTGCGCCTGCTCGCCGCGGCGTTCCCACTTCGGGAACGTCACCGGCTCCACGTACACCTTGTCGAAGCCCAGCGCCTTGAACTTGGCCTTGGCCCACGCCACGGCGCGGGCATCGGCTTCGCTGCCGGCCATGCGCGGGCCGACTTCGGTGGTCAGCGATTCGGTGACCTTCCAGGCGGTGTCGTCAGCCAGGGCCTGCTCGCGCAGCTGCGTGGCTGTGGCCAGGGACTTAGCGGGAATCGTGGTGGGTTCGGCGGCGAAGGCGCCGGAGGTGGCGAGCAGCGCGGCGATGGCGACAGCGAGGCGACGCATGAAAGGCTCCGTGGCAGGGTAGACCGCGAGCCTAGCAGCGCGCGGCCAGGGAGCCCTGTGCGGGAGGTCACCCTCCCGCAACGTGGATCACTTCTTCAGCGAATCGCGGATCTCGCGCAGCAGCAGCACTTCCTCGCTGGGCGCGGCCGGAGCGGCGGCCTTCGGGTGGTGCAGGCGGTTGATCGCCTTGACCACGAGGAAGATCGCGAAGGCGACGATGACGAACTGCACGAGCGTGTTGAGGAAGTCGCCGTAGCCGATGACCACCGCCGGGATTTCCTTGCCGTCCGCACCTACGCGCGCCGGCGCCAGCACCCAGGCCATCTTCGAGAAATCGACCCCGCCGATCAGCAGACCGATCGGCGGCATGATGATTTTCTCCACCAGTGCGGTGACGATCTTGCCGAACGCCGCACCGATCACCACGCCGACGGCGAGGTCGATCACGTTGCCGCGCATGGCGAAATCCTTGAACTCCTTCAGCATGCCCATGGCGTCTCCTCTTATTGGGTACGGGACGATCCTAGCGGTTGCGACGTCAGCGCGCGATCACGCCGTGGCGTTCGGCGACATTTTCCAGGCGCGCGCTGAAGCGGTCGCCGGGCTGCAACGCCGCCACGCCGGCGGGTGTGCCCATGAACACCAGGTCGCCCGCCTTGAGCGCATAGAGCTTGGAAAGCTCGTGCAGGATCTCCGGGACATTCCAGATCATCTGGTCCAGCAGCGATTGCTGGCGCACTTCGCCGTTGACCTCCAGCGAGAGGTTGAGGGCGTCCAGCGCGCCTACTTCGCCGGCATGCACCAGTTCGCTCACCGGTGCCGAATGGTCGAAGCCCTTGGCAATGTCCCACGGCAAGCCCTTGGCCTTGGCGTTCGCCTGCAAGTCGCGGCGGGTCAGGTCCAGGCCCACGCCATAGCCGTACACCAGTGCTTCGGCCTGTTCGACCGGCAACACGCCCGGCGGCGCGTCCTGGCCCAGGGCGACGACCAGCTCGACCTCGTGGTGCAGGTCATGGGTGGCGGGCGGGTAGGGGATCTCATCGCCATGGCCGACGACGATGGCGTCGGCGGGCTTCATGAAGAACACCGGCTGTCCCCGCTCGGCTTTCGAGGCCGGGGCCTGGGCCCCCATTTCGCGGGCGTGGTCGGCGAAGTTCCGGCCCACGCAGTAGATGCGGCGCACCGGGAACGTACCGCCGCCCACGACGGGAATGCGCGGGATTTCGGCGGCGGGGATTACATCGGAAGTCATGCGGCACGTCCTTCGTGGAGGAACGTGCGAGTCTAGCGCGCGGCCAGACGGGTGGGTGCCGCGGCGCATCCTGCGCCAGCGGTCGGCCTCAGCGCGAGAGCGGCAGGGCCGCCTTGCGCACGACGCGGTATTCGCCTTCGACGGCGCCTGCCCGGCTCGTGGCCGGAGCGCGCTTGCGGCTGAGCAGTTTCCAGGTGACGCCGGCCAGGATCATCGCCGCGCCGACGAACACGCCCAAGAAGATCAGCACGGCCAGGATCGCCAGGCCAGCCAGCCCTGCCGCCAGGCGAACCAGCGGGTGGCGCGGCTTGCGCGGGGCGAACAGGGTGCGGACGTTGCCGAACTGGAAATAGGAAGTACGCATGGCGGTGGGTTGCCGTAACGAGCCAGCCGGCAGTATCGGCGGCGTGATGGCTGCGTGAGTGAAAAATCCGTTAAATCGGCAGTTTACGTTTAAGGATCAATGGGTTGGCGGTGCCGAAAAATTGTCGCGGGGGTCCCGGAAACCTGCATGCCACAATATCGACCCGCCCGCGCAAACCCCCTGTCATGTCCGTCGCCGAATCTGATCCGTCCTTCCTGGCCCGCTTCGACCAGGTGCCTGATGGCGGCTTTCTGGAAGTGGAAGCGCGCGTGGACGGCGACGCCGAATCGCTGGTGCTGTACCGGGAGGGCGAGCAGGTGCGGGCCTGGTTGAACGTGTGTCCGCATGCCGGGCGCCGCCTGGACTGGGCGCCGGGGCAGTTCCTCAAGAGTGCGCAGGGGCATCTGGTCTGCGCCGCGCATGGCGCTTCCTTCGAGCTGGTGCAGGGCGATTGCGTATCCGGGCCATGCCGGGGAGACCGCTTGCGCGCGGTCGGCGTCAACGTGGCCGGAGGCGAGGTTCGCCTGGCCTGAGGCTTACAGGCCGCCCCACCAGGTCATCAGGTGGATGATCCCGACCATCACCGCCACGTAGATCAGCGAGAGCGGGGCGCCCACCCGCCACAGCTCGCGCGGGGTGTAGTTGGCCGGGCCGGTGACCATCGAGATCACCGGGTTGGAAGCAGTCATCAGGTTGTTGGACGCCGACAGCGCCACGATCAGCGCGAACGCAGTGGGATTGCCGCCGGCCGCCAGCGCCAGGTTCACCGCGATGGGCACCATCACGATGGTCGCGCCGACATGGCTGATCACCAGCGAGAAGGCGGTGGTCAACAGCGCCAGTGCGATTTCCAGCACCCACACCGGGATGCCCTCGGGCAGGCGTTCGATGGTGTGGCCGGCCACCCACGCCGCGGTGCCGCTGCTGTCCATCGCCCAGCCCAGCGGGATCAGCCCGGCCATCAGGAACACCGTCTTCCAGTTGATGGCCGCATAGGCTTCATCCATGCGCAGCACGCCGGTGACGAGCATGCCGGCCACGCCGGTCATCAGCGTGAGGGAGACCGGCAGCTTGGAGGTCAGCGCGATCAGGATGGTGAGCGCGAAGATGGCCATCGCGATCTTGAACTTGTGCGGCCGTTGCTCGCCCTTCGGGTAGTCGGTGACGACGACGAAATCACGCGTCTCGGCCGCCTGCCCCAGGTCCTGCCAGATGCTGTGGAAGACCAGCATGTCGCCGGCGCGCAGTTTTTCCTGGCGCACGTCGTCGCGGATGACCTGCTTGTCGCGGTTGATCGCCAGCAGGGAAATGCCGCTCTGCTTGCGCAGGCGCAACTCGCCGGCGCTCTTGCCGATGAAGCGTGAGTTCGGCGGGATCAGCGCCTCGGAAATGCCGGCGCGGCTCGGGTTGAACAGATCCCCCAGGTGGCGCAGGCGCGAGGACATGCGCAGGAACTGGTTCTGCGCGAAATCGGCCACGTGCTGGCGCGCGCCCATCACGCCGAGCACGCTGCCCACCCAGATGCGCATGTCCGCCGGCGGCGCCAGCCGGGTGTCGTTGCCGGTCTTGAGCGCCAGCATCAGCGGCGCGTCGTGCAGGGCTTCGGCCTCGCCGAGCGTCATGCCCACCAGCGGGCTTTCGGCGCTGACCACCAGCTCGAACACGTCGCCTTCGATGCCGTAGGTCTTGGCGAAATAGCTCTCGGTGCGGGCGGGGGTGACGCCGTCGTTGACCAGCGACTCCTCCTCCACCAGCTTGCGGTCGCCGTAGTAGCGGAAGTACAGCAACGCGGCGACCAGCAGGCCCACGCCGATCGGCAGCGGCGCGAACATGCGCAGCGGCTCGATGGTGGCCATGCCGGAGGGCAGGTTGTTGTTGGCCGAGATCAGCAGGTCGTTGAGCAGGATCAGCGGCGAGTTGCCGACCATCGTCAGGGCGCCGCCCATGACGATGGCCGCGGCGATCGGCAGCAGCAGGCGCTGCAGGGTCAGGCCGGTGCGCGCGGCCAGCCGCGAGGCGACCGGCAGGTACAGCGCCATCACCGAGGGGTTCTGCATGAAGGACGAGTTGAGCCCCGAGATGGCCAGGGTCATGGTCATCAGTCGCTTCTCGTTGCCGTGGGAGCGGCGCAGCAGCCAGGAGGCGAGGCGGTTCAGCGCGCCGGTGCGCTCGAGCCCGGCGCCCAGGATGGTGGTGGCGATGATGCTGATCACCGCGTTACCGGAAAAGCCGCCGAAGATCTCCTCCGGCGCGATCAGCCCCGTAACGCCGAGCACCACCAGCACGATCAACGCCACCACGTCGGCGCGGATGCGCTCGAACAGGAACATCGCCATCGTGAAGCCGACCAACGCCAGCACCAGCTTCATGTCGTTGGTCAGCGTCAGCGCGGTTTCCATGTCGCGGCGGGTTTCCTTGGGGCGAGCGGGCCGGGCTCAGGTCCGATCGTAGAGCAGATCCCACACGCCATGGCCGAGTTTCTGGCCACGGGTTTCGAAGTGGGTCTGCGGGCGCCATTCGGGGCGGGGTACGTGGCCGCGAGGGCCCGCCCGGTTGGACAGGCCTTCGGTGGCATCGAGCACATCCCACATCTGCTCGGCGTAGTTCTCCCAGTCGGTGGCGCAATGCAGGCGGCCACCGGGGCGCAGCTTGCGCACCAGCAGCGCGGCGAAGGCCGGCTGCACCAGGCGGCGCTTGTTATGGCGCTTCTTGTGCCAGGGGTCGGGGAAGTAGATGCGCACCTCGTCCAGCACCCCGTCGGCGATCTCCTTTTCCAGCACCTCGACCGCATCGTGGTGGTAAAGGCGCACGTTGTCGCTGCCGTCTTCGGCCAGCGCATTGAGCAGGCGGCCCACGCCAGGGGCATGGACCTCGATGCCGATGTAGTCGCGGGTGGGGTCCTGGCGCGCGGCGAAACGCAGTGCCGCGCCGTTGCCGAAGCCGATCTCCAGCACCTTGGGCGCCGGGCGCCCGAACACGGCGTCGTAGTCGCGCGGCGCGCCGGTGAAATCCAGGCCGAAGCGCGGCCAGGCCTCGTCGAACGCGCGCTGCTGCGCAGGCGTGAAGCGGCCCTGGCGCAGCACGAAGCTGCGGACCTCGCGGCGGCCTTCGGTGACCGTGAACGGCTTGGGCGGCGCCTTGGATCCGCTGCTGGAGAACGGGTCGGTCATCAGCCGACCAGCCCGTCCACCGGCGAGGACGCGCTGGCGTAGCGCTTGCGCGGAATGCGCCCGGCCAGGAACGCTTCGCGGCCGGCTTCCACGGCCTTGCGCATCGCGCTGGCCATCAGCACCGGCTGGCGCGCACCGGCGATGGCGGTATTCATCAGCACGCCGTCGCAGCCCAGTTCCATCGCGATGGCCGCGTCCGAGGCGGTGCCCACGCCGGCATCGACGATGATCGGCACCTTGGCGTCTTCGATGATCTGCAGCAGGTTGTACTTGTTCTGGATGCCCAGGCCCGAGCCGATCGGCGCGGCTAGCGGCATCACCGCCACGCAGCCGATCTCCTCCAGCCGCTTGGCCAGGATCGGGTCGTCGCTGGTGTAGACCATCACGTCGAATCCGTCGGCCACGAGCAGTTCGGCGGCCTTGAGGGTCTGCACCACGTCCGGATACAGCGTCTTCTGGTCGCCCAGCACTTCCAGCTTGGTGAGGTTGTGGCCGTCGAGCAGTTCGCGCGCCAGTCGGCAGGTGCGCACCGCGTCTTCGGCGGTGTAGCAGCCGGCGGTGTTGGGGAGGATGGTGTAGCGGTCCGGCGGCAGGGCGTCGAGCAGGTTCGGCTCGTTCGCGTTCTGGCCGATGTTCACGCGGCGGATCGCCACGGTCACGATTTCGGCGCCCGCGGCCTCGGTGGCCACGCGGGTTTCTTCGAGATCCTTGAACTTGCCCGTGCCGGTCAGCAGTCGGGAACGATAGGTCTTGCCGGCGATGACCAGCGAATCGGGGGAGGTCGGGGTGCTCATCGCACAATTATCACCCATCCCACCCCCGGCCCGCTGCATGCGGGCCGGCCGCGCGGGCTTCAGCCGCCGCCGAGCGCGTGCACGATCTCGATGCGGTCGCCCTCGGCCAGGCGATGCTCGGCATGGCGGCCGCGCGGCACGATCTCGCCGTTGATCTCGACCGCGACGCGGCGCTCGGCCAGGCCTTCGCTGCCAAGCAGCGCGGCCAGGGTGGTGTCGGGGGCAATGTGGCGGGGTTCGCCATTGAGCTGGATGTCCATGTCATCATTGTCGCATCGCGCGCCGAACCGGCGCGCGCTTTCGTTTCATGCCGCAGTGCAGCGTGAGCGGTCGCCGGCGCGGTGGAAAGATGCACCATGCGCCTGCGTACGCTTGCAGGCAGGCGGTATCCACGATCCCCCAGGGTCAAATAAAAAACAGGGAGTTCCCCGATGTCCTCGTCGTTCCGTCCGATCCGTTCCCTGATGGCGGTCGCCATCGCGCTGGCCTCCGCGCCCGCGTTCGCCGATTCCGCTTTCAACCAGACCGTCTTCTTCGGCGACAGCCTCACCGACAGTGGCTACTACCGTCCGCTGCTGCCGGCGAGCGTGCAGCCGGTGACCGGCAAGTTCACCACCAACCCGGGCTGGGTGTGGGCCGAATACGTGGCCGACTACTACGGCACCAATGCCTCGGCGAACGGCAACGGCCAGACCGGTGACAACTACGCCGCCGGCGGCGCGCGCGTGAACGCCACTTCCGTGAGCGCGCTGGGTTCGGCGCCTTCGCTGGTCACCCAGGTCAACAACTACCTGACGGCCAATGGCGGCAAGGCCAATCCCAACGGGCTGTACACCGTGTGGGGCGGCGCCAACGACTTGTTCGCCGTGGCCGCCGGCGCACCGGCGCAGGCCACCATCGGCGCGGCGGTCACCGCGCAGGTCGGCATCGTCGGCCAGCTGGAGGCGGCCGGCGCCAAGTACGTGATGGTCCCGACCATCCCGGATATCGGCCTCACCCCGTCCTCGCGCGCGCTGGGCGCCGTCGGCATGGCGCAGGGCACCGCGCTGGCCACCGCGTACAACAACGCGCTGTTCTCCGGCCTGCAGATCGCCGGCCTGCGCGTGATCCCGGTCGACACCTTCCACATCCTGCAGGAAATCGTCGCCGACCCGGGCACCTACGGCTTCACCAACGTCACCGGCCAGGCCTGCACCGCGGTGCTGCCGACCTGCAACCCGACCAGCCTGGCCGCGCCGAACGCGCAGAACACCTGGCTGTTCGCCGATGGCGTGCACCCGACCACCGCCACCCACCAGATCCTGGGCCAGTACGCGCTGTCGATCCTGGAAGCGCCGCGCCTGCAGCAGGTGCTGACGCATTCGGCCGCAGTCACCGGCCGTGCGCGCGCCGACCAGGTCGCCTGGCACCTGGACGGCAAGCCGGAAGCCGACGGCACCCGCTGGTGGGGCAGCGTGCGCGGCGACATGCAGCGCTACGATCATGCCGACCTGTATAACGGCCTGGCCCCGGCCGGCCTGTTCGGCGTGGACTGGAACCGTGGCGACCTGGTGTTCGGCGGTTTCGCCGGCTACGGCCGCATGGATGCCGATTTCGGCCAGAGCCGTGGCGACTTCACCCAGGACGACACCACGCTGGGCGGCTTCTTCGGCTGGTACACCGGCCCGGTGTGGGTCAACGCGCAGGTCAGCTACAGCTGGCTGAGCTATGACGTGAACCGCAAGGTCCAGCTGGGCCCGGCCACCCGCGAGCACAAGGGCTCGGCCGACGGCAGCAACCTGACCGCCGCGATCAACGCCGGCTACGAGCTGGGCGAGGGCAGCTTCAAGCACGGTCCGGTGGTCGGCCTGACCTGGCAGAAGGTGAAGATGGACGGCTACGTCGAAGGCAACGAGAGCGCCACCGCGCTTGGCTACGACGACCAGGACATCGACTCGCTGGTCGGCCGCGTGGGCTGGCAGTTCCGCCTGGACGGCGCGTCCATCAAGCCGTACCTGCAGGTGACCTACGACCACGAGTTCGAGGACAACAAGGAAGCCAGCGCGTGGCTGCAGTCCATGCCGGGCGTGGGCATGTACTACGTGCCGGGCATCGACTTCGACCGCGACTACGCCACCGTCGTCCTCGGCGCGCGTACCGGCGTGTGGGGCCTGCAGAGCAACTTCGGCGTGACCTCCACCACCGCGCAGAAGAGCGCGCGCGATGCGACGGTGTTCGTCAACTTCAGCGGCGCGTTCTGATCCACGATCCGCCGTGCAAGACGCGAAGGGGCCGGCATTGCCGGCCCCTTTCGTTTACACGCGGCGCATTGCGTTCGCCTGCGCCGGCCCCTAGACTTGCGCCAACGCCGCGCGGGCGTAGCTCAATGGTAGAGCTGTAGCTTCCCAAGCTACTGACGTGGGTTCGATTCCCATCGCCCGCTCCATCTTCCAGGCCGCCACGCGCGCCTGAGGCTGCACTTCACCGGGCCGGGCAAGATGCGTCCGGACCGCTCCGCGACCGGCCGCGATGAAGCTCGCCATCCTTTCCCGCAACAGCAAGCTGTACTCCACCCGGCGCCTGGTGGAGGCCGCCCGCGAGCGCGGGCATACCGTGCGCATCCTCGATCCGCTGCGCTGCTACATGCGCATCGCCGCCGGGCAGTTTTCGATGCACTACAAGGGCCGCGCGATCACCGGTTTCGACGCGGTGATCCCGCGTATCGGGGCCTCGGTCACGCGTTACGGCACGGCGGTGCTGCGCCAGTTCGAGATGATGGGCACTTACACGCCCAATCCGTCCGACGCGATCCTGCGGGGGCGCGACAAGCTGCGCGCGCACCAGCTGCTCGCCGCGCAGGGCATCGACATGCCGGTCACCGTCTTCGGCGACAACCCCGACGATACGCAGGACCTGCTCTCCATGCTCGGGCCGCCGCCGCACGTGGTGAAGCTCAACGAGGGTGCCCAGGGCACCGGGGTGATCCTTACCGAGAAGGCGAGCGCCTCGCGCGGGATCGTGGAGGCCCTGCGCGGCTTGTATGCCAACTTCCTGGTCCAGGAGTTCATCGGCGAGGCGGAGGGCGCGGACCTGCGCTGCTTCGTGGTCGGCGACCAGGTCGTGGCGGCGATGCGCCGCCAGGCCCCCGAGGGGGATTTCCGTTCCAACCTCCACCTGGGAGGGAGCGCCGCGGCCGCCGTGGCGACCGAGCAGGAGCGCGATGTCGCGGTGCGCTCGGCCCGGGCCCTCGGGCTGGAGGTGGCCGGGGTGGACCTGATCCGCTCCCGGCGCGGCCCGCTGGTGCTGGAGGTCAACTCGACCCCCGGCCTGGAAGGGGTCGAGGCGGTCTGTGGGGTGGACGTGGCCGGGGCGGTCCTAGCGCGGGTCGAGGCGGCGGTGGCCGCCGGCGGGGTCAAACCGGCCCGGGCGCGCCGCCGGGCAACTTCTTAGTAAAAATTTAACGGCTGTTTAATTGGCCGGGCGCTAGCCTCTACCAGACCGCAGCTCTGCCCTCGCAGGAAACGGTGAATCGGGATGTTTCGGCCCAGGCGCGGCCAGCGCCTGGGCCTTTTTGTTGCCCGGCGCCCCGTTGGCGCCCTCGTTCATTTTCGCTTAGAGTCGACGAAGTATTCACAAGGAAGGATTCCACAATGCTTCGTCCGCTTGCGATGTTGATGTTGCTCGTCTCCGGCTCCGCGTTCGCCGCCAAGAACGAGGTGCCACTTGATCTTCACCAGCCGACAGCCAAGGTGCAGGCGCAGATCGACAAGATCAATGCCGATCTTGCAGGAGGCGAAGTCTATTCGGAGATTTCCGTCGACCAGCGCAGCCAGGTGCGCGAAGCGCTTGTGCGTGTCACGAGCAGGATCGAACGCAACGGGCCCGGCACGCTGCCTTCCCAGGTGGAAGCCTCCACGATGAACGACCAGGAGCTCATCAACACCATTTTGACCCAGGCTCGGGAAGATAGCCGTCTGGTGTGCCGTCGCGAGAAGACCGTGGGCTCCCACCGGGTGACTTCCAACTGCATGACCGTGGCCGAGCGCCGCCGCGCGCAGGACCGTAGCCAGCAGGACATGTCCACCATGCAGCGCAACGGCGGCAAAATACAACTGTAAGAGAGGTTCAAGTGCGAATTCTGGTAATCGAAGACAACAGCGACATCGCCGCCAACCTGGGTGACTACCTGGAGGACCGCGGCCACACCGTGGACTTCGCCGCCGACGGTGTCACCGGCCTGCACCTGGCGGTGGTCCACGACTTCGATGCCATCGTGCTCGACCTCAACCTGCCGGGCATGGACGGCATCGAGGTCTGCCGCAAGTTGCGCAATGAAGCGCGCAAGCAGACCCCGGTGCTGATGCTCACCGCCCGCGACTCGCTGGACAACAAGCTGGCCGGCTTCGATTCCGGCGCCGACGACTACCTGATCAAGCCCTTCGCGCTGCAGGAAGTGGAGGTGCGCCTGAACGCGCTGTCGCGTCGCGGCAAGGGCGTGCATACCCGCGTGCTGGAAACCGGCGACCTCGAGTACAACCTCGATACCCTCGAGGTGCGCCGCCGCGGCAAGCTGCTGCAGCTCAATCCCACCGCGTTGAAGATCCTGCAGGCCCTGATGGAAGCCTCCCCGGCGGTGGTGACCCGCCAGGAGCTGGAAACCCGCGTGTGGGGCGAGGAACTGCCGGATTCGGATTCCCTGCGCGTGCACATCCACGGTCTGCGCGCGGTGGTCGACAAGCCGTTCGACGTGCCGCTGATCCAGACCCGCCATGGCATCGGTTACCGGATCGCCTCACCCGATGCCTGAGCGCGGTAGCGCTGCCCGGCCCGCGCAAAAGCGCGGGCAGTACCGCCGGCGGCTGCGGAGTCGAATCATCCTGTCCTTCGTGCTGTTGGGCTTCTGCCTGACCAGCCTGTTCGCGTTCGCCACCAAGTGGACGCGCGCGCGCGTGGAAAACCAACTCGTCGAAGACGTGATGGAGCGGAACATCGACGAGTACGTCCGCCGCTTCTACGCCGATCCCAGCCACAACCCGCCGGTGCCGATCGACCAGATCCGTGGCTGGGTGTATTCGCGCGACCGTCTGGACCGGCTCTACCAGGAGCACCCGGACTGGGTGGACCTCAAGCCAGGCGTGTACCGCATCGTCAGCGGCGTGGATGAGGAGGGCCGGCCATTCGCCTATCGCCTGGCGGTGCGCAAGACCGACGAGGCGTGGTTTTTCCTGGCCTACGACATGACCCAGGCCCAGCGCGGCGAGGTGCAGCTCAACCGCACGTTGCTGATCTCGGTGCTGGTGTTCAGCCTGCTGTCGCTGGTGCTGGGCTGGTGGTCGGCCTCCAAGGTGATGCGGCCGGTCTCGGACCTGGCCGCGCGACTGCGCGCCTATCGGGGCGGCACCAGCGAGCCCAAGGCATTGGCGCCGTACTTCACCGACGACGAGGTCGGCCAGTTGGCGAGCGCGCTGGATGACTATTCCAACCGTTTGACCGAGGTGGTGCAGCGCGACCGCGAGTTCAACGCCGACGTCAGCCACGAGCTGCGCACGCCGCTGGCGGTGATACGCGGCGCGACCGAGCTGCTGCTGACGCGCCCGAATCTCGACGAGAAGGTGCTGCAGCGCCTGCAGCGCATCCAGCGTGCCGAGCAGCAGTGCAGTGACCTCATCGGCGCGCTGTTGTTGCTCTCGCGCAACGAGCGCGGCCAGGGCAGCAGCAATGTCGCCAAGGTGGCCGAGCAGCTGCTCGAGGCCCACCGCGCCCAACTCGGCGGCAAGCCGCTGGAGCTTGTGCTGGAGGGCGTCAGCGATCTGGTGATCGACGCCCCGGAGTCTGCGTTGTCCGTGGCATTGGGCAACCTGATCGGCAACGCGGTGAAGTACACCCAGGAAGGGCAGGTGCGGGTCGTCGTCCACGAGGATTCGGTCGAAGTGGCCGACACCGGCCCGGGCCTGAGCGAGGAAGACGCCGCCAAGCTGTTCCAGCGAGGCTACCGCGGCACCCACGCCGGGCACTCGCAGGGCGGCGGCATCGGCCTGTCGATCGTGAGCCGGTTGTGCGACCTGTACGGCTGGCGCGTGGGTGTGCGCCCCGGCGATACGCGTGGCGTGGTGGCGACCTTGTATTTCAGCGCGGACGGCGTGCCGGCGCTGGAGCCGCCGCGCGAAGAGCCGCCCGCCGCGTCCTGAAGCCTCAGCCCGCCTGGCTCAATGCCAGGTACTGCGCGGCCAATTCGCGCGCCCGTGCCTCCAGATGGGCGGGTTCGCCATCATTGACGACCACGTCGTCGGCCAGCGCCAGGCGCTGCTCGCGGCTGGCCTGCGCGGCGATCATCCGCTCGGCCAGCGCGGCGTCGATGCCGTCGCGCGCCATCAGGCGCTCGCGCTGGAGGGACACCGGCGCATCGACCAGCAGGACGCGGTCCAGCCAGGGGTAGACCCGACGCCCGCCGGCTTCGGTCAGCAGGGGAATTGCGGCGATGACGTACGGACCGGGCGCCGCGTCGCACTGCGCCCGCAGGCGCTCACGGATGGCGGGGTGGGTGATCGCCTCCAGCGCCAGCCGAAGCTCCTCGTCCGCGAAGACCAGTTCGCGCAAGGTGCGTCGGTCGAGCGTGCCATCGGCCTGCAGGACGTGCTGTCCGAAACGCTCGGCGATGCGTGACAGCACCGCGCCGGGCGCGACTACTTCGCGGGCGACGACGTCGGCGTCCACGACCGTCACGCCCAGTGACTCGAATGCACGCCCCAGGGCGCTCTTGCCCGAGGCGATGCCGCCGGTCAGGCCGATGACGAAATCGCTCATCCCCGCCGGCGGGCGCTTACGCCAGCCCCGCCAGGTGCATGTAGCCGCCGACGATCTGGTCGCCCCAGAAGAACACGATCCAGCCGGCGATGGCCAGGTAGGGGCCGAAGGGGATCGGCGTGGCCCGGTCGCGGCCCTTGGCGGCCAGCCAGATCGATCCGATGATCGCCCCGACCAGCGAGGAGATCAGGATGATGGGCAGGATGCCCTTGAGCCCGCACCAGGCGCCCAGCGCGGCCAATAGCTTGAAGTCGCCATGGCCCATGCCTTCCTTGCCGGTGAGCTGCTTGAACAGCCACCACACCGCCCAGAGCGAGAAATAGCCCACCGCCGCGCCCAGCAGGGCGGGCTTGGCGTGCATGTAGAGGTTGTCCATCGAGCCGATCAGGCCCAGCCACATGAGGGGCAGGGTGAGCTGGTCGGGCAGCAGGCGGGTTCGCAGGTCGATGCCGGACAGGGCGACCAGGAAGCAGCTGAGCACGATCGCGCCGAAACCCTGCCAGCCGAAGCCGAAACGCCACACGCTGGCCACGACCAGCAGTGAGGTCAGCAGTTCGACCAGCGGGTACTGGATGGAGATGGGCGTATGGCAATGCCGGCACTTGCCGCGCAGGGCGAGCCAGCTGAAGACCGGGATGTTCTCGTACCAGGACAGCTTGTGCTTGCAGTGCGGGCAGTGCGAGGGCTCGACCACGATGCCCGGCGGTGGCGGCTCGTAGATGTCCGGTTCGCCGAGGATCTCGCGCGCGTCGCGCTTCCACTGCCACTCCATGCGCTTTGGCAGGCGCAGGATCACTACATTGAGGAAACTGCCCAGCAGCAGTCCCAGGCCGGCCGCGGCGGGGAAGCCGAGGCCGGGGTGCTGGTCGAGAAATGCCATGTGTTGTTAGACCACTGCCGCCAGTTTGAAGATGGGCAGGTACATGCCGATAACCATGCCACCCACGATGGTGCCGATGAAGATCATGATCATAGGCTCCAGCAGGCTGCTCAGGGCGTCAACCGCATTATTGACCTCCTGCTCGTAGTATTCCGCAACCTTGAACAGCATGGCATCCAGTGCGCCGGCTTCTTCGCCGATTGCGGTCATCTGGACGACCATGTGCGGGAACAGGTTGACCTGCTTCATCGCCATGTTGACCGGGTAGCCGACGGATACGTCGTCGCGCATTCGCAGGACGGCCTTCTCGTACACGGAGTTGCCGGTCGCGCCCGCGACAATGCCCAGTGCTTCGACGAGGGGGACGCCCGCGCGGAATGTCACGGCCGTGGTACGCGAGAAGCGGGCGATCGAGCTGTTGTTCATGATTTGACCGATGACCGGCACCTTGAGGATCAACCGGTCTAGGCCATGCTGCATGCCGGGAGATCGCTTGTAGGCGTACAGGATGCCGAAGCCGCTCCCCACTACGATGAAAAGCATCAGCCACCACCAGGACACCATGAACCTGGAAAGATTCACGATGATCTGAGTGAAGGCGGGCAGCTCGGCGCCAAAGTTCTTGAACACCGATTCGAACTGCGGGACCACGAAGATCAGCAAGATTGCGCTGACGATAATCGCCACCGCGATGACCATGGCCGGGTAGAACAGGGCTTTCTTGATCTTGCCCTTCAGGGCTTCGATGTTCTCTTTATACGTGGCGACGGTATCGAGCACCGTCTCCAGCACGCCAGCACCTTCACCCGCGCGCACGAGGTTTCGATAGAGCTCGTCGAACTGCACAGGGTGCTTGCTGATCGCTTCGTAGAGCGAGGAGCCGCCCTCGATATCCATGCGGATATCGGTGACCATCTTCTTCATGCGCGGGTTCTTGTGCCCGCTGCCGATGATCTCTAGCGCGCCCACGATCGGAACGCCCGACTTCATCATCGTCGCCATCTGGCGGCTGAAGAACGCGATGTCCTTGGCGCTGATGGTCTTGCCGGCGCTGCCGAACAGCGGCTTGGGCTTGGGCTTGACCACGCTGGGCGTGATGCCTTGCTTGCGGAGCTCGGCACGAAGGAAGTTGGCGTTCTTTGCCGCCTGCTCTCCCTTCATCTTCACGCCGCGCTTGTCTGTTCCCTCCCAGACGAACGGCAGCATCTGACTGGTATTGCGGTCGACTGGTGCTTTCTTGATGGCGCTACGCGCTACGGACATGTCGTTTCCCCTACCGACCATCCCCAGGTCGGAGTATCGCCGCATGGTAACGGGTTCCTCGGGGCGATGACATGGGGGGGCAGGCAACCGTGCCGGGGGTCACGCTATCGGAGGGCGGCCTGTACTGGCGGGGATGCTGAGTCGGCTGGGTACCAGGATCTGGAGCGGCAGGGCAGGCTGGCCTGCCTTCAAGTGGCGAAAAGTGACCTTCTGCGTCACATCGCCGTTTTGGTCGCAGTTGCGGCCTCTGGGGCTTCCAATCCTTGTGCCAGCTGCGATGATGGCGCCGGGGAGTCTTCCGGGTGGCGTCAGAAACTTGGCACGCATGTTGCGTCAGCTGTTGCGCAGGATCTCCTGCCGATAGGCCAGCTCTGCTGCCAACCCGGAAGAGCGCCTTTCACCAACCAACCTCTAGGGGATGTACTCATGAAGAAGCAGCAGGGCTTTACCCTGATCGAACTGATGATCGTCGTTGCGATCATCGCCATCCTGGCCGCCATCGCGCTGCCGGCTTACCAGGACTACCTGGTTCGCTCGCAGGTGTCGGAAGGTCTGTCGCTGACCTCGGGCGCCAAGGCGGCCGTGGCTGAGACTTACGCCAACACCGGCGCTTGGCCGACCACCAATGATGCTGCTGGTTTGGAAGAAGCCGACAACATCAAGGGCAAGTATGTCGACAGCGTCGAAGTTGGCGCTAACGGCACGATCACTGCTACTTTCGGTCCGGGTGCCAACACCAAGATCGATGGTGAAGCCATCGTTCTGACTCCGACCGACAACAATGGCTCGATCAGCTGGAGCTGCGCCGGTGCCGCCACGACCGTCGATCAGAAGTACCTGCCGACGTCGTGCCGTACCGCAGCCGCGACCACGACCACCACTGGCGGCTAATTCGCTGGAGTGTCCAAAAAACCCCGGCTTCTGCCGGGGTTTTTTTTTGGCACGAAGCATGCTTGGAATGGTCATTATGTATAGGGGGGGCATATGCGCCAGCAGAAGGGATTCACGTTGATCGAATTGATGGTCGTCGTGGCGATCATCGCCATCCTTGCCGCCATCGCATTGCCGGCCTACCAGGACTACCTGATTCGCGCCCAAGTGGCCGAAGGCCTCAGTCTGACCTCGGGCGCAAAGATTGCGGTCGAGGAATACCATTGGGCTACCGGTGTCGCACCAACGGATAACGAGGCGGCAGGGCTTGAAGAGGCGGATAACATCAACGGGCGGTATGTTTCCGCTGTGACGGTGGGTACAGGTGGCACCATTACCGTAGCTTTTGCGGCGCCTGCGGCAAACACAAAGATTGCGGCGTCGGTGCTTCAACTTGTGCCCGATTGGAGCAGCGGCGGCTCAACCGTGTGGACTTGCAATGGCGATGGTACGACCGTGCAAGAAAAATACTTGCCCACAGTATGTCGATGAGTTTTTTCGCTACTGGCTAGAGATCTAAATGGAACCGCCCCTAACATCCGTTCCTGCTTCGACTTGCCTGCTGGGCGCATTGGGTGCATGTGGTGCGTTTGCCCTGTCGCGTGCAGTGAGCATGCCTGCGGTTGGCGCGATGTTCCTGTTGCTGGCCGGCTGCGCTTTGCCCATGTGGTGGCTTGAGGCGCGTCGCCTGTCTTTTATGCCGGAGGTCGCGGTAGGCCAGCGTTTGGATTGGATCATTGGTGCTGCCGGTGTTGTGCTCTTGTTCGCCTTGAGCTATTCGGTGCAGCTTCATTGGGGCGGCGCGAAGGGCGCGGGTGTTGCTGAAGTTGAGCTCCCTGGAATGGCGATAGTGCTATTCATGCTGGGGCTTTCGGCTTTGGACCGTCGTCGCGGACTGATCGACGCAGTCTCGCAATTGGGAGGAGCGCTGCGTACGCGCTTGGCTTCTCGTGCGGCGCGTCAGGCGCTGTTGGGATGGGTCGTAAAGGCGTTCTTCCTGCCCTTGATGCTTTCAGGTTGTTTGGGGTGGTTCTACATGGGGGCGCATCTCGAGTCGCTGCCCACGCAGGCCGCGTTCGTCGCCCAGGCAATGACCTTTCTTTACGCAATGGACGTGAGCTTCGGATCCGTGGGCTATATCAATACGAGCCCACGTATCGGGGCCCAGATTCGGTCCGTGGATTCAACTTTTTCCGGTTGGCTCTCGGCGTTGGTCTGCTATCCGCCAGTGAGCGTATGGGTTCTTGATTCCTGGCTGATCTACAAGTCTGCGGAGGACTGGCGTCATTGGCTGCAGGGCTCCCCGGGCATCGCAAGCGCGTGGGGCATGGCGATCGTGCTGTGTACGTTGGTGTACGTGTGGGCGACGGTCGTGTTCGGCCCGAGGTTCTCGAACCTGACATATAGGGGGATCATCACAAGTGGGCCGTATCGGTACCACAAACACCCGGCTTATATCAGCAAGAACCTCTCATGGTGGCTGATTTCTGTGCCGTTCCTGTCCACGCACGGGGTTGGTGCGGCGCTGAGCCATTCTGCCGCGCTGCTCTGTATTAACGGTATCTATTGGCTCCGCGCTTTGACGGAAGAGCGTCATCTTCGCAGCTATCCTGAGTACGCGGCCTATGCGGAATGGATTGCCAGAAATGGATTGTCGGCCCGGGTTGGCCGCCTGCTTCCGTTCAGTCGTGCGTAGCTTGCGCTTCTGCTTTACTGCTTTGCTGGTGCTGCTCGTCGCCTGCGAGCGACCTGGCACTGAACAATGCCTGCGAGAAGCAATGTCCGATACCGGCCTCGAGTCGGGAATATTGCAGGTTGACACTGGGGGCGTGGTCAGGCGAGTAGCGTCCACTGCTGGGGCTGAAGAGAGATTCAAGCAGTCTGTGATGGCGGCGAGCCTGACCAAGCCGATAGTCGCAGCCGAAGTCCGCCGGCAAGTCGACGCTGGAAGGCTGGTGCTCGATACGCCGATTTCGGACCTGTTACCTGATGTTGCCCTCGGATCCGGCAAAGCGGGCGTGACGCTGAGAAGGCTGCTGCAGCACACAGCGGGTTTTGATCATGAGTTGAGTGGAGATCCCTTGTTCGAGGGGCGAGCCGCGCAGCGCTGCCCGGTTGCCGCCAAGCGTGTACTCGCTCGCCCACTCGACTTTCCCCCGGGATCTCGGATTGCATACAGCAACGCAGGCTACTGCCTTCTGGGAGAGGTTGTGCTGCGAACGGATACAAGTTTGACTCCGCAGCTTCGCAACGCGCTGTCATCCCACCTCGGGGCCGCGGGCGGATGGCGCACGCCGCTGCCGATTCTGTTTCAGGCGCTGAAGCAAACGCTTCCTTTGCAGGCTTTGCCGGCGGAGGCTCGCCTGCCGGACGGTTCATACTATAGCTACGGCTGGAGGCATTGGCCGGACGGTAGCGGCGAGCCACCCTGGACGCATTTTGGGAGGCTGCCGGGCATGCTATCGGTCGCGATGTCGGATGGTCGATCCAGGCTTCTGGTGGCACACTTTCTCGGTGATCCCGTGGACTACAATGAGACGGCAGAGCAGTTTTCACGGAACGCTTGGCGTTGTCTGCCGGATTGGCACGGGGGAGTGCCGCAGTTGCCGGAGCATAAGCCGACCGGAACACCGGCTCGATAAGGGGAAAGGTCAATGAACGCAGTAGCCACCGCCAACCTGGTCGGCATCACCGGCATCGCCCGCCGCCTCGTGCAGGACGGCGCCATGGACGAGGCCGCCGCACGCGCGGCCATGGACCAGGCGGCCGCCGCCAAGGTCCCCCTGCCGCAGTGGTTCGCCGAGAAGAAGCTGGTCTCCGCCGCCCAGCTTGCCGCCGCCAATGCGGTGGAGTTCGGCATGCCGCTGATGGACGTGTCGGCGTTCGACGCCAGCCAGAACGCCATCAAGCTGGTCAGCGAGGAACTGCTTCAAAAGCACCAGGTACTACCGCTGTTCAAACGCGGCAACCGGCTGTTCGTCGGCGTCAGCAATCCCACCCAGACCCGCGCGCTGGATGACATCAAGTTCCACACCAACATGGTGGTGGAGCCCATCCTGGTCGACGAAGACCAGATCCGCCGGACCCTGGAGTCCTGGCAGGCCAACCACAGCAACATCGGCGACGCCCTGGGTGGCGGCGATGACGACGGCATCGCCAACCTCGATGTCGACGGTGGCGGCGACGAGGACATGGCCGGCGGCGACGCCGGCGTGGATGCCAAGGGCGACGACACGCCGGTCGTGAAGTTCGTCAACAAGGTGCTGGTGGATGCCATCCGCAAGGGCGCCTCGGACATCCACTTCGAACCCTACGAAGACGACTACCGCGTCCGCTTCCGCATCGATGGCCTTCTGAAGAATGTCGCCAAGGCCCCGGTAAAGCTCAACCAGCGCATCGCCGCGCGCCTGAAGGTGATGTCGCAGCTGGACATCGCCGAGAAGCGCGTGCCCCAGGACGGTCGCATCAAGCTCAACCTGTCCAAGACCAAGCAAATCGACTTCCGCGTCAGCACGCTGCCCACGCTGTTCGGCGAGAAGATCGTGCTGCGTATCCTCGACGGCAGCGCCGCCAAGCTGGGCATCGACAAGCTCGGCTACGAGCCGGTGCAGCAGAAGCTGTTCCTGGAAGCCATCCACAAGCCTTACGGCATGGTGCTGGTCACCGGCCCGACCGGCTCGGGCAAGACGGTGTCGCTGTACACCGCGCTGGGCATCCTCAACGACGAGACGCGCAATATCTCCACCGCCGAGGACCCGGTCGAAATCCGCCTGCCCGGCGTGAACCAGGTGCAGCAGAACAACAAGCGCGGCATGACCTTCGCCGCCGCGCTGCGCTCGTTTCTGCGCCAGGACCCGGACATCATCATGGTCGGCGAAATCCGCGACCTGGAAACCGCCGAGATCGCCATCAAGGCGGCGCAGACCGGCCACATGGTGCTTTCCACGCTGCACACCAATGACGCGCCGCAGACCATCGCGCGCCTGATGAACATGGGCATCGCGCCGTACAACATCACCAGCTCGGTCACGCTGGTGATTGCCCAGCGCCTGGCGCGCCGCCTGTGCTCGAACTGCAAGCGTCCGGTACAACTGCCGGAGAACGCGCTGCTGGCCGAAGGCTTCACGCCCGCGCAGATCGCCGCGGGTATCGACCTGTACGAGCCGGTGGGCTGCGATGAATGCACCGAGGGCTACAAGGGTCGTACCGGTATCTACCAGGTCATGCCGATGACCGACGAGATCTCCACCATCATCCTGGCGGGCGGCAACGCGCTGCAGATCGCCGAGGCCGCGCAGTCCATCGGCGTGAACGACCTGCGCCAGTCCGCGCTGCTGAAGGCCTCGCAGGGCATTACCAGTCTGGCCGAGATCAATCGCGTCACCAAGGACTGAGCCACATATCGCGTGGAAAGCAAAAGGCCGCCCCAGGGCGGCCTTTTTGCTGTGTGGCGGCGGCGTCGCTGTCACTCCATCCCAAGCTTCTTCAACTTGTAGCGCAACGCCCGGAACGTGATGCCCAGTTGCGCGGCGGTGCGGGTCTTGTTCCAGCGGTTTTCTTCCAGCGCCTTCTGGATCGCGGCGCGTTCCAGCTGCTCGATATAGGAGGGCAGCGCGGCCGCACCGGGCTCAACGTCCACCACCGCTTCCTGTTGTTCGACGGCTACGCCGGCCACCCGCGCACCGTTGTGCTGCGGCAGGCGCAAGTCGCTGGCGCTGATCTGGTCATCTTCGGCCAACGCCAGCGCACGTTCGAGGATGTTCTCCAGCTCACGCACGTTGCCCGGGAATCGGTAGCGGTCCAGCGCTTCCAGCGCGGAAGGCGAGAGCAGCGGGATCGGCCGCCCATGGCTGCGCGCCAGCCGCGCCAGGATCGCCGCGGCCAGCTGCGGCAGGTCGCCACCGCGCTCGCGCAGTGGCGGCACGCGCAGCTCGATCACGTTGATGCGGTAGTACAAGTCATGCCGGAAGCGGCCCTCGGCGACCAGATCGGCCAGGTCCTTGTGGGTCGCCGAAAGGATGCGCACGTCCACCGGCACCTCGCTGGACGCCCCGACCGGGCGTACCGACTTCTCCTGGATTGCGCGCAACAACTTGACCTGCATCTGCAGCGGCAGCTCGGCGATCTCGTCCAGGAACAGCGTGCCGCCGTTGGCCGCCTGGAACAGGCCGGGCTTGTCGGTGTGGGCGCCGGTGAAGCTGCCCTTCTTGTGGCCGAAAAACTCGCTTTCCATCAGCTCGGCCGGTATCGCGCCGCAGTTCACCGGCACGAAGGCGCCCCCGCTGCGCGCCCCTTGTTCGTGGATCGTGCGGGCCACCAGCTCCTTGCCCACGCCCGACTCGCCCAGGATGTAGACCGGCGCCTGGCTGCGCGCGACCTTGGTGATCGTGGCACGCAGCGATTCCATCGCCACCGAATCGCCCAGCAGGCGGCTGGCCTGCTCCGGCGGCGGGGGCGGCGGCACCGGCCGCTCGGCGTTGTTGAGTTCCAGTGCATGGCGCACCAGTCCGCGCAGCACGGAGATGTCCACCGGCTTGCTGACGAAGTCGAAGGCGCCGGCCTTCAGCGCCTCCACCGCCAGGTCCATGCTGCCGAACGCGGTAATCATCGCCACCGGGGTGCGGGGGTAATGGCGCGCGATTTCGGTCACCAGCTCGATGCCGTTGCCATCGGGCAGCCGCATGTCGGTGATGCACAGGTCGTAGGGGTTGTTCGCCAACAGCTCGCGGGCTTCGGCGAGGTTGGCGGCGGTGCTGATGCGCAGGCCCATGCGGCCCAAGGTCAGAACCAGCAGTTCACGGATATCTCGTTCGTCGTCTACGACGAGGGCGCTTCGGCTGTCGTTCATGAATGTGGAAGATAGCCGAAGGGACCAGAGGCGACAAATATTGCCGGTTTGCGACCCCCGGCGGCAGTCGGCACAGGCTGAATGCGGGTGTCAGGCCTTCAGGCCGGGAGGATCGTATGCGGGCCGGGCAGGGTGATGCGGAAACAGGCGCCGCCCGCGGGCACCGCCACGTACTCCAGCCGGGCCTGGTTGGCGCGACACAGCTCCCGCGCGATGTACAGGCCCAGGCCGGTCCCGTGCTCGGAGGTAGTGAAGAACGGCCGGAACAACTGCGCGGCCACCGCCTCGGGAATGCCCGGGCCGCGGTCCATCACGTCGATCACCGCTGTGCGCTCCTGCGCGGCCACGCGCAGCCGCACCCGCGCCGGCTCGTCCATCGTGCGCCCGTACTTGAGCGCGTTGTGGACCAGTGCGGTGAGGATCTGGTGCAGGTGCTTGGGATCGACCAGTGCCTGCACCGAGGTCTGCCCGATTACCGCCTCCAGGCTGTCGTTCTCGACCGAAAGGGTTTGCCGGTACTCAAGCACGAAGCGGCGCACGAAGGCGGCCAGGTCCAGGTTCTCGGGATTGGCGCGCTCGCGTCGGGCCAGCCCAAGCACGCTCTCGACGATCCCGTTGGTGCGCTGGCATTGCTGGTGGATGATCTGCAGCAGGCGACGGTCGGCCTCGCCGATGGCCGGGGATTCCTCCAGCAACTGCGCGGCGTAGTTGATCGCCGCCAGCGGGTTGCGGATCTCGTGTGCCAGGCTGGCTGAGAACCGGCCGAGCGCGGAAAGCGTCAGCGACTCGGCCCGCCGCGAGACCACCGTGGCGTCATCGAGAAACACCAGGGTCATGTCGCTGTCGGCGAGCAGCCGTGCGAAGCGCGGCTGGACCTCGGGCTGGTCGGGCGAGAGCTGCAGCGGCGCATCGTCCTGCTGCCAGCCGTTGCGCCAGCGCTGCAGCCGCCGCGCCAGCTCCGGCGCAGCACTGGACAGTTCCAGCAGGCCGCTGACCGTGTTGCCTTCCGCGTCGCCGATCAGCGTGGTGGCCGCCTCGTTCGCCAGCGTGATGCGGTTGCCTGCATCCACCACCAGCACGCCGGTGCGCATGCGCCGGATGATCAGTTCGTTGACCTCGAACAGATTGGCCACCTCGGCGCCGCGGCGGTCGGCCAGCTGCTGGTTGCTGCGCGCGCGCTGGCCAATCTGGTAGCAGATGTAGGCGATGGCCAGGTAGCTGGCGGCGAACATCGCCAGTTCGGCCAGGGTGCGGTTGTTCTGGGTGCCTTCCAGCACGCTCCACAGGTATTCCATCACCGTGGCCGTGCAGGCGACCACGGCCACGCCCATCGCCAGGCGCAGTGGGAGCAGCATGCCCGCGGCGGCGATGTTGAACAGCAGCATCATCGAGATGCCGGCGCTGGCCGTCGGCAGCGCATGGGTCATCAGGGCGGCGGCGGCGATATCCACCGTCACCGAACAGAACACGATCGTGTTGAGCCACTGCTCCTTGCGGCCCCAGGCGAGCAATCCCAGCGCCAGCACCAGGTAAACCACCGCCAGCGTCTGCGCCAGCTGTGGCAGCCGTGCCTCGCCCACCAGTGCCGAGAGCGGGCTGAACACGAGCGCGGCGATCAGCCCGGCGACCAGCACCCGGTACAGGGCAAAGAAATACAGCTCGCGCCGCGGGACGGATTCGATGCGGTCGATGAGCGAAGCACTGGGTGACAAGCCGAACTCCCCTTCGGATTGGTCAGGGGCCGAGTATAGGCCGCCGGGTCGGCTGCCCGGCACGGGAACCGGCGCGGACCCCCATGGCCGGGGCCCGCATCGCCTTGATAGCCCTGCTCGATTTTGCGCCGCGGGGCGCGGTGGGCGACAATAGGCGGCCCGCTTGTGCGCCCTGGCCGTGTTTTCCGGCCCCCGGTGCACGCTCCCGGCGGTCGATTTCCTTTTCCCACGGTGACGCATGAATTTCCACGAATACCAGGCAAAACAACTGCTTGCCGAATACGGCATCCCGGTGCCGGCCGGCAAGGTCGCCGCCACCCCGGACGAAGCGGTCGAAGCCGCCAAGTCGCTGGGCAATGGCCCCTGGATGGTCAAGGCGCAGATCCATGCGGGCGGCCGCGGCAAGGCCGGCGGCGTCAAGTTCTGCAAGACCGTCGATGACGTGAAGGCCGCTGCCGGCAAGATGCTCGGCACCAAGATGGCCACCTACCAGACCGCCGGCGTCGAGCTGCCGATCAACCTGGTGCTGGTGACCACGGCCGGCGAGATCGTCAAGGAACTGTACCTGTCGGTGCTGGTCGATCGTGGCACCAAGACCATCAGCTACATCGCCTCGTCCGAGGGCGGCATGGAGATCGAACAGGTCGCCGCCGAAACCCCGGACAAGATCCACACCCTCAATGTCGATTTCGTCGAGGGCGTGCAGGGTTACCACGGCCGCGACATCGGCTTCAAGATGGGCCTGACCGCCAAGCAGGCCGGCCAGTTCGCCAACATCATGGTGAACCTGTACCGCATCTTCAACGAGAAGGACCTGGCCCTGGTGGAGATCAACCCGCTGGCCATCCTGGACGACGGCAACCTGTACGCGCTGGACGGCAAGTTCAACAGCGACGACAACGCCAACTTCCGTCACAAGGAACTGGTCGCCATGCGCGACAAGTCCCAGGAAGACGAAACCGAAGTCACCGCTTCGGAACTGGACATCAACTACGTCACCATGGACGGCAACATCGGCTGCATGGTGAACGGCGCCGGCCTGGCGATGGCCACCATGGACGTCATCAAGCTCAACGGCGGCGAGCCGGCGAACTTCCTGGACGTGGGCGGCGGCGCGAACAAGCAGCGCGTGATCGAGGCGTTCAAGCTGATCCTGTCCTCGGACAAGGTCGAAGGCATCTTCGTCAACATCTTCGGCGGCATCGTCCGCTGCGACATGATCGCCGAGGGCATCATCGCCGCGGT
>JAEWJB010000022.1 GCA_023386795.1 Pseudomonadota bacterium
TTTTTATCTATTCCTAAATAGATTGGATCAAGACCAAGGGATCTACATCTTTTAAGAACAGGAACTCTATCAACTGCCACTGTAATTACCTCCTAATTAGACTCTTCTACGTTTTGGTGGACGACAACCGTTATGTGGAACTGGGGTTACATCCTTGATACTGGTTACTTCTAATCCGCATGCCTGAAGTGCGCGAATAGCTGCTTCACGGCCTGAACCAGGACCCTTAACCATAACGTCTACTGACTTTAAACCATGTATAAGAGCTGCCTTAGTAGCAGTTTCTGCCGCCATCTGAGCTGCATATGGAGTAGATTTCCTTGAACCTCTGAAGCCAAGACCACCAGCACTTGCCCAGGATAATGCATTACCCTGTGTATCTGTTAATGTCACGATTGTGTTATTAAAAGATGACTGGATATGTGCTTGTCCGCGTTCAACGTTTTTCTTTACGCGCTTTTTTGTCACTTTTTTAGTAGTGGACACTTTTTTAGCCATTTTAAACTAACCTACTTTCTTTTTACTTGCATCTGAATCCTGTTATTCCTGTTTTTAAAACATGTAACGTGATTCGCTGTTATTGGGTGAGGATATACTTATCCTTACTTATTTCTTCTTGTTTGCTACAGTCTTTCTCGGACCCTTACGAGTTCTTGCGTTGGTCTTTGTTTTCTGACCACGAACAGGCAGGCTCTTTCTATGACGGATTCCACGGTAGCAACCGATCTCCTGAAGTCTCTTGATGTTCATAGCGATTTCTCTACGTAAATCACCTTCAACGATCTGAGAATCAGTAATTACTGCTGAAATTCTCTTTACTTCGTCATCTGTTAAGTCCTTAACACGAGTATCAGGACTAACGCCAGCCTCTGTCAGGATGCGGTTTGAGCTTGTTCTGCCGATACCGTAGATATAGGTCAAGCCGATCTCAACACGTTTTTCTCTTGGTAAATCAACACCTGAAATACGAGCCATTTGTGTATTACACCTCCATTAATTTTTTAACCTTGTCTCTGCTTATGCTTAGGATTTTCACAGATTACTCTGATACTGCCTTTTCTCTTGATGATTTTGCACTTTTCGCAAATCGGTTTGACTGATGATCTAACCTTCACAGCAATTCTCCTTTCCGTTATGCGCCCTTTCGCATGAAGCACATAGCGTCTGATTTAGACGTTTCCGTGCGAAAGCGCTCCCCGGCACCTGGCCTGCTCTTTCACGAGCCTGGTGACGATGAAGCTCTTTTTGCAAAGAGCCTTCTGAGTATACCCGCAGTGTGTTTTTATCGTAAAACCAGTGCTGCCCATAAGGGCATAATACACCCAGTATTTCAACAAAGTCGCTATAGCATTATAACACTGTTTATTTTAAAATGCAAGCACTTTTTCCTATATAATTATTAACCCTTTACCCTGGCGTGTCGCACCCCAGAAAGAGGCAGCGCTATATAAAACAGCGCCTTATTTGTCTCTCCAGATAATCCTGCCCTTGCTTAAATCATAGGGGGACATCTCAATGGTTACTTTATCTCCTGGTAAAATACGAATGTAGTTCATGCGAAGTTTACCGCTAATATGAGCAAGTACCTGATGACCATTCTCCAGTTCTACCTGAAACATGGCATTGGGAAGCTTCTCCACAACGGTTCCTTCAATTTCAATAACATCTGCTTTTGACATAAAGCTTACCTCCTAACAACCTGTTCTTCTCTTTTGAAACATCTGATGAAATGTTTGATTTCTTCATCGGTGACTGATTTATTTTCCCGGATCTTCACTCCAGGAGAATGTTTCTCCCATAAAAGGGGTTCCACATGCTTTTTCTTTTTCTTCTTCGGGCAGTTTAAACGTCTGCTTTTTCCGTCCACCAGATATATATATTCGCCTTCCTCCCGCAATATGAAGAAACAACCGCCTTTATCGTGTCCCAACCTAGACTTTACGAATGCTCCGGTAGTTAATCCCATGGGCATTTCCTCAGCGGTCATGGGAAACCAGACTAAGAATCTCCGGTTCGCCTTCCGTAATCAATACGGTATTTTCATAATGGGCGGAAAGGCTTCCATCCTCTGTCACTACGGTCCAGTCATCATCAAGCCATACGACCTCCGGCGTTCCCCCATTGATCATGGGTTCAATGGCCAAAGTCATTCCAGGCTTCAATTTGATTCCCCGTCTTTTCCGTGCAAAGTTCGGTACCTCCGGATCCTCATGGAGATGAGAACCGATTCCATGGCCTACCAGATCCCGTACAACTCCAAATCCAAATTTCTCTGCATGGATCTGGATTGCAGCAGATATATCATTCAGATGATTGCCAGATTTTGCAAATTTAATCCCTTCAAAGAAACATTGTCTTGTCACTTCTATAAGCTGCCCTGCGAATGGAGTAATCTCTCCGATCCCGTAAGTTCTTGCCGCATCGGAATGATATCCTTTGTAGATAACCCCGGCATCCAGGCTTACGATATCGCCCTCCATTAATACCCGCTTCTTACTTGGAATCCCATGAACCACCTCATCGTTTACAGAAACGCAGATGGATGCAGGATATCCGTTATAGTTCAGGAAAGAGGGCTTGCAGCCGTAGCTTCTTATGATTTCTTCTCCCAGATGGTCAATATCCCAGGTTGTCATACCCGGCTTCAAGGCTTTTGAAAGCTCTTCGTGAGTCTTGCAAAGAATCTTTCCCGCCTCTCTCATAAGTTCTATCTCTCTTGCAGATTTAATCGTAACTGACATAAACTATGCTCCTAATAGGACAGCGATGTCCGAGAACACCTTGTTTAATTCCTGTGTTCCATCAATATTCACAAGCACACCAGCTTCCTTATAATATTCGATCAGAGGCTTTGTCTGATCATGGTAGACCGACAAACGTTTTTTTACGGTTTCCGGCTTATCATCATCCCGCAGAACAAGCCCTGCTCCGCACACGTCGCATACATCGGGAACCCTGCTTGGATTATACACAATATGATATGTAGCTCCGCAGGCAATGCAAGCACGACGGCCTGCCATTCTGTCTATAATTATCTCATCCGGTACATCCACATTAATCGCAAAGTCAATCTTCTGTCCCATCTCAGAAAGCGCCTTTTTAAGGCTTTCCGCCTGGGGAATGGTTCTTGGAAAACCATCCAGCACGTATCCGTTTTCACAGTCATCATTCTGAATACGGTCCATCAGCATGCCAATGGTCAGTTCATCTGGCACAAGAGCGCCCTGATCCATGTATTCCTTTGCCTTCCTGCCTAACTCTGTTCCTTCTTTAATATTGGAGCGGAAAATATCTCCAGTAGAAATATGGGGAATCTGATACTTTTCAGCAATTTTTTTTGCCTGGGTACCTTTGCCGGCACCAGGAGCACCTAACATGATAACTCTCACAAACAGTCCCTCCCTTGCTTCCTTAAGGTTAAATAACACAAATTCCAAGAAAAACACGCCGCGCGTGTTTCTCTTGGTTTGTCCTCTAATCGTTTAAAAATCCTTTATAATAGCGCACAAGCATCTGAGATTCAATCGCCTTCAACGTCTCTAAGACTACACTGACGATGATGATTAAAGATGTACCTCCAAAGGATAAACGGCTTACATTAAATAAACCGGAAACCATGATCGGAATAATACAAATGATCGTCAAGCCGCATGCGCCTATAAATACGATATAGTTCAAAATGGAATTAAGATAATCACTGGTTGGTTTACCTGGACGGATACCCGGGATAAAGCCGCCGGACTTTTTCATGTTATTCGCAACCTCAAGTGGGTTAAATGTAATTGATGTATAAAAATAAGCGAATACAATGATAAGAGCCACGTAGACGAGCAGACCGATGGTATATAACGGTCTTTCCGGTTTAAACCAGCTTGAAGAATTCAGTGCACCTAAAATGTGGCCTCCAATGCTGCTGTAGTTGATTTTAGCCCCAAAGAACTGGGAAATCACTACCGGGAACGACATAATGGAGGAAGCGAAGATAACCGGAATAACGCCGGCTGTATTCACCTTTAACGGAATGTTGGTAGCTTGGCCGCCGACCATCTTCCGTCCCTGCATCTTTTTGGAATACTGTACAGGAATTCTTCTCTCACCATTCTGAAGGATAACAACAAATATTACGATCGCCGCGATAACAGCAACGATAATAATGGCTGCAACTGCAGCTACGGCAACCGACTTTCCAGACATGAATCTGGTATATAAGGTTGACGCATCCGACGGAAAGCTGGAAATGATGTTAAAAGTCAATACAATGGAAATACCATTGCCCACACCTTTTTCCGTAATACGCTCACCGATCCACATGAGAAGAGCACTTCCTGCGGTCATAGTTGCAACTGCAATAATAATACTTAATACATTAAATTCTCTCAACAGTCCCTGGCCGCCGAATCCGATCGCCATAGCGACGGACTCGATTAAAGCCAGACCAACTGTTACGTAACGGGTGTATTCTGCAATCTTTTTTCTGCCATCTTCCCCATCCCGCTGCATTTCCTCAAGCTTTGGAATCGCTATGGTCAAAAGCTGCATGATGATGGAAGATGTAATGTAAGGGGTAATGCTCAGAGCGAATACGGACATGTTGGTAAAAGAACTACCTGTCATTGCGTTGAAAAATCCGAACGCATCGTTATTCTGCCGAGCAAAAAAATCTTTAAAAAAGCTTGTTTCAACTCCTGGAATCGGTAATTGGGAACCAATTCTAGTAACCACCAGCATCATGAACGTAAAGATAAGTTTCTTTCTTACATCCTTGATCTTGAATGCATTACGGAGTGTTTTCAACATATTAGATCACCTCGCAGGTTCCACCTAAAGCCTCGATTTTGGTTTTTGCGCCTTCGCTGAAAGCATCTACCTTTACTGTAAGCTTTTTGGTTAATTCTCCATTTCCAAGGATCTTAACACCG
>JAEWJB010000071.1 GCA_023386795.1 Pseudomonadota bacterium
CAGCTGCACGCTGCGCAGGCGGCCGCGCACGTCGGCGGGAATCAAGGCGGGACCGGAGACGTCCATGAAGTGGATCAGGCGGGAAACGGCACGGTGGCCAGTAGCGCCTCGATGACGTCGTCCGGGCGCTTCTGCTCGGCTTCGGCCGCAAACGAGAGCAGCAGGCGGTGGCGCATGACCGGGGCGGCAAGCGCGATCACGTCTTCGCGGGTGGCGGCGAAGCGCCCTTGCAGCAACGCGCGTGCCTTGGCCGCCAGCACCAGCGATTGCCCGGCGCGCGGGCCAGCACCCCACTTCACCCACTGGCGCACGGCCTCCGGCGCGTCCGGGCCCGGGCGGCTGGCACGTACGAGGCGGTTGATCCAGGTGAGCACGTCTTCGCCCACGTGTACCTCGCGCACATGGGCCTGCAGTGCCACCACGGTGTCGCCATCCATCACCTTGGGCACCATGCCGCTGTGCGTGCCGGTGGTGTGCAGCAGGATGTCGCGCTCTTCGGCTTCGCTGGGGTAATCCACGCGCACATGCAGCAGGAAGCGGTCCAGCTGTGCCTCGGGCAGCGGATAAGTGCCCGCCTGCTCGATGGGGTTCTGCGTGGCCAGCACGAAGAACGGCGCCGGCAGCGAGTAGGTGGTGCCGGCGTAGCTGACGGTGCGCTCCTGCATCGCTTCCAGCAGGGCGGCCTGGGTCTTGGGTGGCGTGCGGTTGAGTTCGTCGGCCAACAGCAGGTTGGTGAAGATCGGCCCGGGCTGGAAACGGAAATGGCGGTGCCCGGTGCCATGGTCTTCCTCCAGCAGTTCGGTGCCGAGGATGTCGCTGGGCATCAGGTCCGGCGTGAACTGCACGCGGCGGAACTGCAACGCCAGCGCCTGTCCCAGCGACCGTACCAGCAGCGTCTTGCCCAGGCCGGGCGCGCCTTCCAGCAGGCAATGGCCACCGGCGAGCAGGCCGATGAGCAGCTGTTCGACCACGGTGGATTGGCCGACCACGGCCTGCGCGAGCGCCTGGCGGAGTTCGCCGAGGCGGGCGATGTGCTGCGGGAGGGCGGAAGCGTCTGGGGAGGTCATGGGGGTGTCTCGATGAAGGAGCAGGTCAGCTGTTCAATGCGTACATCACGATGTTCACCGCGAACTTCGTGTTGTCTTCGGCCAGGAAGCGCTTGTTGCGCCAGTCGTAGTCCCATTCACAGCCGTAGTCCTTGTTGCTGTAAAGCACGCCGAGGCGCCCGTCGATCTCGATGCCCTTGAGGTAATCGTGGACAAGATCGTCGCCCCAGCCATTGAGCTCGAAACCGGTGGCCGGCGGGCCGTCGGGGAACTTGAAGAAACTGCTGTAGATCGGGTGCTTGTTGGACAGCTTCTTCAGCGCGTCCTTGCCGAAGATCGAAGCCATCTGCGCTTCGAACGAGCGCGCGAACAGGCCGTCGATGTCGTGGTTGCAGTCGTCCACGAACACGAAGCCGCCGTTGCGCACATAGCGTTCGAAGTTGCGCCGCTCGGCCGTGTTGAACTCGACCAGCTTGTGCCCGGCCAGGTAGAGGAAAGGCGCCTGCAGCACGCGCGCGTCGGCGAGTGGCAGCACATGCTCGACCGGATCCACGCGCAGGTGCGTGTAGTCCACCAGCGAGGTGATGAGGTTGGACGGCATGCGCGCGTCCACGTCCCAGTCCCCGGAGTCGTACTTGAGGCGGGTGAACCAGAAGTCGTATTGCGGCGCGGCGGCGCGCACGGCCGGCAGCGCCAGGGCTGCCGCGCCGCCCAGCATCAGCCTGAGAAACTCACCACGCGTAAAGGAACGACTGGCCAAGACTGCCTCGGGTGGGGAGCCCCCCTTTGGCAAGGGGGGCGCGCCGAAGGCGCGGGGGTTGGAAGCATCGAACACGCACCCAGGCTTGCGCGTGCGCCAGCCTGGGTGTGCAGCCTGCCGTTACGCTTTACACCGCATCCGAGAGCGAGGTGAAGGTGAAATCGCGCAGGCGCATCGGCGGGATCATCATCACGAAGCTGGACTCGTCCCCGGCCACGCGCACCGGCTTGCCCAACTCGTCGATGTTGTTGAGCATGATCACCGGCGATTCGTTGAAGCGGAAATTCTTCACCGGGTACTTGATCTGCCCGTTCTCGATGTAGAACGTGCCGTCGCGGGTCAGGCCGGTCAGCAGCACCGTCTGCGGGTCCACCATGCGGATGTACCAGGTGCGGGTGACCAGGATGCCCTTCTCGGTGGTGCGCACCAGGTCGGCGATGGACTTGTCGCCACCGGCCATCAACAGGTTGCCCGGTTCGCCGATCGCACGCTTGCCGTTCTTCTGCGCCCAGAAGCGCGAGTAGTTGAGGTTGGCGATCTTGCCGTTCTCCACGATGGCCATCTTCTCGCGCGGCAAGCCTTCCTCGTCCCACGGCAGCACCGGCGCGCCGGGGTGCCAGGGGTCGGCGGTGATGTTCACGCGCGGGTCGTAGACCTGCTCGCCGAGCTTGTTGCCGCCGCCCTTCTTGGAAAGGAAGCTGCGGCCTTCATCGGCCTGGCGTGCATCGAAGAAATTCATCATGAAGGAGATCAGGCCGGCCGCGGCGGCCGGTTCCAGGATCACCGTGTACTTGCCCGGCTCCAGCGCCTTGGCCTCGGAGGACTCGCTGGCCTTGCGCATGGCGATGCGGATGTCCTGGTCGGCCTTGAAGTCCGCCGCGTCCTTGAGGTTGCGGCCCACCCAGCCCGAGCCACGGCCGTCTTCGGTGCGCACGGTGCAGGTGTAGTCGAAGCGCGTACCGCGCTGGTAGCCGAAGTTGCCGTTGGAATTGGCGATGGCAGTGAAGCTCTGGCCGTCTTCCAGGAAGCCGGCGGCGATCAGCCCATGGCCCTTGCACGGGGCGATGGAGTCGGCGGCGACCTTGGCGCGGAATTCCGGGTCGATGGCCGCGGTGGATTCGCTGAAGGTCGGGCTCGGCTGGTAGTCCTGCTTCTGCACCGCAGGGATGAACTCCGGGTTTTCCGGTGCCAGGCGCGCCAGGTCCTCGGCCCGGCGCACCACGCGTTCCAGCGAGGCGTCGTCGAACTCGTTGATGGTGGCGATGCCCACGCGCTTGCCGAAGGCGACCTGCACGGCCAGCTCGGTGTTGTCCACGATGCCGCTGGTGGAAACGTTGTTGAGCGCGAAACGGATGTTGCCGTCGATGGAGCCGGACAGCTGGGCGGTGCACTCGTCCGCCTTGGACAGCTTGATGACCTTGTCCAGGATGGCCTTGGCCTGTGCTTCGGTGAGGATGCTCATGAGGTAAGGCTCCGGATCAGCCCAGCGAACGGGCGGTGTTGATGACGTTGACGCCGTTGAAGCGGGCGGTGGACGAGCCGTGCGAGACGGCCGAGACCTGGCCCGGCTGGCCCTTGCCGTCGAAGAACGAGCCGCCCAGGCGGTAGTCGCGCTCGTCGGCCACGGCCACGCAGGCGTTCCAGAATTCCGGCGTGCGGATCTGGTACGCCACGTCTTCCAGCATGCGGGTGATCTGGCCGTTCTTGATCTCGTAGAACAGCTGGCCGCCGAACTGCGCGTTGTAGCGCTGCTGGTCGATGGAGAACGAGCCGTCGCCGATGATGTAGATGCCGTTCTCGACGTCCTTGATCATGTCGGCCACGCTCAGCGGCGTCTTGCCGGCCGCCAGCGAAACGTTGGCCATGCGCTGGAACTGCACGCTGGACCAGGAATCGGCGTAGCAGCAGCCGTCCGATTCGGTCTTGCCCAGGATGTGGGCCTGGTCGCGGATGGCCTGGTAATCCACCAGCACGCCGTCCTTGATGAGATCCCAGCGCTTGGTCTTCACGCCCTCGTCGTCGTAGCCCACCGCGCCCAGGCTGCCCGGCTGCACCTTGTCGGCGAAGATGTTGACCTTGTCGCTGCCGTACTGGAAGCGCGACTTCTGCTTGTCCAGCGTGGCGAAGCTGGTGCCGGCGTAATTGGCTTCGTAGCCGAGCACGCGGTCCAGTTCCAGCGGGTGGCCGACGGACTCGTGGATGGTCAGCCAGGTGTGCGAGGGGTCCAGCACCAGGTCGTACTTGCCCGGCTTGACCGAAGGCGCCTTCAGCTTCTCCTGCGCCTGCTTGGCTGCGGCGATGGCGTCTTCCTTCATGTCGTAGGACAGGCCGTAGTTGACCACCCCGTTCGGGGTAAGCACCTTGCCCGAGGCGGCGCCGTCGAGATACTCGTAACCCATGCCCATCGGCGCCGACAGGCCCTCGCGGGTGCGGAACTTGCCGCTGGCCTTGTCGATGGCGGTGATCGTCATCGGCGCCCAGATGCGGTGCACGTCCTGGTCGATGTACGAGCCGTCGGTGCTGGCGAAATACTTCTGCTCGTTGACCACGAACAGCATGGAATTGACGAAGCTGGCGCCGGCACCCATCGCCGCGGCGTTGACGCCCAGCAGCAGGTCGACCTTGTCCTTGATCGGCACTTCCATCGCGTTCTTCTTGATCGGCGTCTTCCACGCCACCTCGCCGAAGCCCGGCGCCTTGGCCAGCTGCACCGGAGCGCTCTGGATCTTCGCGTTGGCCTTGGCGATGGCCGCCGCCTGCTGCGCGGCGCGGGCCACGCCCTGGTCGGTCAGCTCGTTGGTGGCGGCAAAGCCCCAGGCGCCGTTGGCGATCACGCGGATGCCCACGCCGGTGGACTCGGTGTTCACCACGTTCTGCACCTTGTCCTCGCGGGTGATCACGAACTGCCGCAGGTAGCGGCCGATGCGCACGTCGCAATAGCTCGCGCCGGCGCCGCGCGCGGCGGTCAGGGCGGTGTCGGCCAGGCGCTTCTTGTGCGCCGGGTCGAGGACGGTCAGCAACTGCTCGGCCGCGATGGCCTTGCCGAAGATGGAAGGCACCAGCAGGCCGCCGGCGGTCAGGCCGCTCAGGGCCAGGAAATCACGTCGTTGCACGGCGATACTCCCCGGTAAAACCCGCGACGGGCGCGGAAGGTTGGTTGGACGCGGCCCCACTGCCCGCGTCCCCGATTCTTGCGGGACGCAGGGCCATGCGTCATGTGACTTTCGACAGGGTGAAGCGGGCCGGCGACACGGCTTGCGCCTGCAGGCCCGCCTTTCAACCCAGCGAGCGGGCGGTGTTGATGACGTTGACGCCGTCGAAGCGCGTCGTGGCCGAACCGTGCGACACCGCCGAGACCTGGCTGGGCTGGCCCTTGCCGTCGAAGAACGAGCCGCCGAGACGGAAGTCGCGCTCGTCGCAGATCGCCGAGACCGAGTTCCAGAATTCCGGCGTGCGGATCTGATAGGCGCCGTCCTCGACCAGCCGGGTGACCTGGCCGTGCTCGATCTCGTAGATCAGCTGGCCGCCGAACTGGGCGTTGTAGCGTTGCTGGTCGATCGAGTACGAACCGCGGCCGTGGATGTACAGGCCCTTTTCCACGCCGGCGACCATCTGCGCCACGTCCAGCGGCTGCTTGCCGGCCGCCAGCGAGACGTTGGGCATGCGCTGGAACTGCACGCTGGACCAGGCATCGGCGTAGCTGCACCCATCGGACTCTTGCTTGCCCAGGATGTGCGCCTGGTCGCGGGTGCACTGGTAATCGACCAGGATGCCGTCGCGCACCAGGTCCCATTGCCTGGTCTTCACGCCTTCGTCGTCGTAGCCCACTGCGCCCAGGCTGCCCGGGCGCGTCTTGTCGGCGACGAAGTTGACCAGCGGGCTGCCCCAGCGGAAGCCGGCGTCGCGCTTGTCCAGCGTGGCGAAGCTGGTGCCGGCGTAATTGGCCTCGTAGCCGAGCACGCGGTCCAGCTCCAGCGGGTGGCCGACCGATTCGTGGATGGTGAGGAACAGGTTGCTCGGGTCGATCACCAGGTCGTACTTGCCCGGCTTGACCGACGGAGCGGAGAGCTTGGCGCGCGCCTGCTTCGCCGCCGCCACTGCGTCCTCGCGCGGGTCGTAGGAAAGGCCGTAGGCGGTCAGGCCGCCCGGCAGGCGGTGCTTCTGCGAGGCGTCACCGTCGAGGTATTCGTAGCCCATGCCCACCGGCGCGCCGAGGCCATCGCGGGTGCGGAACTTGCCGCTGGCCTTGTCCACCGCGGTGACGGTGAAAGGCAGCCACAGGCGGTGGATGTCCTGGTCGATCCACGAGCCATCGCTGCTGGCGAAATACTTCTGCTCGTTGATGGCGAACAGGCGCGAAGCGGCGAAATCCGCGCCGGCGGTGATCGCCGCGGCGTTGACGTCCAGCAGCAGCGCCACCTTCTCGGCGACCGGTACCTCCATCGCATTGCGCTTGATCGGCGTGCGCCAGCTGACCTGGCCGGCAGGCGTGACCGGCGCCAACTGCACGGGCCGCTCGGCCAGCCGAGCGTTGGCGCGGGCGATGGCGATGGCCTGACGCGCGGCGGCGGCCACGCCGTCGCTGGTGAGCGTGTTGGTCGCGGCGAAGCCCCAGGCGCCGTTGGCGATGACGCGCACGCCCACGCCGATGGACTCACCGTTGACCACGTTCTCCACTTTCGCCTCGCGGGTGACGACGAACTGGCGCAGGTAGCGTCCCACGCGCACGTCGCAGTAGCTGGCGCCGCCGGCCTTGGCGGCGGCCAGCGCGGCATCGGCGAGGCGGCGGTTGCGCGCGGCGTCGGCGGGGACGAGCAGCTGTTCGGCGGCGATCAGGCGGGTGCTGGGCAGGAGCAGCCCGCCGGCACCAAGCGCCGAGAGCTGCAGGAAGGTACGACGATCCACGCGGGGCTTCTCCTGGAACGGGCGCGTGCGGCATCCATCGCATTGCGCAAACCCCGAGCGTGGCCGGGGTGTGGAAAGGTGGTCAAGTGACTGCGGTCATGGACGCCTCAGCCGAAGAACCGGCTCGGCGCCTGCCCGAAATGACGGCGGAACATGCGGGTGAACGCACTGGCGTTCTCGTAGCCGAGCGCGGCGGCGACGTCGATCACCTTCTCGCCGCCGGCCAGCCGTTCCAGCGCACGCAGCAGCCTTGCCTGCGCGCGCCATTGCGCGAAGCTCATGCCCAACTCGCGCCGGCACAGGCGCTGGATGGTGCGCGCGTCGATGCCCAGTGCCTCGCCCCAGTCGGGCAGCGGCGCGTTGTCTTCCGGGTGCACCTCGAAGTGGCGGGCGATGCGCCGCAGGCGCGGGTCGGTCGGCTCGGGCAGGTGCAGGGGCAGCACCGGCATCGTGCGCAGTTCGTCCAGCAACAGGCGCATCAGGTGGCCGTCGCGCGAATCCTCCGCGTAGGGCTGGGCGATCCGTACCGCGCTTTCGATCAGCTCGCGCAGCAGCGGGCCGATATCCACCGCGGCGGCCGTGCGCCCCGGCAGGTGCGCCACCGCTTCCGGGCGGATGTACAGGCTGCGCATGTGTACCTCGCCGATGCAGCGCACGCTGTGCTCCCAGCCAGCCGGCATCCACAGCGCGCGGGTGCTCGGCACCACCCAGCGACCCTGCTCGGCGGTGACCACCATCAGGCCGCGCACCGCGTGGATCAGCTGGTGCTTGGCATGCCGGTGCGGCGGAATCAGCCGGCCTGCGGGGTAATCGACCGCGCGGCAGAAGACGTCCGAGGGACTGGCGTCGATGTCGCGCAGGTGCGCTGGCGGGTAGCGCCAAGGCGGGATGTCCGTTTCGGCATGGGCCATGACCGGATTGCACGAGTGCGACAGGGACGGGCAGCCTACCATGCGCCCTCCCCGCACCCCGCCCGTTTGGCCATGTCCCGACCCGTTACCGCTGCTGCTCCCACGGCACAGGCGCCTGCCTCCGCCCGGCCCGTCGTGGTCGGCGTGCTGGCCGCCATCACGTCCTCGCACCTGATCAACGACATGATGCAGTCGCTGATCCTGGCGATCTATCCGATCCTCAAGGGCGAGTTCTCGCTCAGCTTCGCGCAGGTCGGCCTGATCACCCTGACCTACCAGCTCACCGCTTCGCTCTTCCAGCCGCTGATCGGCCTGCGTACCGACGCCCGTCCGGCGCCCTACTCGCTGCCGATGGGCATGGGCTCCACGCTGCTCGGCCTGTTGCTGCTGGCCTACGCGCCGAACTACGCGATGGTGCTGCTGGCCGCCGCGCTGGTGGGCATCGGCTCGGCGGTGTTCCATCCCGAATCCTCCCGCATCGCGCGGCTGGCGTCCGGTGGGCGCCATGGCCTGGCGCAGTCGGTGTTCCAGGTCGGCGGCAATACCGGTACGGCGGTCGGCCCGCTAATCGCCGCGGCGGTGATCGTGCCCTACGGCCAGCACGCGGTGGCGTGGTTTGCCGGCGCGGCATTGGTCGGCATCGCGCTGCTGTCCTATGTCGGGCGCTGGTACGCGCTGCACCTGGGCGCGCGCCCGGTGGCGCGCAAGGCCGATGCGCAGGCACCTGCGCTGCCGCGGCGCACCGTGGCCTGGGTGATCGGCATCCTGTTGGTGCTGATCTTCTCCAAGTACTTCTACATCGCCGGCATCAGCAGCTATTACACGTTCTACCTGATCCACAAGTTCGGCGTGTCGGTGCAGAGCGCGCAGTTGCACTTGTTCGCTTTCCTGCTCGCCTCCGCGGCGGGCACGCTGATCGGCGGGCCGGTCGGTGACCGCATCGGGCGCAAACCGGTGATCTGGGCCTCGATCCTCGGCGTGGCGCCGTTCGCCCTTGCGTTGCCGCATGTCGGCCTCGGCGCGACTACCGCGTTGACGATCATCATCGGCTTCGTGTTGTCGTCGGCGTTCTCGGCGATCCTGGTGTATGCGCAGGAGCTGATGCCGCACCGCATTGGCACGGTGTCCGGCCTGTTCTTCGGCTTCGCGTTCGGCATGGGCGGGCTGGGCGCGGCCGTGCTCGGCCTGCTCGCCGACCGTACCAGCATCGAGCACGTGTACTGGCTGATCTCCTTCCTGCCGCTGCTGGGCATCGTGGCCGCGCTGCTGCCGCGCTCGTTCCGGCCCACCGTGGCGGGCTGAGGCCACCGCCGGGTTTCCTCCGGCGAGGCACTGCCGCATAGTCGCCGCTTTCGGACACGAGAGCGGACCGATGCGCGCCTGGACCCTGGCCCTGCCCCTGCTGTTCGCCTGCGCCGCCGCTGCCGCCGCGCCGCAGGCCGATGTCACCGTGCTGGAGGCGGGCCACATCTATACCTCCGATCCGGCGCAGCCGCAGGTCAAGGCCATCGCCTGGGGACGCGACGGCCGGCTGCTGGCCGTCGGAGATCCGGCTGCACTGGCGAAGCAATACCCCCAGGCGCGGCGTATCGCATTGCCGAAGGCCACGCTGCTGCCCGGCCTGATCGACGCGCACGGCCATGTCATGGGACTGGGCTGGGCGCTGCTGCAGGCCAACCTCGTCGGTTCGGCCAGCAAGCAGGAAGTGCTCGCGCGCCTGCAGGCATTCGAGAAGACGCTCGCCCCCGGCGCGTGGCTGACCGGCAGCGGCTGGGACCAGAACGACTGGCCGGACAAGACCTTCCCGACCGCCGCCGACCTGGATGCCGCGTTTCCCGACCGGCCCGTCTGGCTGGAGCGTATCGACGGCCATGCCGGCTGGGCCAACAGCGCCGCGCTGAAGCTGGCCGTAGCCAGGCAGCCGAAGATGTCCGACGCGGGCTGGCAACCGGAAGGCGGCCGCATCGAACGCACGGCCGGCGGCCAACCGGCGGGCGTGCTGGTGGATGGGGCCATGCCGCTGATGCACGCAGTGATGCCGGCACCGGACCAGGCCGCGCGCGAGCGCGCGCTGTCGCTGGCGGTGGAGGCGGCCGTGCGCAACGGGCTGACCGGGGTGCACGACATGGGGACCTCGCGCGAAGACCTCGCGCTGATGCGCCAGTTCGCCGACCAGGGACGCCTGCCACTGCGCATCGATACGTATGCCGACGGCGACAGTGGCGCGTTGGCCGACCTGTGTGCCAACGGCCTGTACACCCATCCCGGTGGCCGGCTGAAGATGGGCGGCGTGAAGCTCTACATGGACGGCGCGCTCGGCAGCCGCGGCGCGGCGCTGTTGCAGGATTACAGCGACGACCACGGCAACCGCGGCCTGCTGGTCACCGACCCGGTTGCCTATGCGAAGGCGGTGGCGAAGGCCAAGTCCTGTGGCGTGCAGGTGGCCACGCATGCGATCGGTGATCGCGGCAACCGCATCGTGCTCGATACCTACGAGAAGACGCTGGGGGCCGATCGCACCGGCGACCATCGCTGGCGCATCGAACATGCGCAGGTACTGAGCGCTGAAGACCTGCCGCGCTTCGCGCCGCTGGGCGTGATCGCCTCGATGCAGCCCACGCACGCCACCTCCGACATGCCCTGGGCGCAGGACCGGCTCGGCCCGCAGCGCATCCTGGGCGCCTATGCCTGGCACCAGCTGCTGGACAGCGGCGCGCGGCTGGCGCTGGGTTCGGATTTCCCCGTGGAATCACCCGATCCGCGGCTGGGCCTGTACGCGGCAGTCACCCGTCAGGATCGCGCCGGCCATCCCCCCGGCGGATGGCTGCCGGCGCAGAAGCTGAGCCTGTCCGAAGCGGTGCGCGGCTTCACCGCCGACGCGGCTTATGCGGGTTTCGACGAAGACCGCGTGGGGCAATTGAAGGCGGGGCTCCGGGCGGACTTCGTGGTGCTGGATGAAGACCCCTTCGCCGTGGCGGCCTCCGAACTGGACGACCTGCGCATCCGCTCGACCTGGGTGGACGGCGCGGCGGTGTACGAGAACAAGGACTGAGCGCCGCTACGCCGCGAAGTCCTCCACCGCCAGCCGGTCCCACGGTGGCACGTCGCCCAGCTGCGCCAGCAGGTAATCGACGAACGCGCGCACGCGCGGTGGCTGCTGGCTACGCGCCGGCATCACCGCGCTGATCTGCGATTCCGGCGGCGGCCAGTCCGGCAGCAGCACCTTGAGCCGGCCGGCGCGCAGGTCGTCGGCGACATGCCACAGCGAATGCAGGGCAATGCCCTGCCCGGCCAGCACGGCAGCGCGCAGCAGTTCGCCGTGATTGCTCTCGAACCGGCTGTGCATGCGCACGCGCAGCACCTCGCCGTCGGGCGCGACGAGCGGCCAGGTGTCCTGCCGGCCATCGCGACCGACCAGCAGGATGCCGGCGTGGTCGGCCAGCGCATCCGGGTGCTGGGGTACGCCATGCGCGCGCAGGTAGTCCGGCGAGGCCACCAGGACGCGCCGGTTGCTGGCCAGGCGCCGGGCCACCAGCCCGGAGTCCACGAGCGGGCCGATGCGGATCGCCAGGTCGTAGCCATCCTTGACCAGGTCGACGAGGTGGTCGCTGAGGTGCGCGCTCACCGCCACCTGCGGATGCAGCCGCTGGAAACCGGGCAGCCAGCCGGAGACGTACTGCAGGCCGAACGAGGCCGGCAGCGTCATGCGCAGGTTGCCGGCCACCGCCTGGGCGCTTTCGCGCAGGCCATCGGCCAGGGCCTCCAGGTCCTGCACCAGAATCCGGCCGCGCTCGGCCAGCGCCTGGCCTTCGGGGGTGGGATGCAGGCGGCGCGTGGTCCGGTGCAGCAGCCGCACGCCCAGCGCGCGTTCGAGCCTTTGCAGGCGCTGGCTGGCTACCGCCACCGACAGGTCCAGGCTGCGCGCGGCCGCGGAAATGGAGCCTTGGTCCAGTACCCGCAGGAACAACGCGATGTCGCCCAGCCGATCCATCATTCTCAACCGAATCTTGAAGATGATTCAGGATAGCAAGGGTTTTCGCGCGAAAGTGGCGGGCGCAGCCTAAGCGCCTTCCCCACATCGGAGCTGGCCATGTCGCCCGCTGCTTCCGCGTCGCGCACGCCCGTGGCGCTGTACGCCCTGACCGTCGGTGCCTTCGGCATCGGTACCACCGAGTTCGTCATCATGGGCCTGCTGCAGCAGGTCGCCGCCGACCTGCAGGTCTCCATTCCCGCTGCCGGCCTGCTGATCAGCGGCTATGCGCTGGGCGTGTTCGTCGGCGCGCCCGTGCTCACGCTGCTCAGCGCGCGCTGGCCGCGCAAGGCCGTGCTGGTCGCGCTGATGGTGATTTTCACCTTGGGCAACATCGCCTGTGCATTGGCGCCGGGCTACGCCAGCCTGATGGCCGCGCGCGTGCTGACCTCGCTGGCGCACGGCACGTTCTTCGGCGTCGGCGCGGTGGTGGCGACCTCGCTGGTCGCGCCCGAACGCCGCGCCTCGGCGATCTCGTTGATGTTCGCCGGCCTGACCGTGGCCACCCTGCTCGGCGTGCCCGCCGGCGCGTGGCTCGGGCTGCACCTGGGCTGGCGCGCGACGTTCTGGGCGGTGGCGGTGGTTGGCGTGATCGCCTCGCTGGCAGTGGCCGCGTGGGTGCCGGCCAACGTGCGCGGCGGAGAGCCGGCGCCGTGGCGCGAGGAAGTCGCGGTGCTGGCGCGGCCCCAAGTGCTGCTGGCGCTGTTGATGACCGTGCTTGGCTTCGGCGGCGTGTTCGCGGTGTTCACCTACATCCAGCCGCTGCTGGTGGAGGTCACCGGTTTCAGCCAGGCGGCGGTGTCGCCGATCCTGCTGCTGTTCGGCGCGGGAATGATCGCCGGCAATCTGCTGGGAGGCCGGCTGGCCGATCGTCGCCCGGTCGCGGCGTTGCTCGGCACCCTCGCCGCGCTGGCCGTGGCTTGCGTCGTTCTCGCGCTGTCGGTGCATTCGCCCGTCGCGATGGGCGTGGCCGTGGGCCTGCTCGGCGTGGGCGCCTTCGCCACGGTGGCGCCGCTCCAGCTGCGCGTGCTGCAGGAGGCACGCGGCGGGCAGAACCTGGCATCGAGCCTGAACATCGCCGCGTTCAACCTTGGCAACGCATTCGGCGCGTGGCTGGGCGGTGTGGTGGTCGCCAGTGGCGCGGGCCTGCCGGCCACGCCTTGGGTGGCGGCCGGCGTGACGCTGTCGGGCTTGGCGGTGGCGGCGTGGAGCGTGCGTTTGGCGCAGCGCGATCGCACCCCGGTGGCCTGCGCGCAGGCCGGTTGAGCAGAGGAGACGACATCATGGAAACCCGACTGCTCGGCCGCTCCGGCTTCAAGGTGCCCGTGCTCGGCTTCGGCGCCGGCACGTTTGGCGGCAAGGGACCGCTGTTCTCCGCCTGGGGCGACACCGGCGTGGCGCAAGCCCGGCGGATGATCGACCTGTGCCTGGACGCCGGCGTGAACCTGTTCGACACCGCCGATTGTATTCCGATGGCGCATCGGAGGAGATCCTTGGCGCCGCGCTGCAGGGCCGGCGCGATGCCGTGATCCTGTCGACCAAGACCGGCCTGCGCCTGGGCGAAGGCCCCAACGATGCCGGCGCCTCGCGCTGGCGCCTGTTGCGCGCGGTGGAGGCTTCGCTGCGCCGGCTGCGCACCGACTACATCGACCTGCTGCAGCTGCACGCCTTCGACGCGCTCACGCCGCTGGAGGAAACCCTTTCCACGCTCGACGACCTCGTGCGCGCGGGCAAGGTGCGCTACATCGGCGCGTCCAACTTCGCGGGCTGGCAGCTGATGAAGGCGCTGTCGATCAGCCAGGCGCGGGGCTGGCAGCCGTTCGTCGCCCATCAGGCGTACTACTCGCTGGCCGGGCGGGACTACGAGTGGGAGCTGATGCCGCTCGGGCAGGACCAGGGCGTGGGCGTGGTGGTGTGGAGCCCGCTGGCCTGGGGCCGGCTCACCGGCAAGTTGCGCCGTGACCACCCGCTGCCCGAGCGCAGCCGGCTGCACGACACCGCGTCGGTCGGGCCGGCGATCGACGAGGGGCGGTTCTACGACATCGTCGACGTCCTGCTGGAGATCGCCGGGGAAACCGGCCGCAGCGTGCCGCAGGTGGCGATCAACTGGTTGCTGCAGCGCCCCACCGTCAGCACGGTGCTGATCGGGGCGCGGGACGAGCAGCAGCTGCTCCAGAACCTGGGCGCAGTGGGCTGGTCGCTCGATACCGGGCAGATGGCGCGGCTGGACGAGGTGAGCCGGGTGGATCCGCCCTACCCCTACTACCCCTATTGGCGAGGCCAGTTCTCGGAACGGGCGCCGGTGATCGCGGATCGAGGCCGATAAATCGTTACATGCCTGCCGATTCCGCAGTGCGCGCGCCGGCATCGCGCCGGCGCGCCTGTGCGGCTCAGTCCTTCGCTTCGTCGAAGGCGAGGTGGTACTTCACCGCCTCGGTGACTTCCTGCTTGGAGCCCAGGAACACCGGCACGCGTTGGTGCAGGCCGTCGGGCTGGATGCCGAGGATCGGCGTGCGGCCCGTGCTGGCCAGGCCACCGGCCTGCTCGACCAGCATGCCCATCGGGTTGGCCTCGTACATCAGGCGCAGTTTGCCGGCCTTGGACGGATCCTTGCGGTCCCACGGATAGATGAAGATGCCGCCGCGGGTCAGGATGCGATGCACGTCGGCGACCATGCTGGCGATCCAGCGCATGTTGAAATCCTTGCCACGCGGGCCTTCCTTGCCGGCGAGCAGGTCGCCCACATACGCCTGCATCGGCGCTTCCCAGTGGCGCTGGTTGGACATGTTGATGGCAAATTCCTTCGTCTCCTCCGGAATGCGCATATCCGCCTGCGTGAGCAGGAACGACCCTTCCTCCCGCTCCAGCGTGAAGGCATGCGTGCCGTGGCCCAGCGTCAGCACCAGCATCGTGCTCGGCCCGTAGATGCAGTAGCCGGCGGCCACCTGCGCGCTGCCCGGCTGCAGGAAGTGCTCGTCGCCCGGCTTCTCCACGCCCGGCGGGCAGCGCAGCACCGAGAAGATCGTGCCGACCGAGACGTTGACGTCGATGTTGGAGCTGCCATCGAGCGGATCGAACAGCAGCAGGAAGTCGCCGCTCGGGTAACGGTCCGGCACCGGCGTGCTGTGCTCCATTTCTTCGGAGGCGCACGCGGCCAGGTGGCCGCCCCAGGCATTGGCTTCGAGCAGGATGTCGTTGCTCAGCACGTCGAGCTTCTTCTGCGCCTCGCCCTGGATGTTGCCGGTGCCGGCATCTCCCAGCACGCCGCCCAGGGCGCCCTTGCTGACCGCGATGGAAATGCGCTTGCACGCACGCGAGACGATGGTGACGAGCTGGCGCAGCTCGGGGCCGATACGGCCGGCTTGCTGTTCTTCGATCAGGAATCGGGTCAGCGAGGTTCGCGACATGGAACGGACAGCCTTGCGTAGGAAGTGAACATCCATTGTCTCATTGCACCGTCGCCGCGCGACAGGCGCGTCATCCGGCGATGGCGCGGCGAGTCATTGACCGCGCTGTCATGTCGCAGAGTGTTCAGCGGCCGTCGCGTGCAGGCAGAATAATGACCATCGGCAAGACAGACAGGACAACAACGAATGGAAGCATCGAAATCGCATCGCACGCTGTGCGGGGCCCTGCTGGCTCTCGCGCTCGTGGCGCCACATGGCCGGCTGCATGCGCAGCAGACGCCCGCCGAACCCGGCGTTGCCGAACCCGCCGCCGCCGGACGCGTCGTGCAGGCGCTGTATGTGGAGATTCCCTCGGGCAGTGCGCTGACCAACGCGATGATGATGCCGGCCATCGGCAGCAGCCCGGCGGTGAAGCAACTCATCCAGGTGATGGCGCTGGGCGAGAACGCCGACTTGCAGGTGGTGGTGTTCAGCGGAAGCGAAAAGCTCGCGCTGAAGGCCGCCGAAGCCGCGTTGAAGTCGTTCGAGGGCAAGCGGCTGGAGCATCTCACGCTCGGCGTCGTCGCCGAAGCCGGCAAGCTGGAGGCGCTGCGCCCGCTCGCCGAACCGCTTGGCGTGAAACTGGTGGCCGCCAAGTCGCCGCGCTGAAAAGCGAAGGCCTCCGGTAGCGACACCGGAGGCCTTGAGGTACCGCTTGCGCGAGGCGTCAGCCCTTGGCGACGGTGGCCACCGCATTGGCCACGTAGTCCAGGTTCTTCTGGCTCAGCGCGGCCACGCAGATGCGGCCAGTGCCCACGGCGTAGATCGCGAACTCGTCGCGCAGGCGGTCCACCTGGGCGCGGCTCAGGCCCGAGTAGGAGAACATGCCGGCCTGGCGCTCGATGAAGGAGAAATCCCCTGCGCCCAGCGCGTTGAGCTTGCCGACCAGGCCGGCGCGCAGCGCGTGGATGCGCTCGCGCATCTCGGTCAGTTCCTCTTCCCAGGTCTTGCGCAGCTCCGGGCTGTTGAGCACGCCGGCCACCAGCGCGGCGCCGTGCGTGGACGGGCTGGAATAGATCGTGCGGATGATGCGCTTGACCTGCGACTGCACGGCCTTGGCCTGCTTCGCATCGGCCGACACCACCGACAGCGCGCCCACGCGCTCGCCGTACAGCGAGAACGACTTGGAGTACGAACTGGCGACGACGAAATCCATGTCCATGCCGGCCAGCAGGCGGATCGCATAGGCGTCTTCCTCGATGCCCTTGTCGAAGCCCTGGTAGGCAATGTCCACGAACGGGAACAGGCCGCGTTCCTTCAGCAGTTCGGCGACGGTGCGCCACTGTTCCTGGGTCAGGTCCGCGCCGGTCGGGTTGTGGCAGCACGCGTGCAGCAGCACCACGCTGCCGCGCTCGAGCTTGCGCAGGTCGGCGAGCATGCCGTCGAAATCCAGCCCATGGCGGGCGGCATCGAAATAGGTGTAGTCGACGACATCGAAGCCGGCGGCGCCGAACACAGCGCGGTGGTTTTCCCAGCTCGGATTGCTGATGGCCACGGTGCGGGTATCGAGCAGCTTGATCAGCAGGTCCGCGCCCACGCGCAGGGCACCGCTGCCGCCGATCGTCTGCGAAGTGCTGACGCGGCCGGCTTCCAGCAGCGGCGACTGCTCGCCGAACAGCAGCTTCTGGGTGGCCTGGTCATAGGCTGCCAGGCCGTCGATCGGCAAGTAGCCGCGCGGCTTGGCATCCAGCGCGAGCTGCTGCTCGATCTGGTACACGGCGCGCAGCAGCGGGATGCGGCCGTTCTCGTCGTAGTAGATGCCAACGCCCAGGTTGACCTTGTTCGGGCGGGCGTCGGCGTTGTAGGCCTCGGTCAGGCCGAGGATCGGATCGCCCGGAACCTGTTCGACATTTGCAAAGAAAGACACGGCGGTACTCGCTGGAGACGGAATGAGGGGGATGCTTCCGAAAGATGTGCTGCGTGCGGCGCGGCAAAGCGCTTCATCGTAACAAAGCAGCGCTGCCGACGGGGGCGAAAACCCGTGCGGATGGGCGTTTGGACAGGCTTGGGCCACAATCGGAGCATGCCCCCATCGTGTCGACTGAAACCGTTGGCCGTCGTGCTCGCCGGCCTCGGCGGGCCCCTGGCCTTCGCCGCCGCCGTACAAGCCGCCGCACCCGCAGCGGCCGAGTTGCCTGCCGTGCAGGTGCAGGCCGCCCGCGTGCGCGGCGTGGACCCGTTCGACCTGCCGTCCTCGTTCAGCGACGTGGACGGCAGCGCCGCCGCCGACCGCCGTGGCGTGCAGGCCTCCGAACTGCTGGATGGCCTGCCCGGCGTGGTCGCCCGCGATCGCCAGAACTACGCGCAGGACACGCAGCTGTCGATCCGCGGTTTCGGCGCGCGGTCCACCTTCGGCGTGCGCGGCGTGCGCCTGTACGTGGACGGCGTGCCGGCCACGATGCCCGACGGCCAGGGCCAGCTCTCGCATTTCAACGTGATGGGCGTGGAGCGGGCCGAGGTGCTGCGCGGCCCGTTCTCCGCGTTGTACGGCAATGCCTCCGGCGGCGTGGTGCAGTGGTGGAGCGGCGCCGGTGCGGCGGGTGACCCGTGGCGCCTGCGCGCCACCTGGGGCAGCGATGCCAGTTTCACCGCCGGCGCGCAGCTGCGCGGGGCGCAAGGCCCGTTCGACTACAACCTGGCCGCCAGCCATTTCCAGACCGATGGCTGGCGCGAACACAGCCGGGCGCGGCGCGAATCGCTCAATGGGCGTTTCGGCTGGGCGCTGGCGGAGGACCGGTCGCTCTCGCTGGTGGTGAACTACCTCGATGCGCCCGACGCGCAGGATCCGCTCGGCCTCACCCGTGCGCAGTTCCAAGCCGACCCGCGCCAGGCCACCGCCGTCGCCACCCAGTTCGATACGCGCAAATCCGCACGGCAATCACAGGCCGGCCTGGTCTACGAGCAGCAGGCCGGCGCCGGCAGCCTGCGCTTGATGGCCTATGGCGGGCAGCGCGCGGTCGAACAGTACCTCGCGGTGCCGGTGGCAGTGCAGGCCAATCCGCTGCACGCCGGCGGCGTGGTGGACTTGGAGGGCAGTTACGGCGGCGCCGATGCGCGCTGGTCATGGCACGGCGAGCTGGCCGGTCGTCCGTTCGACATCACCCTTGGCGGCAACGCCGACCGCCAGCGGCAGCACCGCACCGGCTACGAGAATTTCGTGGGCAACCAGCTGGGCATCAAAGGCGCGCTGCGCCGCGACCAGCAGGACACGGTGTCGAACGTCGACCAGTTCGCGCAGGCATGGTGGCAGTGGAGCCCGCGCTGGTCGGCATTGCTCGGGGTGCGCCACAGCCAGGTGCGCTTCCGTTCGGCAGACGACTACATCACCGCGCGCAATCCCGACGACAGCGGCCGCACCGACTATGCCGCCACCACGCCGGTGGCCGGCATCGTGCTGCGGGCCAGTGAGAACCTGCGCCTGCACGCCTCGCTCGGCCGTGGCTTCGAGACGCCCACTTTCAACGAGCTCGGCTACCGCGCCGATGGCGGCGCGGGCCTGGCGCTGGACCTGCGGCCGGCGACCAGCCGCAATTACGAGCTTGGCCTGAAATGGCGCGGCGCTGACCAGGCCGCACTGGCCGTGGCGTTGTTCCGGGCCGACACCGACGACGAGCTGGCGGTCGCCAGCAACACCAATGGCCGCAGCACCTACCGCAACATCGGCCGCACCCGCCGCGAAGGCCTGGAGGCGAGCTGGACCCAACCCCTGGCCGCGCGCAGCCAGTTCGAGCTGGCCTATACCTGGCTGGACGCCACCGTGCGCCAGGGCTACCTCGTCTGCGCCAACAGCGGCTGCGCGACTCCCGATACCCCGGTGGCCGCGGGCACGGCGCTGCCGGGCGTACCGCGCCAGCAGTTCTCGGCGCGATGGTCGTGGGCGCCTGGCCGCTGGCGGCTGGCGGCGGACCTCGACGCCGCCGATCGCACGCCGGTCAACGACCTGGGTCAACAAGCCGCGCCCGGCTATGGCCTGTTGGCAGTGGAGGCCTCGCATGAATGGGTGGCCCCCACGGGGACGTGGCGGGCCTTCGCCCGCGTGGACAACCTCTTCGACCGTGCCTATGTGGGCTCGGTGATCGTCAACGACGGCAATGGCCGGTACTACGAGCCCGGTCCCGGCCGGACCTTCCTGCTCGGCCTGGAATGGCGCTTCGCTGCACCCGGCGGTGCGGCGGCAGCGGATTGACCGAGATCAACGCCGCGTAACGAATCCGGGCGCATCCTCGCCCCACCCCCACGAGGAGACCCGGCATGGACAAGACGATGAAGGCAGCGGTAGTACGCGCGTTCGGGCAACCGCTGGTGATCGAGGAAGTGACCGTTCCGCGCCCCGGCGCGGGCGAGATCCTGGTCAAGATAGAAGCGTGCGGCGTGTGCCACACCGACCTGCACGCCGCCGAAGGCGACTGGCCGGTGAAGCCGAATCCGCCCTTCATCCCCGGCCACGAAGGCGTGGGCCACGTGGTGGCGGTGGGCGCGAACGTGGACTACGTGAAGGAAGGCGACCGCGTCGGCATTCCATGGCTCTACTCGGCCTGCGGCCATTGCGAGCACTGCCTGGGCGGTTGGGAGACCCTGTGCGAGACGCAGAAGAACACCGGCTACTCGGTCAACGGCGGTTTCGCCGAGTACGCCCTGGCCGACGCGCGCTATGTCGGCCACCTGCCCCGTGAGGTCGGCTTCATCGACGTGGCGCCGGTGCTGTGCGCCGGCGTCACCGTCTACAAGGGACTGAAGGTCACCGACACGCGTCCCGGCGAGTGGGTGGTGATCTCCGGGGTCGGCGGCCTTGGCCACATGGCCGTGCAGTACGCCAAGGCAATGGGCCTGAACGTGGCGGCGGTGGATATCGACGAGGACAAGCTGGCCCTGGCGCGCAGGCTCGGGGCGACGGTGACCGTCAACGCCGCGCAACAGGACCCGGCGGCCTACCTGAAGAAGGAAATCGGCGGCGCCCACGGCGTGCTGGTCACCGCGGTATCCCCCAAGGCCTTCTCGCAAGCGCTAGGCATGGTCCGGCGTGGCGGCACGGTCTCGCTCAACGGCCTGCCGCCGGGCGATTTCCCGCTGGATATCTTCGGCATGGTGCTCAACGGCATCACCGTGCGGGGTTCCATTGTCGGCACCCGGCTGGACTTGCAGGAGTCGCTGGATTTCGCTGCCCAAGGCAAGGTCGCCGCCACCGTGCATACCGACCGGCTGGAGAACATCAACGACATCTTTGCGCGCATGCACGCCGGCAAGATCGAAGGCCGCGTCGTGCTCGACATGGCCAGTTGACGCGCCGGCGCGTGGTGCGCTCAGCCCGGCGGCTGCCCCGGCAGCCGCGCGGGCGATTCCGCATCGCCCGGGATCAGCTCGTCAGGCCGTTCGCCGGCGCCGCGGTCCTCCATCTCCTGGCTGTCGTGCTTGCCGCGCTGTTCGCCGGGCACCGGCGGGGACTGTTCGCGCAAGGGATCTCGGGTCATGGCGACGGCTCCAGGCTGGGGAGGCCGAGTTCACCGCGAGCGGCGTGAAGGCCGGGGCAAGCGCCGCGATCACGCTTGTCTAACGGCGGCGGCGTTACTGCTGAGCGCCCCTCCCCGCCGATGCCGGAGCCGCGCCATGCGCACCTTCGAACGTCGTCCCGACCGTCGCCTGTTTGCCGCCCCGCTGGATCCCCAGCTCCCGGCCCTGTTGCCCGCGCTGGAAAACGGCATCGCGCAGGACTACCGCCACTACAGCCTGGTGGACTACCAGCGCCGCCGCCGTCGTGGCGGGCCGACCTGGCGCGACCTCTATCCGGCCTACGAATTCGCCCGCCGCACCCATGCTGCCGACTGGCCGCGCGCCCCGGACATCGACGACGCGCTGGCTGCGCAATGGGAGCAGATGCGCGGTGCCTCGCGCCTGAGCTGGCGGCGCGCGCGCGCCGTGGTGGAGGACGCCTGGCGCGCGCTGGACCACATGCCCGAAGCCGCTGTCCACGGAGTTGCGCACTGATGGCACGACCGATCTGGACCGGCACGCTTTCCTTCGGCCTGCTCAACGTGCCGGTCTCGTTGATGTCAGGCGAGCGCAGGACCGACCTGCACTTCCGCATGCTCGATTCGCGCGACAAGAAACCCATCCGCTTCGAGCGCGTCAACGCCGATACCGGCGAGGAAGTGCCATGGAAGGAGATTGTCAAGGCCTTCGAGTACGACAAGGGCAGCTACGTGGTGCTGGAGGAATCCGATATCCGCTCGGCGGCGCCGGAAACGCATGAGGCGGTGGAGGTCGAGACCTTTGTCGACGCCGCCGACATCGACCCGCGCTACTACGAGAAGCCCTACATCCTCGTGCCGGGCAAGAAGGCCGAAAAGGGCTACGTGCTGTTGCGCGAGACCCTGCGTTCGACTGGCAAGGTGGGCATCGCGCGCGTGGTGATCCGTACCCGCGAATACCTGTCGGCGGTGGTCCCGGAGGGCGACGCGCTGGTGCTGCTGCTGCTGCGCTACCACCAGGAGCTGGTCGACCCGGAGGACTACAAGCTGCCCACCGGCTCGGCCAAGGACTACCGCATCACCCCGCGCGAGCAGGAGATGGCCGCGCAGCTGATCGAATCGATGTCCGGGCAATGGAAGCCGCAGGACTTCCACGATGAGTTCCGTGCGCGCCTGGAGGCCGTGCTGAAGAAGCGCATCAAGGCCAAGGGCGGCACCACGAAGATCGAGGACACCCCTGCGTCGCACGAGGAAGAGGCCACCAACGTGGTCGACTTCATGTCGCTGCTGCAAAAGAGCCTGAAAGCCAACACGCGCACGCCGGCGAAGAAGACCGCCGCCAAGAAGGCGCCCGCGCGCAAGGCCACGACCAAGAAGGCGACCAAGGCCACGAAGGCGGCAAAGAAAGCGCCGGCGCGGCGCAAGGCGGGCTGAGCCGTGGCGCCAGCCCGCCAGCCGGCGCGCGAGGTGACCCTCACCCATCCCGAGCGGGTGGTGTATGCGGCATCGGGCCTGACCAAGGCCGACGTGGCCGACTATTACCGCGCGGTGGCGCGTTGGCTGTTGCCGGAAGTGGCACGCCGGCCGCTGTCGCTGCTGCGTTGCCCGGACGGCGCCGGTGCCGAGTGCTTCTTCCAGAAGCACGTCGGCCGCGGCCTGGGCGCGAACGTGCATGCGGTCCCGCTGGAACAGAAGAGTGGGGTGGAGGATTACCTCTATATCGAGGACCTCGCCGGCTTGCTGGAACTGGTGCAGATGAACACCTTGGAGCTGCATCCCTGGGGGGCGACGGTGGACGACCCCGAGCACCCGGACCAGCTGGTGTTCGATCTGGATCCGGGCCAAGGCGTCGCCTGGCGCGACGTCAAGCTGGGGGCACGGCAGATCCGCGCCGAGCTTCGCCATTTCGGACTGGAGAGCTTCGTGCGGCTGTCCGGCGGCAAGGGCCTGCATGTCGTGGCGCCGCTGCGGCCGCGCGCTGGCTGGGACGCGGCGCGCGCCTTCGCCGACCAGCTTGCGCACCGGCTGGCGGAGCGGCATCCCGACCGCTATGTCGCCACGATGAGCAAGGCCAAGCGCGACGGGGTGATCTTCATCGATTGGCTGCGCAACGCGCGCGGCGCCACCAGCGTGTGCTCCTGGTCGCTGCGCGCCCGCGAGCTGGCCACCGTGGCGATGCCCTTGCGCTGGGAAGAACTGTCCCGGATCACCACGCCGCAGGCCTTCCCATTGCCCAAGGCCATGCAGCGCGCCGCCCGGCTGAAGCGGCACCCCTGGGGCGACTGGCACGCGCTGAAGCAGGTGCTGCCTGAACGATGAAGCGCCCGGCACGGGCGGCCAGCGCGGTCGCACCGTGTAAAATCGCCTTCTTTTTGGCTGGAATAATGGCGGAAAGCACGACAAGGGCGCTGGTCTCGGCCCCGCCATTCATTCGCCTGCTGGCCAGCCTGGCGCAAGCCGATGCCGGACGCGCGGCGCCGGTGCTGACCGAGCGCCTGGGCCAATGGGTCGAATGGAACCACGCGGTCTCGCTGGCCCGCGCGCTGGACCAGCCGCCGCCGCCGGCCCCAGATACTTTCGGCGAAACCGCGCCCGGCGAGGCCGAATGCGCCCAGGCGCGCGACACGCTGGTGCAGGCCATCACCACCGAACCCCTGCTGGCCCGCCGCCCGGCCCCGGAAAGCAAGGCTGCCCGGGAATTTGCGCCCTACCAGGAGCGCTGCCTGTCGCTGCAGCGCGCCATGCACAGTGCCACCGGCCGCCTGCGCGGCGCCCTGCGCGATCGCCTCGCCGCCGGGCCGGAGCCGCTGGCCCGGCTGGCCGAAGTGGACGCGCTGATGGAACAGGTGCTCAGCCCACGGGAACAACGCTGGCTGGCGTCCGTACCCACCCTGCTGGGCGAGCGGTTTGCGCGGCTGCGCCCGCCCGTTTCCGATGAGGCAGGCGATCCGGCCCCGCCAACCGGCGAGTGGCTCGACCTCTTCCGGCAGGACATGCGCGAGCTGCTGCTCGCCGAACTCGACTTCCGTTTCCAACCGCTGGAGGCGCTGCTGGCAGCGCTCCGCGCCTGAATGACCGCCATGCTCAAACATCCGCTCAACCTCATCGTCTTCCTCCTCGGCCTGTTCGCCATCGCCTGGACCGGCGCCGGCTACGTCTTCAGCCATCCGCTCGCGGCCGCGGTCGCTCTGGTGATCGGCGCCTGCTATCTCGCCGGTGTCCTGGAACTGTCCCGTTACCAGCGGGCGACCGACGCGCTGAAACAGGCGCTGGCGGACGTGGACAGCGCCCGCAATGACCTGCCCGCATGGCTGGCGCGCCTGCCGGTCCCGCTGCGTGTCCCGGTGCGCCTGCGCATCGAGGGCGAGCGCGTGCCGATGCCGGCGCCGGGCATGACGCCGTATCTGGTGGGCCTGCTGGTGCTGCTGGGCATGCTCGGCACGCTGCTGGGGATGATGGCGACACTGCGAGGCACCGGCTTTGCGCTGGAAAGCGCCGCCGACCTGCAGTCGATCCGCGATTCGCTTGCCGCGCCGGTCAAGGGGCTGGGTTTCGCTTTCGGCACCTCGATTGCCGGTGTCGCCAGCTCGGCGATGCTCGGGCTGTTGTCGGCGCTGTGCCGCCGCGAACGCGTGCAGGTGATCGAACAGCTCGACGCCAGCATCGCCACCTCGCTGCAGCAGTACTCGCGCGCGCACGAGCGCCACCAGACCTTCCAGCTGCTGCAGGCGCAGGCCTCGCTGATGCCGGTGCTGGTTGAACGCTTGCAGGCAATGGCCGGCAGCCTGGAGCAGCGCGCGGCGGCCGACAGCGAACGCCAGCAGGCGCAGCACGCGGATTTCCAGCGGCAGGCGCGCGAGGCGCAGGCCGAGCTCTCCGCCACGCTGGAGCGTGCGCTGCGTACCGCCGTGGCCGAAGGCGCGCAGGCCATCGGCGCAGGACTTCAGCCCATGGTGGACCAGACGATGGCCGGGCTGGCACGCGAAGGCGCCGCCACGCATGCGCGCGTGACCGAGGCGGCGCAACAGCATTTCGATGCGCTGTCCGCGGGTTTGGCTGCTTCCAGCAGCGCCGCCGCTTCGGCGTGGACGCAGGCCGTCGACGAACAGCGCCAGGCCAATACCGCGCTGGCGGCCACGCTGGAGGGCGCGCTGGCCCGCTTCAACGACAACTTCGCGCAGCGGAGCGCCGCAGTAGTGGACGGCGTGTCCGCGCGCCTGGAGGCCGGCACGCAGGACATGACCGCGGCATGGTCGCAGGCCATCGTGCAGCAGGCGTCGGTCAACGCAGCGCTCGCCGAGGCGCAGGCCAAGGCGCTCTCCCATGCGGCCGACGCAATCGAACGGCATTCAGACGCCTGGGTGACGCGCGCCGGTGAGTCGCACGCCCGGTTGCAAGCCGAACTGGTCGCGCGCGACGAACAGCGCCTGGTCCAGTGGCGCGACACCCTCACCGCCGCCGGGGCCACGCTGCGCGAAGACTGGCAGCAGGCCGGCAACGAAGGGGCCCAGCGCCTTCGCGACGCCTGCGATGCCCTGCAGCGCACCGGCGAAACGTTGGCTACCGCCACGCAGGCACAGGCCAGCGCCACCATCGAGGAAGTCGCGCGCCTTGTGCAGACCGCCGCGGCGGCACCGCAAGCCGCCGCCGAAGTCATTGCCGGCCTGCGGCAGACGCTCTCGGAAAGCATGGCGCGCGACAACGACATGCTCGCCGAGCGCAGCCAGATGCTGGCCACGCTCGATACGCTGCTGGCGGCGGTCAACCACGCCTCCACCGAACAGCGCGCCGCCATCGATGCGCTCGTTGCGACTTCGGCCGACCTGCTCGACCGGGTCGGCGCCCGCTTCGCCGAGCGCGTGGAAGCCGAAGGCGAGCGTCTGGACGCGGCCGCCGCGCAGCTGGCGGTCGGTGCCACGGAAGTGGCCAGCCTGGGCGATGCCTTCGGCGGCACGCTGCAATCCTTCGCTGCCGTCAACGAGGCGCTCGCCGAACGCCTGCAGGGCATCGAGCAGGCACTGGTGCAGTCGCTGGCGCGCAGTGACGAGCAGCTGGCCTACTACGTGGCGCAGGCGCGCGAAGTGGTGGACCTGAGCATGCTGGCACAGCGCCAGATCGTCGAGGAACTGCGCCAGGCTACCGGCGCGGGCACGGCATGAGCGTCGAGTTCGAGGCCGAAGAAGGCGGTACCGCGCCAGTGTGGGCGGCGTTCGGCGACCTGATGTCGGTGCTGCTGGGCGCGTTCGTGCTGATCCTGGTCGGCGTGATCGCTGTGCAGCAGCAGCTGTCCAGCCGGTTGGATGAGGAAATGCGCCAGCGCCAGCACGAAGCGCAGCAGCGCAAGGCACTGGAGCAGGCGCTGGCCGCACCGCTGGCGGCCGGCCGGGTGACGTTCGTGGATGGCCGCATCGGCATCCGCGGCAACGTGCTGTTCGCGCTGAACTCCGACCAGCTGCAGCCGGAAGGGCGCGAGGTGCTGCGCAGCCTGGCCGGCCCGTTGAAGACCTACCTGCAGGGGCGCGACGAAATCCTGATGGTCAGCGGCTTCACCGACGATGGCCAGGTGCACGAAGGCAATCGCCGCTTCGCCGACAACTGGGCGCTTTCGGCCGAGCGCGCGCTGACGGTGACGCGCGCGCTGATCGACGAAGGCGTGCCGGCTTCCTCGGTGTTCGCTGCTGCGTTTGGCGCGCAGCAGCCGGTGGATTCCAACGCCAGCGAGGAAGGCCGCGCACGCAATCGCCGCGTGGAGCTGGCGCCGGTACCGCGCCCACGCACCGCCACCGCTACTCCGCATGCACGCTGAGCGCGACGCCGTGCTGGCGCAGCTGTCGCTCTGGCGGGAAACGGGAGCGGACCGCTTCGATCCCCCGCGTTTCCGCTTCATCGAAGCGATGGCTTCGCGGCTGGCCCGTCACGAGGGCAGGGCATACGAGGTGATGCTGGCACGGCTGTCCACGCAGGTGGAAGCATATGCGGCGGGCCTGGCGCAGGCCGAGGCGCCGCGTGCAGAAGCGCGCGGCGAAGCGTCGGCCGGCGGTCCGTTCGCACCCCTGCTCGGCCGGCTGGGCGCGGCGCGTCGCGCGCGTGGCGCCGACGATGCCGAAGGCCTGCCGCAGTTGCCGGCGTTGAATGATTTTCGCCGGCTGTGGGGCGAACTGCTTGGCGAGCGCCGCCTGCGCCAGTCGCTGGCCCCGCAGCCGGAAGATGCCGGTCCGCTCAACTCCGGCGTCCTGGTGCACCGCGCGATGGCGCACATGCGGGCGACCAGCCCGGAATATCTGCGTCATTTCCTGGCCTACGCCGATCACCTGTGCTGGCTGGAACGCCTCTACCAGGCGCGCACGCCGGCGACGGCCCAACCGTCGAGCCCGGGGCGCCGCGCTACGCCGCGCAAGCGCCGGGTGTGATCCTCACGCCGGTGGTTCTGCCCAGCCCTCGCGACGGTTTGTCTGTCCGATGCCCGGGTTGAACGCGTTGCAGGGGTCCAGCTGGCGGTAGTGGGCTTCCAGCGCCGGCTTGGCGCGGTACAGGTGGCCGACGTTGTGTTCGGCCGGATACTCGGCGCCGCGCCGGTCCAGCCCGGCCCACATCGCATGTTCGATCGCGAGCGGGTCGTTTCCTTTGCGCACGATGTAGTCCTGGTGGAACACGTGGCACAGGAAGTGTCCGTAATACAGCTTGTGCAGCAGCGTGGCCTCGATGTCGGCCGGCAGCGTTTCCACCCATTGCGCGTCATTGCGGCGCAACGCCACGTCCAGGGCGACGATGTCCTCCACGGCATCGCGATGCGCCTGCCGATACCTGACGGCCGCGCCGGCCACCGCGAAGCGATGCAGGAAGGCCTTGCGCGCTTCGTCTTCATCGCAGCGGAAAAATCCTCCGCTCGTGCTGGCGTTGAAGTGCTGCTTGAGGAACAGCTCCACCTCCGGTACCTGTGCGTGGCCCACGCGCAACAGGAGATGGTGCTCGTAGCGCTCGCGGAAGTCATACATGCGCTCGGGCAGGTGGCGCGGCAGCAAGCCCGTCACCGCCTGGATCAGACGATCCGCCGCGCCGGGCAGGCCGAGCGCCTCACACCAGCCATCGACCCGGCTCTTCAGCGCGAAGGCCCCAGGCACGCGTGCCGTTCCCAGGTGCTCGATCAGCAGGAAGGTGTCCTTGCCGTACTTCTCGCCGATGTCGAAGGCATCGCGGTGCAGGTATTCGCCGGCGATGGGCAGGGTATCGAACTGCGTGAGCAGGTAACGGCGTACCGCGGTGAGGTCGTCCGGCGCGTTGGTACCGAGGTAGAACACCGCGCTGTCCTCGCGCGGGAAGGTATCAAGCCGCACCGCGAACACCGCCAGCCTGCCGGCCGAACCCGAGGCTTCGAACAGGCGCACCGGGTCGGCATTGAAGCGTGCCGGCGTGGTCGCATCCACCTCGCGCACGTGCTGCCCGTAATGGTGGTCCGAGGCCGCGCGTGCTGGATCGTCGATGATGTCGCGTTCGACATACTCGCCTGCGTCGAGCCGGCGAAGGATCTCCTCCGGCGCCTCGCCCAGCGCGATGCCGAGATGGTTCACCAGCCGCAGCTGGCCGTCCTCTCCCAGTTGCGCATAGAGCGCCAGCTCGGTGTACGCAGGGCCCCGCCGCACCAGCGCGCCGCCGGAGTTGTTGCATACCCCACCCATCACCGAGGCCCCGATGCACGACGAGCCGATCACCGAGTGCGGCTCGCGATGCAGCGGCGCGAGTGCCTGCTCCAGCTGGTCCAGCGTCGCGCCGGGCAGGCACACCACCTGGCGGCCATCGCGGATCAGGCGGATGCCACGCAGCCGCTGCGTGCTGATCATCACCACCGGGCGGTCGTAGGTGTCGCCGTCGGGCGTGGAGCCGCCGGTCAGGCCGGTATTGGCGGCCTGCAGGATCACGATGCAGCGGGCTGCCACGCAGGCCTGCAGCAGCTGCCACATCTCCACCAGGTTGCCCGGGCGCACTACCGCCAGCACCGGGCCGTCGCCGAAGCGGTAGCCCTTGCGATAGCGCCGCGTCGCACGCTCACCGGTCAGCACGTGGCTGGCGCCAGCGATGGCGCGCAGCTGTGAAAGCACATCGTGCGCGAAAGGGAGGCCGTCCATCTCAGGCATCCCGTACCAGCAGCTGGCGGTCGATGCCGGCAATCGACTTGGCACCGGTGAGGATCATCGCCACGCGCATCTCCTTCTCGATCAGATCCAGCAGGTTGAACACGCCGGCTTCGCCCGCGGAGGCCAGCGCGTAGACGAACGCGCGGCCGAGCAGCACGCCATCGGCGCCCAGTGCCAGCATACGCACGACATCCAGCCCGTTGCGGATACCCGAGTCGGCCAGGATGCGCAGGTCACCCTGCACCGCGTCGGCAATGGCCGGGAGCGCGCGTGCCGTGGAAGGTACGCCGTCCAGCTGGCGTCCGCCATGGTTGGACACCACGATGCCGTCGGCGCCGAAGCGCACCGCTTCGCGCGCATCTTCCGCATCGAGGATGCCCTTGATGACCATCGGGCCGCGCCAGAACTCGCGGATCCACTCCAGGTCCTTCCACGAAATCGAATGGTCGAAGTTGCTGCCGAGCCAGCCGATGTAGTCGGCCAGCCCGGTGGAATGGCCGCGATAGGCGGAAATGTTGCCCAGGTCGTGCGGCCGCCCGCGCAGGCCCACGTCCCATGCCCAGCGCGGGTGGGTCACGGCCTGCAGCATGCGCCGCACGGACGCGTTCGGGCCGCTCATGCCTGAGTGCGCATCACGGTAGCGTGCGCCCGGCGTGGGCATGTCCACGGTGAACACCAGCGTGGTGACGCCAGCCGCGCGCGCGCGTTCAAGCGCATTGCGCATGAAACCCCGGTCGCGCAGCACGTAAAGCTGGAACCACAGGGCGCGCTCGATGGCCGGGGCGACTTCCTCGATCGGGCACACCGACACCGTCGACAGCGTGAACGGCACCCCCTTGCGCGCTGCGGCCCGCGCGGCCTGTACCTCGCCGCGGCGGGCATACATGCCGGTCAGGCCGACCGGCGCCAGTGCCACCGGCAGCGCGAAGCGCTCGCCGAACAGCTCGGTTTCCAGGCTCACGCCGGTCATGTCCTGTAGGACGCGCTGGCGCAGGGCGATGTCGGCCAGGTCTTCCACATTGCGCCGCAGCGTGCGCTCGGCATACGCGCCGCCGTCGATGTAATGGAACAGGAAGGGCGGCAGGCGCGACTGCGCGGCGGCGCGGTAATCGGTAGAGGCGGAAATGATCATGGGATGCGCAGGGCAGGGGAGGGGAGGCGCGAGGCGCGCTCGCGCCGTGCGGCGTTGTCCTCGAGTGCGCGCAGCGCATCGTGGACGAAGGCGAGATGCCGTTCGGCGGCATCGCGCGCGGCAGCCGCGTCGCCGGCGAGGATGGCGTCGCGCAACGCCTGGTGTTGCTGCGCCAGCGCCGGCGCGGTGCGCGGATCGCGATACAACGCCTGCCGGCTTTGCGAGATGTTGGTCTGCAACAGCGTGAACAGCCCGCGCATCACCTGCACCAGCACGAGGTTGTGCGAGGCCTCGGCGATGCTCAGGTGGAAGCGGGCGTCTGCTTGCGCCTCGGCGGCGGCGTCTTCGCGTGCATGCGCGTCGGCCATCGCGTCGAACGCGGCGCCGATGCGGGCGCGGTCCTCGTCGGTGGCGCGCAACGCGGCATGCCAGGCCGTGGCGCCCTCCAGCGCATGCCGGGTTTCCAGCACGTCGAAGCGGTAGGCCGGGTCCGCCTGCAGCACGGTGCCGGCCTCGAACAGGGGTTCCATGACCGATGTCGTGCCGGTGGAAAGCGCCTGCAGATAAGTGCCACCGCCCGCCCGGGTGGCCAGCAGGCCGATGCTGGCCAGTTGCTGGATCGCCTCCCGCACGACACTGCGCGAGACGCCCAGCTCAAGGCTCAAGGTGCGCTCTGCCGGGAGGCGCTGGCCGGGTTGCAGGTCGCGCTCGACTATCAGGCGGCGCAGCTGCGCCGCGGTGCGGTCGGATAGCCGGTCGCTATCCCCCGGAGCTGGTCCTACCGATTCTGTGAATGAGGTCGCCATGGGCGCCATTAGGCGCCCGCGGCTTCTCCGAGATCAAGCAAACAAGGTGTTTTGAAAACCTATTTTGGTCAGACCAATCGCGTGGGCAGCAATCGACCCGTCTGCGCGGCGTATGCGGCATACGCGTCCGGGAAGGCTGCGCGCAGCGCGGTTTCCTCGACCTGGATGCGGCGACGGAACGCCCAGTACACCGGCAGGCACAGCAGCGGCAGCGCGAACACGTTGGCCAGGCCGACGCCCAGGCCGAGGAAGCACAGCAGCGCGCCGGTGTAGGAAGGGTGGCGCACCCAGCGGTAGGGTCCGTGGCGCACGAGTTCGTGGCCCTGCTGCACGCTCACGTCCACGGTGAAGAATCGCGCCAGCACATGGATCGACCAGAAGCGCAGCGCCAGGCCGCCACCGATCAGCGCGCATCCGGTCCAGCGCATCGGCGCCTGCCATGCGGCGGGCAGATGGCCGTACCCGGAGATCGTGACCGCCACGGCGGCAGCGATGCCCAGCATCAGCAGGCGCCACAGCAGCCCGAGCGTGCCGGCGTCGCGGGCACCGCCGTCGGCAGCCCGGCGGCGCAGACCCAGCCAGGTTTCGCTGGCGCACCAGGCCACGTTGAGAGCGAGGAACAGCAGCTGCGGCTGCACGGGCGTGGCGTGGGCGGTGATGGCGATCATGGGACGGCCTCCTCTGGGGATGTGGCCAGTCTGCGCGTGGCGCGCTCGCCCGTCAGGGGCCGGTGGTCATCGAAGCGACCTGCCGGAAGTCACTTTCTGGGCGGGCCCCATTGCCGCGGCGTGGCCCGGGCTGCCAGCATCGCCACATGCCCGTCTTCCTGCGCGAATTGCTCAAGCCCCTCAGCCTGGCCGGCCTGCTGACGTTGGGTGCCATCGCGCTGTCGTTCACCCTGACCGAATCGCCATACGGGCCGTGGCGCTGGATCGCCTGGGGCGCCTTCGTGCTGGGCTTCATCGCGCAGAGCGACGTGCCGCGCCGCGCGGACCATGCGTTGCTGGTCGCGCAGGCGTGCCTCGCGATGGTGCTGGTGTGGATGGAAATCCGCACCGGCACCGCGCCGGTGCTGACGGTGATCGTCGTGGCGCTGGCCGCGCGCCGCTGGCCGCGCATCGCGGTGTGGGGCCTGGCGCTGGCCATGGATGTGGCGATGTACCTGATGCTCGTCCGGCTGGAAGACTTCAAACCCTGGCTGGTCGTCTCGCTTTACGGCGGCTTCCAGGCCTTCGCCGCGTTGACCACCTATTACGCGATGGAAGCCGGCCGTACGCGCGACGCGCTGATGCACGTCAACGCCGACCTGCTTGCCACCCGCGCCTTGCTGGCCGACAGCGCGCGCGACGCAGAGCGCTTGCGGCTGTCGCGCGAGTTGCACGACGTGGCCGGCCACAAGCTCACCGCCATGCGGCTCAACCTGCGCCGCCTGGCCGCCGATCCCGCGCTGGCCGGCCATGCCGAACTGGCACTGGCCGAACAGCTTTCGGCCGAACTGCTCGGCGATATCCGCAACGTCGTGCGTTCGATGCGCGACGACCCCGGCATGAACCTGGAAACCGCCTTGCGTGCACTGGCCGCGCCGTTCCCGCGGCCAAGCCTGGCCGTGCACATCGATCCACAGGTCCGCATCCGCGACACCCACGTGGCCGAGACCGTGCTGCGGCTGACGCAGGAGTCGCTGACCAATGCCGCGCGTCATGCCGATGCCGACCATGTGCGCCTGCGCCTGTCCCAGCAGGGTGATGTGCTCTGCGTGGAGATCGAGGACGACGGCGCCGCGCCGGCCAGCCTCTGCGAAGGCAATGGCATCGCCGGCATGCGCGAGCGCGTGGCCGCGCTGCAAGGGCAACTGGAGGTCGGGCGTGGCGCTCGCGGCGGACTGCGCCTGAGTGCGAAACTGCCCGCATGACATCTCCACCGCTCCGCCTGGCCTTGGCCGATGACCAGATCCTCGTGCGCGCCGGCCTGCGCGCGTTGCTGCAGGACCAGGGCCTGGCCGTAGTGATAGAAGCCGACGATGGGCAGTCGCTGCTCGACCAATTGCAGGCCGGCAGCGTGGACGTCGTGCTGAGCGATGTCCGCATGCCGGGCGTGGATGGCATCGAGGCATTGCGCGCGCTGCGGGCGCGCGGCGACGCCGTGCCGGTGCTTCTGCTCACCACCTTCGACGACGCGGACCTGCTGCTGCAGGCGCGCGAGGCCGGCGCGCAGGGTTTCCTGCTCAAGGACGCCGCGCCGGAGGACCTGCGTGAAGCGATTGCGCGGGTGGCTGCCGGCGAGACGCTGCTGCAACCGGTCAGCACCGACCCGGTGCGCGCGCGATACCGCTACCGCGACCAAGCGCCCCCGACGGACACCTTCGGCGAACGCGAAGTGGCGATCCTGCGGCTGCTGGCCGGCGGTTACTCGAACAAGGAAATCGCGCGCACGCTGTTCCTGGCCGAGGGCACGGTGAAGAACTACGTCTCCAACATCCTCGACAAGCTGGGCACGCGTGACCGCACGCGCGCGGTACTGAAGGCGATCACGCTGCGGGTGATCTGAGGGCACGCCGCCGGGTCAACGTGGTCTCAACGCCGCACGTCGAACCGTCCCTCGCCGATCAGCGCTTCCACTTCCGCCACCGAGACCGGGTTGAAGTCGCCGGGAATCGTGTGCTTCAAGCACGCCGCGGCCAGCCCGAAACGCACCGCCGCCTCCGCGCCCCGCCCATCGATCAGGCCGTGCAGCACGCCGGCAGCGAATGCATCGCCACCACCGATGCGGTCGACAATGCCGGTCACCGACTCGGCAGGCGCCAGCGCCTCGGTGCCGTCGCGGCCCAGCAGCATCGCGCCCAGGCTGTGGTGATCCACGCTGAGCGTGGCGCGCTGCGTGCAGGCCATCCAGCGCAGCTGGGGAAATGCCTCGAACGCCTGCGCGGCGGCCGAGCGCACGCGTTCGCGCACGTCCTCCTGCGGGAATTCGCCGCCCAGCACCACGCCGATGTCGCGGTAGTCGGCGAACACGATGTCGGCGCACGCGAACAGCTCGCGCAGCACGCCGGCGGCATCGCCCTGCCAGCGTTGCCACAGCTTCGGACGGAAGTTGCCATCGAAGGACACGCGCACGCCCAGGCTGCGTGCGTGCCGCGCCGCGTCGATCGTCGCCTGGGCCGCTTCCGGGCCCAGCGCGGGACTCACGCCGGACAAATGCAGCCAGTCCGCGCCGGCGAGTAGCGCATTCCAGTCGTAATCCTGCGGTCGTGCCAGCGCGAACGCCGAATCGGCGCGGTCGTACACCACTTCGCTGGCGCGATGGCCGGCGCCGGTGGTGAGGAAGTACAGGCCCATGCGGCCGGCCACCGCACGCACCGCGGCGGTATCCACCCCATGCCGACGCAATTCCCCGGTGGCCGCCGCGCCCAGCGGGTTGTCGGCCACGGTACCGAGCATCGCCACGTCATGGCCGAAGTGCGCCAGCGATACCGCGACATTGGCCTCCGCGCCGCCGACATGCACATCCAGCCGGGGCGTCTGCAGCAGCAGTTCGCGGCCAGGGGCGCCAAGGCGCAACAGCAATTCTCCGAAACAGACCACGCGGGTACGACGCATGCGGCTTTCCTTGGACGGTGGGACAGCGCGGTCAGTGTGAAACTGACCATCGGTGTCATTCTAGGGGGCGACGTGAGCTGCCGACCAGCGGGTGGTCCCGGCGGTGTTCCGGCGCGCCCTGCGCAACGATGGGGCGCCTTCGGCCTCAATTAGGCTCAAAAGCGGTACAAACCTTGCTGCGCTGCAAGATGTGACGGCGTGAAACAGCTGATAACGTCTTTTTGACCAGCGGTGTCATCGGCTGGAACAACACGCAGAACACCACGTAGTTCATGGACCCTTGGGAGGGGAGGACATGCAATCTCGTATTTCCAGCCGGAAGACACCGGTTACCTTGCTCGCGTTTTCCATCGGCCTCGCCCTGCAGGCCGGCAACGCGTTCGCCCAGACCGCCGAGCAGCCGGACCCGGCCGGCCATCAGGCGCAGGAGGCGATCGGCGCCGAGCAGGCCCAGGGCGCCGTCGACCTGGATACCGTGACCGTCACCGGCTACCGCGCATCGGTCGAGAAGGCGCTGGACATCAAGCGCGGCGAGACCGGCATGGTCGACGCCATCGTGGCCGAGGATATCGCGAACTTCCCGGACACCAACCTGGCCGAATCGCTGCAGCGCATCCCCGGCGTGGTCATCACCCGCGACGCGGGCGAAGGCCGCAACATCTCGGTGCGCGGCCTCGGCCCGGATTTCACCCGCGTGCGCATCAACGGCATGGAGGCGCTGACCACCGTCGGCGGTTCGGACCAGTCCGGCGGCTCCAATCGTTCGCGTGGCTTCGACTTCAACGTCTTTGCCTCGGACCTGTTCACCCAGCTGATCGTGCGCAAGACCGCTTCGGCCGACGTGGAAGAGGGCTCGCTCGGCGCGACCGTCGACCTGCGCACTGCGCATCCGTTCGACTACGACGGCTTCACCCTGGCCGGCAGCGCGCAAGCCGCCTACAACGACATGGCCGAGAAGGCGGACCCGCGCGTCGCCGGCCTGATCGCCAACACCTGGGCCGATGGCACGTTCGGCGCGCTGTTCTCCTTCGCCTATTCCGAGCGCCAGTTGCTGGAAGAGGGCAGCAACTCCGGCCGCTGGGCCGGCGGCACCGCCAACAACGGCTTCAACCCGGCCTCGCCGTTCCAGGCCGCCCGTGCGGCCAACGTCTGGAGCCCCCGGTTCCCGCGCTACACGCTGATGGAACACGAGCAGAAGCGTACCGGCCTGACCGGTTCGCTGCAGTGGAAGCCGGGCGACAACACCGAGTTCACCCTCGACGGCATGTACTCCAAGATCGATGCCAAGCGCACCGAGAAGTACATCGAAGCCATCTCGTTCTCGCGCGGTGCCTCGCAGAACGGCAAGCCGGAGATGCTGGTCAACGACGGCTACATCGATCCGAACACCGGCGCGCTGCTCTATGGCCAGTTCGACAACGTCGATATCCGCACCGAGCACCGCTACGACGAGTGGAACACCACGTTCAAGCAGCTTTCGCTCGCCGGTGAACACCGCTTCAGCGATACGTTCAAGATCAACGGCCAGGTCGGCACCTCGAGCTCCAAGCACGAGAACCCGATCCAGACCACGATCATCATGGACAAGCTCAACGTCGACGGCTACAGCTACGACTACCGGGGCAACAGCCGCTCGCCGGTGTTCAACTACGGCATCGATCCGACCGACGGCACCGGCTGGACGCTGGCCGAAATCCGCCTGCGCCCGCAGTACGTAGACAACGACTACGACATCGGCGACCTGGACTTCACCTGGAACATGGCCTCCAGCTTCACGCTGAAGGGCGGCGTGCAGTACAAGGACTACACCTTCAAGACGCGCGAGCTGCGCCGTGCGTCTGAAGTGTCGGTGCCGAACTTCGCTACCGGCAACAAGATCGTGCCGGTCGAGTACACCGAGCTGGCCAGCCTGGGCGGCATCACGGGCTCCCCGGGTACCTGGGTCATCCCGAATCTGGATGCCATCGCCGATGCGCTGGACATCTACAGCAACAGCGGCACCTTCGCGGTGGCCGAGCGCGCGGTGAACACCCGCAGCGTGGAGGAGAAGGACACCGGCTTCTGGCTGATGGGCGACTTCGGCTTCGACATCGGCAACGTGCCCTTCAGCGGCAACATCGGCGGGCGCTACGTCAAGACCAAGCAGTCCTCCACCGGCTACGCGACGGTGGGCTCGGCGCTGGTGAACACCACGGTGGATCGCGAGTACAACGACTTCCTGCCGTCGATGAACCTGGTCGCCAACATCACGCCGGATTTCCTGATCCGCTTCGGCGCGGCCAAGGTGATGGCGCGTCCGGGCCTGGGCAGCCTGACCCCGGGCGTGACGGTCAACGTCTCCGGCGGTGCGCGCACCGTCAGCGGCGGCAACCCGAACCTGGACCCGATCCGCGCCAAGACCGCAGACCTCGGCTTCGAGTGGTACTTCGACGAAGGCTCCATGCTCGGCCTGGCGCTGTTCTACAAGGACATCGAGAGCTTCGTGCAGACCGCGCGCACCGTGATGCCGTACTCGGCCAGCGGCCTGCCGGTCAGCCTGCTCGACGGCACGGGTGCCGCGGCCACCGACGACTTCACCTTCAGCGTGCCGCTCAACACCCCCGGCGGCGACCTGAAGGGTGCCGAGTTCAACTACACGCAGCCCTTCAGCTTCCTGCCGGGCAAGTGGTCCAACTTCGGCGTGCAGGTGAACTACACCTACGTGGATTCGAAGATCCAGTACCTGACCACCAGCGGCGCCAACTCGCTGGAAACCGACCTGACCGGCCTGTCGAAGAATTCGTACAACGGCACGCTGTTCTATGAAGGCGAGAAGTTCAGCGGCCGTGTCTCGTACACGCACCGCGACGACTACCTGACCCAGGTACCGGCGACGGAAGCAGGCTTCGACGTGCACGGCATGACCGCGGTGAACACCGTGGACGCGTCGCTGAGCTACCAGGTGGACGACCACCTGCAGTTCACCCTCGAAGGCATCAACCTGACCAACGAGGCATCGGACGAGTGGGTGGGCTCGGCGTGGAAGCTGCCGCTGCAATACAGCGAGACCGGCCGGCAGTTCATGCTGGGTGTTCGCTACAAGTTCTGATGCAAGAACCCCCGCATCCCCGGCCAAGGCCGGGGATGCGGCTTTCGATGGTGCGGTGCAGGATGCCGCCTGGCGGCGGGATCGTTAGCTTGGCTCGCCTTTCGTGGCATTCCGGTCGCGATGGCGCGGGACCGCGCCGGCCGCGCTCGTGGAGCCCGGCCTGGATCCACTGCCCGGGGATAGTGTGTTGATGGCCTGCCTTTCTTCTTTCCGTATTCGCCTGCCGGCGCCGCGCGCCGTGTTGCTGGGCTGTCTGGTCGCAGGGTTTTCGCTGTCGGCGCTGGCCGCCGATCCGCAACTGCTGTTCCGTGTCTCGGCCGACAAGGGCTTCGACGCCGACGTCGCCGCCGGCGATGCAGTGCCGAACTTCCGCGACAAGGTCAAACGCGTGCCGACCGGCGTAAGGGGGGACGCAATCGAGTGGGCCGATGACGGCGTGCTCGCCTGGAATGCGCCGGGCAATATCTACGCCGTGCGCGGCACCCTCTGTTTCTTCTGGCGCTCGCGCTATCCGGTGGGTGAGGCACCCTTCGTGATCTTCCGCGTGGGCTATGCCGACCACACCAGCTGGGACATGGCCTGGCTGCGCATCGACTGGAATGGCCACGGCTTCGATGCCTTCGTGACCGACGCCAACCTGGCGCGCACACGGGTGTCCTTCCGCATGCCCGCGCTGCCGGCGGCCACCGATTGGACGCATATCGCCTTCGGCTGGGATGAAACCCGCGGGGTGAGGCTCTATGTGGATGGGCGCGAGGTCGAGCGCGTGGATACCACCGCGGACTACGACGCCGCGCTGGACCAGCTCGGCCTGGCCGGACGCGTGATGTCCCCGCACCAGGTGCAGAGCCGCTACAACTTCCTGCGCGGCAGCGACTTCGACGAGATCCGTGTCTATGACCGCATGCTCGATGCCGCCAGCATCGCGGCGCTGGCGCAGCCGCGCGAGCCGCAATCGCTGCATGCCGAGGGCGACGATGCCGCCGCGGCCGCCGCCAGTGACCGGGCGGCATGGCTGCATCGCTATGGGTTGGATCGCGCCCCACCACCGGCGCTGGAAGATGCCGTCACCCGCATCCGCAAGGTCGAGTTCGCCGACGCGCGCGACATGAAGGCCTGGATGTGGAAGGCCACCGATGGCATTGCCGAGACCACCTGGCCGGGCGTCTACAACCGCTCCCGCCTGCCGGGCCGCAACGACTACTTCCAGCTGCCGGACTGGAACGTCTATGTCGAAGGTGGCAAGTCGCTGATGCTGACGCTGCCGGACGAGCCCTTCAATCGCATCGAGATCCGGGGCGCAGCCTACGGGCAGGCCGAATACGCCGCGCCCGGCCAGGCAGCGCAGCCGCTGTTCCAGCGTCCGCAAGGCGTGGTGCGCAGCGTGGACAGCTTTCCCGCCCGTCGCGGCGGCACGCTGCGCTTCACCAACACCGCGCAGGAAACGCCGATCCAGGAGATCTGGGCTTACGACGTGGGCGCGGGCGAAGTGCCCAGCGGCAGCGTCACCCTGCGCTATACCGTGCGCAGCGATATCGCCCCGGATTACGACAACCTCGCCCCGCTGCGGCAGTACATCGCCGGTCGCCATCCGGCCGCGGAGCGCGACACCGTGGTCGCGCTGCCGGCCAAGGCGCCCGCGCGCAAGCGCAGCGAGCCGAGCCCCGTCGCACAGCGCCCACTGGTGCATGTGCTGGTGCCTTCCACGCTGGGCCAGCCGCCCTCCGACCAACCGCTGATGCGCAGCTGGGCCTATGGCTGGGAAAACATGCACGACGGGCTGGACGGCATCGCGCTGGACCTCCCCGCGCTCGACCTGCCGGCGGCGAGCAATGGCCTGATCCCGCTCAACATCCGGGTGAAAGACCCGCTGTGGCCGGCACGCGACATGATCGATGTCTCGGTCTCGGTGCGGCCCAAGCAGGCGCGCACGCTGTGGCTGGATCTGCGCGACCGCCTGCTCACCGACGACAGCCTGATGATCGACATCGCCTCGGCGGCGTCGGGCTTCAACGGCCGCGCGCTCGACGGCATGGGCGTGCGCCTGGTATTCAAGCCGCGCGAGGCGGCGAAGGCCGAGCACGTCGCCGACCGTTTCAACCAGGTCAAGGACAACTGGGGCTTCCTCGTCGAGGAACACACCACCTCGCAGCGCCAGCTGCTGTATCGCCGCCTGCACCGCGACATCAGCGACCTGCTTCGCGTGGATCCGGAGCACGCGCTGGGCCGCGAATACTGGAACGACATCAGCTACGGCAACCAGTCGCCGCTGCCGGTGGCATTGCCGCAGGTACCCAAGGGAACGCCTGCCTGGGCGTTCTGGCAGCTGGAAAACCTGAAGACCACGCGCCGCTACATCCACTGGTGGATCGACCAGCGCCAGGTGCCTTATGGCGATTTCGGCGGCGGCATCTCCGACGACACCGACCTCACCCAGCAGTGGCCGGGCATGGCGCTGATGGGCGTGGACCCGGACGCACTCAATGCCTCGATGACCGCGCTGTCCGATGCGAACTACCGCAACGGCATGTTCACCGATGGGCTGTCCACCATCGAGACCGATGAGTTGCACAGCTACGAGGAGGGCATCAACCTCAACAGCCAGATGCTCTACCTCAACTGGGGCGACCCGCTGACCGTCGAGCGGCTGATGGCCACGGTCAAGGCGTTCGACCGCATCATCCAAGTCAATCCGCAAGGCCACCTGCTGTTCGCCAGCAACTGGTTCGGTGGTCGCAAGGTCTACCACGAACCGAACTGGCAGTGGCAGAAGCCGTATTCGTTCCCGATCCTGCACCCGGCCATGCTGCTGGGCGTCTACAACGCCGATGCCGACAGCCGGCGCATCATCACCGGCCTGGCCGATGGCTATCTCGCCCACGCCTACACGAATGACAAGGGCCAGTGGGCGCTGCCCAACGAGATCAACTGGGCGACCGGCGCCACGCGCGGCGGCGAGCTGTTCGACGGTAGCGGTGGCCCGGATGTGCTGCATACCTTCTGGGCGGCGTGGCGCTTCTCCGGCGGTGAGGCACGTTACCTGCAGCCGCTGGACTACCGCGTGCGCCGTGCCGGACCCGATGGCCTGTCGTTGCTCAACGAGAACTTCCTCGATGCGCTGGGCAAGCGTGCCAGCTGGGGCGCGGAACTGGCCACGCTGGCCGACAAGTCGGACACCGTGCCCGACTTCGCGCACTACGTCGCTTGGGAAAGCAGCGGCGACAAGCGCTACCTGGAAACGCTGTATCGCAGCGAGACGCGCGAGAAGCTGCAGAACTTCTACATGAACACCGAAGGCCACTGGTGGTCGGACCGCGTCGAGTCGCCCACGGTGAACCTGCAGCGCGCCCGCCTTGGCGGCGTGGCACTCAAGCGTAACCAGACCTATCCGGGCAACACGGTGAGCTGGCGTTTCGACGACCCGGACGCCGCGGTGCAGGTCGCGCTGTTGCTGCCGCAGCCGCGGCCGGACCGGTTCAAGGTGATCGCCTGGAACGGGAGCGGCAAGCCGCAGCGGGCGCTCATGACCGGCTGGAACGTTACCGCCGGCCATTGGCGGATGCGCAGCGGCGTGGATCGCGATGGCGACGACGCCATCGACGGCAAGGCGCAGGTGCGCGAGTTCGACTTCGCGCGCAGCACCGCGACCGACGTGGTATTCGCCCGCGGCGCGACGGTGATGGAGTTCGAGCTGGTGCAGGCCACCGACCCGGTGGAACTGCGCGCCGATATCGGCATTGGTCGCGGTGACCTGCGTCGCGACGGGAACGCAATCGTTGCGACCGTGCACAGCCTGGGGCACCTGGATGCCCCTGCCGGTAGCGCCGTATTGATGGACGCGCGCGGACGCGAGTTGGCCCGCACCGCGTTCGGGCCGCTGCCGGCTCCGCGTGACCTGCTGCCAAAGACGCAGCAGGTGCGATTGGCGATACCCGAGGGCGCAGACCTGCACGGCGCAAGCGTACGGCTGTCGTTGGAAGGCACGCCCGGAGAAGTGACGCTTCTGAACAACGAGGTGAGCCTGCCGGCCGAGGTCACCGGCTAGACGCGGCGCCACTTGGCGATATCAGGGAGGCTCCACTTGCTGGATTTCCGGTTCATCCAGCAACAGGCGGCGTAGCAGCAGATCCAGTTCACGCAGGGCGGCGTCGGCATCTTGCCGGCGCCACCCCAGCCGCCACCAGGCGGGACGCTCGTGGGCGGCATGGCAGTGCCACAACACCCTGTCCCCGCGCACGGTCTCCGGTGCCGCCTCGTCTTCCAGCACGCCGCCGCAGCCCACCCACAGGCATTGCGGATGGCGGCTCACCACGATGCACCATCCCCATGGCGTGGGATACAAGCGGGCGCCCCGATGCCCGGCCGCGACCAGGCCATCGCGCAGCCAGTGGGCGAGCACGCGGCCGTAGATCCCCGGGCTGGTGTCCAGATCCTCGTTGGGAAGTACCGGGAACCGCGTGGCCCGGAACCAGTAGCACGCGGGCGAATAGCCATCCATCTTCCTGCTCCATGCATAGATGCAGGAAGAGCGTGGCAGGCCGGCGGCATGCCATGTAGCGGTGCAACGCTGGCCGAGCCCTCAGAAAGTACCGCGCTGGATGAAGGGAACCTGCGCATACAGACATCGTTCTCCGCCGCGCGGGTCATCGGCCATCCTGGGCGTGCGATCGAACAACAGGGTCTGCCTGCGGGCGAGGCCATAGGGTTCCCAGCGCGGCAAGCCGGCGTGGTTCGGGTCGCCGTGGCGTGCGAAGGCTAGTAGCGCCTCGCTCATCCGGTCCGCCATCGCCCTCGCGTCGGCGCCTTGGCCGGTGCGTGCCTCGGGGCGGTCGATGTTGTCGAACACCAAGGGGATATCAAGCGTGTGGTACGCGCCGAGTTGCGGTTGCAGCGGTGAAGCCCAGTCCAGCTGGTACGCCCAGGTGGGCGCCTGCTGGCGTGCGCGTGCCTCCAGTTCCTCCACCGCGCCTCGCCAGGAGCGGCCGGCGGTGGTGGCGGCGAAGAAAACGTCCGATGGCGTGTACTGCGGATACAACCGGCGGTACTCGGCGATGACCACCTCTGGCGAGAGGTCCACGTACTGCTGCCGGTCCAGCTTCGCGGGCAGCTCATCCCAGGTGAGGGCGAAATTCTTCGCGTCATGGCCGAGGAAGGCACGCGTTTCGTCGTGGGTATTGCCGATCACCATCGGGATGCCAGCTGATTGCGCAGGCGCCTCCGGCCAGAACGGGTGGCGTGGCAGGCTACGGGAATCGAGGACTGGGCCCAGGTAGAGCGCGGTGTCCTCGGCACGCGAGGGATCGCGGACCTGCGCGGCGGCAATCAGCTCGGCCGCCGGCAGCGTGCGCAGGCGGTCAACCTGCGCGGGCGTGAGCTTCAGGGCTTCCAGCACCATCGCCGCGCGCTGCGCCGCGGCGCGCGGTCCGCAGGCGGTGACCTGTTGTCCGCTCATTGTCCAGGCGCGATGGAACAGCCCACGTGCGGCAGGCATCGCCATCAGCGTGGCGATCTTCGCGCCGCCGCCCGATTGCCCGAATACGGTGACATTGCCGGCGTCGCCGCCGAACTCGGCCGCATGCGCGCGGACCCATTGCAGCGCCTGTATCAAGTCCAGCTGCCCGACGTTGCCGGCATCGGCGAGGTCGGGCGCGCCGAACGGTGCGAGGTACAGGTAGCCGAAGGCGTTGAGCCGATGATTGACGGTCATCACGACCACGTCGCCGCGCCGGCACAGGTTCGCGCCGTCATACAGCGGGCTGCTGCCGGAGCCGTTGTTGTAAGCACCGCCATGGATATAGAACAGGATCGGCCGCTTGCGGCCGTCGCGCAGGCCGGGCGTCCAGACGTTGAGGCGCAGGCAATCCTCGCTGGAGGCTTCGTCGGCTTTCGGTTGCGGAGAAGCGGGGCCATAGGCGAGTGCATCGCGCACGCCCTGCCAGGGCAGTTCCATGCGCGGCGGCAGGAAGCGTTGGTGCGTGGTGTCCGCGCCGTAAGGAATGCCCTTGAACACGGCGATGCCGCGGTCGCGATAGCCGCGCAGCTGCCCGCCGCGCACGCGGGCCAGCGGGGATTCGCTCGCATCGATGGAAGCCGCGCTAGCCCATGCGGGCAGCGCGCTGGCGAGCACCGTGCCCGCCGTGGCGCGCAGGAAATCACGGCGTCCAGAATCGGTCGTGCTCATGGCGATACCTCGCGTTGCGCGTCGATCCAGGCCAACGCCAGCCGCGGCCACGCGGCAGCGGTGAGGCCGACGGTGCCGCGAATCCCGAAGCCGTGGCCGCCGCTCGGGAACAGGTGCATCTCCGCCGGAACGCCGGCTGCGCGCAAGGCGCCGTAGAACAGCAGGCTGTTCTCCACCGGCACGACCGTGTCGTCCTGTGCGTGCACCAGGAAAGTGGGCGGCGTGGCAGCGGTGACGTGCTGCTGCGGCGAATACTGCTGCATGCGATCGGCTCGGGGTGCATCGCCCAGCAGCTGCTGGCGCGAGCCGGCATGCGTGGCGATGCCGGTCATGTCGATCACCGGGTAGACCAGCAGCTGGAAATCGGGGCGCGCCGGCACGCGGTCGATGGCATCGCGCGGCGCATGCAGTGTCTGGTCGTAGCGCGTGCCGAGGCTGGCGGCCAGGTGACCGCCGGCGGAAAAGCCCATCACGCCGATCCGGTGCGGATCGACGCCCCATTCGTTGGCGCGTGCGCGAATCAACCGCAAGGCGCGTTGCGCATCGGCCAGCGGTGCGTCGGCGCCGTCGGCATGGCCTTCACCGGGCAGGCGATAGCGCAGCACGAACAGCGTCACGCCGCCTTGCTCGACGAACGACGGCACCAGGGCCGAGCCTTCCTTGTCCAGCACGATGCGCGCGTAGCCGCCGCCGGGGATCACCAGCAGCGCGGCACCGTTGGGCTGTGCCGGACGCTGCACGACCAGATAGGGCCGGTTGACGTGGTCGACGAAGCGATCCTGCAGGGCCGGGTCGGGGCTGCGCTCCAGCGTGCGCTGCGTCTGGGCGAGTGCGTGGTCACCCGGCGCGAGCCCATCGCCGGGCCACAGGGGGATGCGGCCCGCCTGTTCGGCGGCGGTCTCCGTGGTGGGCCATGCGGGGGGTTCCGCCGCGTGGGCGGGGGACAGCCCGGCGATGAGCCACAGGCTCGCCAGGCAAGGAATCAAACAGCGCGCCGGACGCGCGGACACGGCAAGACGACGGTGCATCGGCCCCTCCCAAGGCTTGGCGGGCAAGCCGCCGCGGTTTTGCCGCAGTGCACATTGCCCATGACACCGGTTTACCATATACATCGTTCCGTGCCACTGTCGATGGGCAGTGCAACATCGTTTCCACCCGGAGGTCACCCTTGAGCCCACAAGCCGGCCAACAGGATTCGCAGGCGTTGTCCGCGATCGCCCAATCCTTCGTCGAGGCCCGCCAGCACGGCCGTTCGCTGCCGGATTTCCCCGGAGAGATCCCGCCGGACCTGGTGACCGCCTATCAGGTGCAGGACCTGGCCATCGCCCGCTGGCCGGATCGGGTCGTCGGCTGGAAGGTGGGTTACATCGCCGCCGAGCGCCGCGACGCCTCCGGGGACGATCGCCTGCTGGGTCCGATCTGGTCCCGTGCACTCTGGAATGCCACCGGTGGCATTGACGAGTTTCCGATCTACGTCGGCGGCTTCGGTGCGGTGGAGGCCGAGTACGTGTTGCGTCTGGAGGCCGATGCCCCGCCCGACAAGCTGCAATGGACGCCGGAGGAAGCCGCCGCGTTGCCGGCGCGCCTGTTCATCGGCGTGGAGATCGCCAGCAGCCCGCTTGCCACGATCAACCAGCTCGGCCCGCGCGTGGTGGTTTCGGACTTCGGCAACAACAACGGGCTGATCCTGGGACCGGAGGTCGCCGACTGGCGCGCCCGCGACGAGGCCGGCCTGAAGGCCGAAACGCTGATCGACGGTGAGCGCGTAGGCACCGGCGGCGCGACCCTGCTGCCGGGCGGCCTGCGCACCGCGTACGCGTTTGCGCTTGGGCGCTCGGCCCGGCGTGGGCGGCCGCTCAAGCGCGGCGACCTGATCGCCACCGGCAATGCCACCGGCATCCACGACATCGCGGTCGGCCAGGTGGCGACCATCCGTTTCGAAGACGTTGGCGAGATCCGTTGCCGGGCGGTCGCCGCCGGGTAACGTGCACCCACCCTGAGTGAACTGAGCGCGGGAGGGCGCGGATGATCACACGTAGAGGTTTCATCGGCGCCAGCGTTGGCGCTGCGTTGGCCGCCCCCCTGGGCGCGGCGAAGGCGATTACCCCGGTGCCCGGCGGGCAACTGCTCACCGCCACCGATGTCCATGTGTCGGACTACCCGACCGTGGAGGCGGTGCGCTGGATCGGCCAGCAGCTCGAACAGGAAACCGGCGGGCGCTTGAAGCTGCGCCTGTACCACTCCGGCCAGTTGGGTCGCGAGGCCGAGGCGATCGACATGGCGCGTTTTGGCGCCATCGATATCACCCGCGTGTATTCCGGCGCGCTGAACAACGCGTTCCCGCTGACCCAGGCGTTGTGCCTGCCGTACACGTTCGATTCGGTCGCGCACCTGCGCCGCGCGCTGGACGGCGACGTGGGCGAGGCGGTGCTGCGCGGCTTCGAGACACGCGGCCTGGTGGGCCTGGCGATCTACGATTCGGGCGCGCGCTGCTTCTACAACACCAAGCATCCGATCGTCTCGCCGCGCGACCTGCATGGCCTGAAGCTGCGCGTCGCCAACTCGGACATCTTCATCCAACTGATGCGCCTGCTCGGGGCCAACCCGACGCCGATGTCGCTGGGCGAGACGTTCTCGGCGATGGAAACGCACATGATCGACGGCGCGGAAAACAACATGCGCAGCTTCCAGTCGAGCCGCCACTTCGAGGCCGCACGCTACTGGTCGCAGAGCGAGCATTCCTATGCGCCGGACATCCTGGTCATGTCGCGCGCGAGCTTCGAGGCGCTGGCGCCGGCCGACCGCGAGCGCCTCGTACGGCTGGCACGCGCCTCGGTGCCGGTGATGCGCCAGCTGTGGGACGCCTCCGAAGCCGCCGCGCGCCAGGACGTGGCCGCGCACGGCATCCGCTTCAACGACGTGGACATGCCGGCGTTCCGTGAGGTCGCCGCGCCGCTGCTCGCCGAATACCACCAGCGCCCGCAGATCGAGGCGCTGGTCAAACGCATCCGCGCACTGGCGTGAGGCAGCGATGACTGATTCTTCCTATTCCCGCAGTCTTCCCCCCGTCCAGCGTGCGCTTGATCGCCTGGCCGACCTGGCGATCTGGACCGCTGCTGGCGCCTTGCTCGGGCTGGTCGTCGTGCAGGGCTGGCAGGTGTTCACCCGCTACGTGCTCAACGATTCGCCGAGCTGGACCGAGCCGGTCACCCTGCTGCTGCTGAGCACGGCGATGAGCCTGGGCGCGGCCGCAGGCGTGCATACCAACCGCCACTTCGGCTTCTTCCTGCTGGCCGAGCGCTTCCCCGATGCCGGTCGTCGCGCACTGGAGGCCTTGCGCGCGGCGGTGATGGCGGCGATCGGCGCGGTACTCGCGTGGTGGAGCAGCGTGCTGCTGCTCGACGGGCTGGACATCAAGATCGCCGGCGCCTCGATGCCGCAGAGCATCAACTACCTGCCACTGGCCATTGGCGGCGCGCTGATGGTGGTGTTCGCGCTGTACCGCGTGTGGCGCGCGCTGCATCCGCTGCAAATCGAAGGGGAGTCCTGAGCCATGGCCATCACGATCCTGCTGGGCCTGTTCGTGCTGTTGATGGCCATTGGCGTGCCGGTCGCCTATGCGCTGGGCGTGGCCGCGCTGGCCACGCTGTTCTACCTCGACCTGCCCAGCGTGGTGCTGGTGCAGCAGATCTCCGCCGGCTCCGGCTCGGCGTCGCTGATCGCCATTCCATTGTTCATCTTTGCCGGCGAGCTGATGCTGCGCGGCGGCATTTCCGAGCGCTTGATCGCGCTGGCCGCCTCGCTGGTCGGACGCCTGCGCGGTGGCCTGGGCCAGGTGAGCGTGCTGTCCTCGCTGTTCTTCGGCGGCGTGTCGGGGTCGGCGATTGCCGACGTCTCGGCGGTCGGCGGCACGATGATCCCGCAGATGGTGCAGCGCGGTTACGACCGGGACTACGCGGTCAACGTGAGCATTACCGCCGCGCTGGTCGCGCTGCTGGTGCCGCCCTCGCACAACCTGATCCTGTTCTCGGCCGCGGCCGGCGGCGGCATCTCCATCGCCGACCTGTTCGCCGCCGGCATCGTGCCCGCGCTGCTGATGACCGTGGCGATGATGGTGACCGGCTACCTGGTGGCGCGCCATCGCGGCTATGGCACCGAGCCGTTCCCGGGCTGGCGCGCGGTACTGCTGCGCCTGGTCGGCGCGCTGCCGGGCCTGGGCCTGGTGCTGCTGATCTTCGTGGGCATTCGCGCGGGCATCTTCACCGCCGTGGAGAGCGCGGCGATCGCCGTGGTGTATGCGCTGTTGGTGACCGCGCTGCTGTACCGGCAGCTGAAGTGGGGCGAGTTCTTCGCGGCCGTCACCCATGCCGCGCGCACCACCGGCGTGATCCTCTTCGTGATTGCAACGGCGGCGGTGTTCGGCTGGTTGCTGGCCTACCTGCAGGTGCCGACGGCGGCGGTGAACTTCCTGCAGTCCTTCGCCCACAGCCAGCGCATGGTGCTGCTGATGATCGTGGTGATCCTGCTGGTGCTGGGGATGTTCATGGACCTGGCGCCGAAGATCCTGATCTGCACGCCGATCTTCCTGCCGGTGGTGAAAGCCTACGGCGTGGACCCGATCCACTTCGCGCTGGTGATGGTGCTGGCTGGCGGCATCGGCCTGGTGACACCGCCGGTGGGCTCGGTGCTGTTCATCGGTACGGCGATCGGCAAGATCAGCATCACCGACAGCATGCGCACGATCTGGCCTTTCTGGCTGGCGGCATTGGGCGTGTTGCTGACCGTGGCGTTCTTCCCGCAGCTGTCGCTGTGGTTGCCGGCGATGCTGCGCGCGGGGTGAGGGTTTCCAGGCGTGGCGTCGCCACACGGGAGGGCAGTCGGATGCACAAGGGTTTTGCATGGCTCTGGATCGCGGCGCTGCTGTGCGGCTCCGCGCAGGCGGCGGGTTGGCAGCGCGGCATCGAACACCAGCGCATCGCGGATCTGGGCGATGGCACCTACCTCAACCCCGTGCTGGCCGGTGACCACCCCGACCCTTCGGTGCTCAAGGATGGCGAGGATTACTACCTCACCCTGTCCTCCTTCGATGCCTACCCCGGCCTGCCGGTGTGGCATTCGCGCGACCTGGTGAACTGGCAGCCGCTGGGTCATGCCATCACCACCAACGTCGGCGCCATCTGGGCGCCCGACCTGGTCAAGCACAAGGGGCGTTACTACATCTACTTCCCCGCGCGGCGTGGGGAGACCGGCACGCGCAGCAATTTCGTCGTGTGGGCCGATGACATTCGAGGGCCCTGGAGCGAGCCGGTCGACCTGGGCCTGGGCAAGTACATCGACCCGGGCCATGCCGTGGGCGAGGACGGCAAGCGTTACCTGTTCCTGAGCGGCGGGGACTACGTGCAGCTGTCCGACGACGGCCTGCAGGTGGTGGGCACGCCGAAGCACGTCTACGACGGCTGGAAGTATCCCGAAAGCTGGGACGTGGAGGCCTACGCACAGGAAGGACCGAAGATCACCCGGCATGGCGGCTGGTACTACATGACCACCGCGGTCGGCGGCACCGCCGGCCCGCCGACCGGGCACATGGTCATCACCGCGCGCTCGCGCTCGATCCATGGCCCGTGGGAGAACGCGCCGAACAACCCGATCACGCGGACGACATCGGCGAGCGAGCCGTGGTGGTCACGCGGCCACGCCACGTTGGTGGAAGGCACGGATGGTCGCTGGTGGATGCTCTACCACGGCTATGAGAACGGCTTCTGGACGCTCGGGCGGCAGGCGCTGCTCGAACCGATCGAGTGGACGCCCGACGGCTGGTTCGTCGCCAAGGGCGGCGACCTCGGCCAGCCACTGCGCAAGCCTAGCGGGCAGGCATTGCGGCATGGCCTGCCTTTGTCGGACGCTTTCGACGGACAGAGGCTCGGTCCGCAGTGGTCCTTCTATGACCCCGCGCCGGACGAGTACCGGCGCCTGACCTTCGGCAAGGACGGAATGGCGCTGCGTGGCAAGGGACACGCGCCGCGCGACAGCTCGCCGTTGACCGCCATCGCCACCGACCCGGCCTACGAGTTCGAAGTACACATGCACATCGAGCCGGGCGCGGTGGGCGGTGCGCTGCTGTTCTACAGCGACCGCCTCTACGCCGGCATCGGCAGCAACGGGCAGGACTTCATCCTGCACCGCTATGGCGAGGAGCGACCGAAGCAGCTGGCCGCCGGTCCCGGCGGAGACCTGTGGATCCGCATGCGAAACGACCGCCATATCGTCACGATCCACACCAGCCGCGATGGCCGCACCTGGACCAAGTACCCGGTGCAGATGGAGGTCTCCGGCTACCACCACAACGTGGCCGGCAAGTTCCTCGCGCTCAAGCCGGCGCTGTACGCCGCAGGCGACGGCCAGGTGCGCTGGCTGGACTTCCGGTACCGGGCCCTGGACTGAGCGCCGGCTCTCACGGCGGAACTTTCCATGCGGGCGCCGGTCTTGGCCTGGGCCCCCTGCAAGGGCGCGAGGCCGGCCCATGCCGACCAGCGCCGGGGCAAACCGCTAGAATCCCCCTACTTCCTACGATCCGCCGTCATGCCGCGCAAGAAAGCCGAAGAAGCCGTCGCCGGCCTGCCCAAGGGCAAGGTGGCGACCATCAACGATATCGCCCGGCTCTCCGGGGTTTCGAAGAAGACCGTCTCGCGCATCATCAACAACTCGCCGCTCGTGCGGCAGGACACCCGGGAAAAGGTCGAGGCACTGATGCGCGAGGTGGGCTATGCGCCCGACCCGCTCGCCCGTGGCCTGGCCTTCCGCCGTTCGTTCCTGATCGGCATGGTGTACGACAACCCCACCGCGCAGTACATCGTGGACATGCAGTACGGCGCGCTCGATGCGCTGCGCGGGTCCAGCTACGAGCTGGTGGTGCACCCGTGCGATACGCGCAGCCCCGGCTACATCGAAGGCGTTCGACGTTTCGTGCAGCAGCAGAAGCTGCACGGGGTGATCCTGGTACCGCGCGCCTCGGAAGACCAGGCGCTGGCCGACATGCTGGCGGAGATCGGCTGCCGCTACACGCGCATTGCCTCCGTGGTCCTGGACGAAACCTCCCAGACCGTCATCACCCACGATGCGGAAGGCGCCGCCGAGGCTGCCGACTACCTCCTCTCGCTGGGCCATCGCGACATCGCGCTGGTCACCGGCCCGAGCAACTACCGTTCGTCCATCGAGCGCACCAGTGGCTTCCTCGGCGCGCTGCGGCGCCGGGGGATAGAGCTGCCGCCGGAGCGGGTGGTCGAAGCGGGCTATACCTTCGAGTCGGGCGTGGCCGCGGCCGAGAAGCTGCTGCTGTCGAAGAAGCGACCGACCGCGATCTTCACCGGCAACGACGAAATGGCCGCCGGTATCTACAAGGTCGCCCTGCGGGCGGGCATCAATATTCCGCGCCAGCTGTCGGTCATCGGCTACGACGACAGCTCGCTGGCGTCCCGGCTGTGGCCTTCGCTGACCTCGGTGCGCCGCCACACGCGCGATACCGGCCGCACCGCCGCGGCGATGCTGATCCAGCCGGAGAACCAGCCCACGCTGCCTACCGCCAGCGTGCGGCCGCACTTGATCGTGCGCGATTCCTGCCAGCCGCCGGAAGACTGAGCCGCCGCCGCCGGCGCGCCATGCCGGCTTCCCGCTGCACCGCCTGCGTGGCCATCTTGCACTGCGGAATGACACCGGTGGTCAGGATGGCTAGAATGCCCGCGTACCCACTCGACGCGAGGCCATGACGCCTCGCCGCTTCCGGAGACGCCATGTACGCCAAGACCGTTTACGCCACCCACCCGCAGGCCATCCAAGGCGTCAGCAATGACGAACTGCGTGACCTCTACCTGCTGGACGGCCTGTTCGCCGACGAAGCGGTCGTCCTGAAGTACACGCACTACGAGCGCTTCGTGATCGGCGGCGCCGCCCCCGTGAAGCAGGCCGTGTCGCTGCCGAAGCAGACCGAGCCCGCCTCGGCCGCCGGCCATCCGTTCCTGGAGCGCCGCGAGCTGGGCGTGATCAACGTGGGGGCCGGCACCGGCACCGTGACCGTCGACGGCACCGCCTACACGCTGGCGCCGAAGGACGGCCTGTATGTGCCGATGGGCAGCGCGGAGGTGACCTTCGCCTCGAACGACGCCGCCACGCCGGCGAAGTTCTACCTGGCGTCGACCCCGGCGCACGCGCGCTTCGAGACCAAGCACATCTCCATCAAGGATGCCGTGCCGCTGGAGCGTGGCGCGCTGGAAACCAGCAACGAGCGCACGATCTACCAGTACATCGTGCCGGCGACCTGCCCGTCCTCGCAGCTGCTGCTGGGCCTGACCATCCTCAAGCCGGGCAGCGTCTGGAACACCATGCCGCCGCACCTGCACGACCGCCGCAGCGAGGTCTATTTCTACTTCGACCTCGGCGAGAAGGACCGCGTTTACCACTTCATGGGCGAACCGGAAGCGCAGCGTCACATCGTCATCCAGAACGGCGAGGCCGTGGTGTCGCCGCCGTGGTCGATCCACATGGGCGCGGGTACGTCCAACTACGCCTTCATCTGGGCGATGGGCGGCGAGAACCTGGACTACACCGACATGCACGTGCTGGACATCTGCCAGCTCAAGTAACCGCACACGCTTACGAGGGGAGCACGCAATGAGCCACAACCCGTTCAGCCTGGAAGGCAAGGTCGCGCTGGTCACCGGCGCCAACACCGGCCTGGGACAAGGCATCGCCCTGGCGCTGGCCGCCGCAGGCGCGGATATCGCCGGCGCCGGCATTGTCCACGCCACCGATACCGAGGAGAAGGTGAAGGCCCTGGGCCGCCGCTTCCTCAACGTCGAGGCCAACCTCATCACGGTCGAGCCGATCCAGCGCGTGGTTGACGAAACACTCGCCGGCCTGGGCCGCATCGACATCCTCGTCAACAACGCCGGCCTGATCCGTCGCGCGGACGCGGTGGAGTTCAGCGAGAAGGACTGGGACGACGTGATGAACGTCAACATCAAGTCCGCCTTCTTCATGAGCCAGGCCGTGGGCCGCCACTTCATCGCCCACGGCGGCGGAAAGATCATCAACATCGCCTCGATGCTGTCTTTCCAGGGCGGTATCCGCGTGCCGTCCTACACGGCCAGCAAGAGCGGCATCGCCGGCATCACCCGCCTGCTTGCCAACGAATGGGCGAGCCGCAACATCAACGTCAACGCGATCGCGCCGGGCTACATGGCCACCGACAACACTGCGCAGCTGCGTGCCGACGAGGACCGCAGCAAGGCCATTCTCGACCGCATCCCGGCCGGCCGCTGGGGCTCGCCGGCCGACCTCGGCGGTGCGGCGGTATTCCTGGCGTCCAGCGCTTCGGACTACGTCAACGGCGCCGTGCTGCCCGTCGATGGCGGCTGGCTCGCGCGCTGAGCCGTTCCGGGCGCGCCTCACGCCGATGCGCGCCCGATCTCTTCCCGCCGCTACCGTCGCCGGCGCATCTCTCCCGCCGTGCCGCGGTAGCGGTTCCTGCATACCGGCCCGCGGAGGTGTGGGATGAGTACGCATCTGGCAGGCCGTGCGCTGTGGCTGGCCACGCTGCTTGTGGGCGCCCATGCGCCCGTCCTTGCCGCCGACGCGCCCAGGCGCATCTTCATCGCCGGCGACTCCACCGCCGCCGAATACGGGCCGGAGCGCGCGCCCCAGGCCGGCTGGGGACAGATGCTGCAGAGCTGGTTCGATCCAGCGCGATGGGAAGTGCGCAATCACGCCAAGGGCGGACGCAGTGCCCGCAGTTTCATCGAGGAAGGACGGCTGGAGGCGATCGAGCGCGACCTGCGCGGTGGCGACATCCTGCTGATCCAGTTCGGCCACAACGACGCCAAGCGCGAAGATGCGACGCGCTACGACGATCCCGCGCAGGCGTATCCGCAATACCTCTCGCGTTACCTGGATGTCGCGCGGAAGCACGGCGCCACGCCCATCCTGGTCACGCCGGTGGCGCGGCTGGTCTACGACTTCGGTTCGCTGCTCGATACACACGGCCTGTACACGCAGGCGATGAAGCAACTCGCCGCACAGCGAAAAGTCGTGCTGATCGATCTCAATGCCAGCAGCAGCGACTGGATCCGCGCGCTCGGCGAGCAGGCTGCCAAGCCGTATTTCCTGTTTGTTCCCGCACAGGGCAAAGCCGACGGCACCCACTTCAGCACGGCGGGCGCGACGGCCGTGGCCTGCCTGGTCGTGCGCGACTGGGCGAGCGTGGAGCCCGCCCTCAAGCCACAGCTCAAGCGCGACATCGACTGCGGCGCGCCCGCCAGCGCCGCGGCCGACCGTGCCGCGCAGCCGTATCCCCCGCGCATCGTCCACGAGGCGGATATCGCGCGGGAACAGCCTGGCCCGCACGGTGGCCCGGGGCCGACCACCGCCTATTCGTTCTTCGCCGACGAGCCGGCGTTGTCTTTCGTGCTGCGCAAGCGCGTGCTGCATCCGGGTGCTGGCATTGGCATGCACCAGCACCACAAGGACGAGATCTACTACGTCATCCGCGGGCGCGGGTTGTATGCGCTGGACGGCAGGCAATACGAAGTGGGGCCGGGCGACGCCCTGCTGACGCGGGCGGGAAGCACGCATGCGCTCCAGCAGGTGGGCGATGCGCCGCTGGAAATCCTGTTGTCGTATCCAAAGGATCAGTGACACGTGCACGGCGGGTGAGCCCGCCTGCGGGATACTTCGCCGCGCGATAACGGTCCGCAGACAGAATCAGGCTCTCCGACGAGAGCGACATCGTGCCCGAAGGTCCTTCGATACTGATCCTGCGAGAGGCCGCGGCGAAGTTCCGTGGAAAGACGGTACGCGCCGTGACCGGCAACAGCAGCCTGGACCTGGGCCGCATGCAGGGGCGCCGCGTCGTGGCGCTGCGCAGCTGGGGCAAGCATTTCCTCATCGAGTTCCGAGGCTTCACCCTGAGGGTGCACCTGCTCATGTTCGGCAGCTACACCATCGACGAGCGGAAGGATCGCCCGCCGCGCGCGTCGTTGCGCTTCGACAACGGCGAACTCAACCTCTACTCGTGCTCACTGCGCTACCTGGAGGGCGACCTCGACGACCACTATGACTGGCGCGCGGATGTCCTGAGCGATGCCTGGGACCCGGCACTGGCCCGCCGCAAACTCAAGGCGATGCCCCAGACGCTGGTGACGGACGCGTTGCTGGACCAGGACACGTTCGCCGGGGTCGGCAACATCATCAAGAACGAAGTGCTCTTCCGTATCGGCGTACACCCGCTGAGTACGGTGGGCAAGCTCCCGCCGCGCAAGCTCGGCCAGCTCATCAAGGAAGCGCGGCAGTACAGCTTCGATTTCCTGGCGTGGAAGCGGGATTTCGTCCTTCGAAAGCACTGGCTCGTGCACACGCGTCGCGAATGCCCTCGCTGCGGTGGACCGCTGACCAAGGCCTACCTGGGCAAGACGAATCGGCGAACGTTCTTCTGTCCGAATTGCCAGGCCCTGTATGACTGACGCCATGGACGAGCCGCCCCTCATGGCCAAGACCGAGCCTGCCCGCTGACATGGGTATCCCGCGCATCCGCTTCAGGATCGGCACGGCTGGCTGGTCCATCCCGCGCGAATATGCGGGCGACTTCGGCGAAGGCGCCTCCGTACTGGCGCGCTATGCCACGCGCTTTGATGCGGTGGAAATCAATTCCTCGTTCTACCGGCCCCATCGCGTCGACACCTATGCACGATGGGCGGCAAGCGTGCCGGCTGGTTTTCGCTTCTCGGTCAAGTTCCCCAAAGAGATTTCGCATGAGCTTGCGCTGCGTGGCACTGGCCCCGCGTTAGACCAATTCCTGGCGCAGGTGGATGGGCTGGGCAAGCGCCTGGGCTGCCTGCTCTTGCAGCTGCCCCCGAGCATGTCGTTCGACGCGCAAGTGGCCGCGCGGTTCTTCGGCATGCTCCGAAGGCGCACCGCAGCGCCGGTCACGTGTGAGCCGCGTCATGCCTCCTGGTTCACGCCAGCGGCTGACGCCTTGCTGGACCGCTATCGCGTCAGCCGTACCGCAGCCGATCCGGGCCGGTTTCCTCTCTCCAGCGAGCCCGGGGGAGCTCCCGGCCTTCCGTACTTCCGCTGGCATGGCGCACCGCGCATGTATTACAGCGCCTACGAGAATGACGCACTGCTCGCACTGGCGGCCCAGGTACGCGCCGCCGCCCGCGGTCGCCATATCCCCTGGATCATTTTCGACAACACCGCGCTGGGTTTCGCCACGCGCGATGCCATGCGCCTGAAGGCGGTCCTCCAGTCGACGTAGCGTTTCGCGCAGTCGTCGCGCTGCCGACCGTCGATTTCCCACGTAACCAAAAGTGGCTGGGAACGCTTACATGCCCGCGTTTACGGTGTGTCGCGGGCAAACATAAAAATTTTGTTGCAGCGCACGGTGACAAGCGCTGTCATGCGTGGTTTCTTAACCGCCGTTCAGTGATAGCGCTACCAATTTACCGCCCGCTCGGACGGTTCCAGAGAGACAAACAGCAGTGTGCGTCACCGTTTCACCGGTATGAGAAAGCCGGGGAATTACCAAGAACCGGCGTTGCAGTAAGCAGGCATTCGAGTGGGATGCCTGGATTCATCGCCGCGGGCCAAGTCCCGTGTTCTGCCCTGGGGGGGGCGACAACCTAAAGGATCGTAGGGGGCTACATGAGAGGGTGCAGTTTCCATTTGCAGACGGTCGCGGCGACATGCGTGTCGTACGCCGGAACCGTGTTCGCAGGCCGTTCGAATTCTGACTTGAGGACACACTGATGAGTCGCAAGTTGAAGTCTTTGAAGTCTTTTAAATCCCGCGCGATGTTCACCTTCGTCGGCGGCGTGCTGGTGGTGAACCCGGCGTTCGCCCAGGACGCGCAGACCACCGCGCAGGCACCGCAGGCGCAGACCGCCACGCAGAGCGACGAGGCCAAGACGCTCGATACGGTGACCGTCACCGGCATCCGCAACAGCCTCAACCAGTCGATGAACATCCGCCGCGATTCCGCGGGCGTGGTCGATGCGATCAGCGCCGAGGACATCGGCAAGTTCCCGGACACCAACCTGGCCGAGTCGCTGCAGCGCATCACCGGCATCTCGATCGAGCGCCGCGACGGCGAGGGTGCCCAGGTCACCGCGCGCGGCTTCGGCCCGCAGTTCAACGTCGTCACGCTCAATGGCCGCCAGATCCCGGGCGCCGATGCGTTCGGTGCGCCAGGCCAGGTGCCGATCGGCGGTGTGGACGTGGGTACGCGCGCGTTCAACTTCGCCCAGCTCGCTTCGGAGGCCATCACCGGCATCCAGGTGTTCAAGACCAGCCGGGCCACTTCGCCCAGCGGCGGCATCGGCGCCACCATCGACATCCTGACCGACAAGCCGTTCAACCACGAAGGCATCGTGGCCAGCGCGGGTGCCAAGGCGATGTCGGATGAATCGCAGCCGTTCGGCAACAGCATCACGCCGGAAGTGTCGGGCATCTTCAGCTACACCAGCGCCGACAAGGTCTGGGGCATCGGCCTGAGCGCCAGCTACCAGAAGCGCCATGGCGGTTCGGTGCAGGCCACCGAGAACACCTGGAACATCCAGCGATGGACCGGAACCGACCCGGGCCTGCGCGCCGATGCGGTGGTCACCAACGCACCGGAGATCGGCCAGCTGTACGGCATGCCGAACGACCTGCGCTATGCGTTCGCCGACTTCCAGCGCGAGCGCACCAACGGCCAGGCGGTCCTGCAGTTCGCCCCGACCGACTCGCTGACCCTGAGCCTGGACTACACCTACTCGCTCAACGAGATCGAGGAAAACCGCGGCGAGCAGGGCATCTGGCTGCAGCGCGCCAACTCCATCACCGACATCACCTTCGATACCGGGCAGACGGTCGCCACGCCGATCTACCTGCGTGACGTGCCGACCGGCTCGAAGGACTTCGGCATGGAGCAGCAGCGCAACATGCAGAAGTACAAGCTCGGTTCGCTGGGCTTCAATGCCGATTGGCAGGCGACGGACAACTTCCGCCTGACCTTCGACGGCCATGATTCCAAGACCCAGTCGTTGCCGAACGATCCGCTGACCGGTGGCAGCGCCACCTATTTCAGCCTCGCCGGCACCAACAACTGCGCCAGCGGCCCGAGCTGCGGCGGCCAGTGGGGCCAGGAGCTGTACTTCAACACCGGCCTGCCGATCGGTGCGCGTACCTGGTACCCGACCGCCGCCGATTCCTACGCCGGCACCAATGGCGTGCTCAACCCGGACTTCCAGGCCAACAACATCGGCACCCAGGTCCTGCGCATCTACTACCAGAAGCAGGTCACCGAAATTAAGGAAGGCCGCGTCGACGGCACCTGGGACTTCGACAACGGCCGCTTCCAGTTCGGCGTGGATTCGTCCAAGACCACCATGCAGCGCCAGACCAGCGACACGTATGCCGCGCTGGGCGACTGGGGCGTGACCGATGCCGGCAACGCGCCGGGCCTGATGGACCTGATCCGCCCGGTGAGCATCACCGGCCTGTTCGACGACTTCAGCGCCGCCGGCGCGCCGAGGGGCGCATGGCGTGGCAACGCCGACCAGCTTGCCCAGTGGGCCAGCGGTGTCTACGGCGTGGGCACCGACCGCAACCAGAACCTCAGCTCGGACAACACGATCGAGGAGAAGACCAACGCGGCGTACATGCAGCTGGAACTGCAGGGCGAACTGGGCGGCATGCCGACCAATACCCGCATCGGCGTGCGCTACGAGAAGACCGACCTGACCTCGGTCTCGCAGGTGGCGACCCCGACCGCGTTGCTCTGGCAGTCCAACAACGACTTCCAGCTGCAGCGCTCCACGGACATGCAGCCGTTCTCCGAGAAGCACAGCTACAGCTACGTGCTGCCGAACCTGGACTTCGACATCAGCTTCACCGACCAGTTGAAGGGTCGTGCGTCGTTCGGCCAGACCATCGCCCGCGCGCCGTACAACAACCTGATCGCCGGCCCGACCCCGGGCACGCCGACCGGTTCGATCCTCATCAACCCGTCGACCCGAGCCGCCGGCAACGCGCAGAACCCCGCGCTGGATCCGCTGGAATCGGACAACCTGGACCTGGCGCTGGAGTGGTACTTCGCCGATGCCAGCTACGTCTCGGTGACGTTCTGGAACAAGCAGGTCAACAACTTCATCGGCAACACCGTCTCGCGCGAAACGATGTACGGCCTGCGTGACCCCACCTCGGGGCCGGATGCACAGACCGCGCTGGCGTTCCTGCAGAGCCAACAGTGCGTGACCCAGGTGACCGCGGCCGGCAACGACCCGGCGGCCTGCTCGGCCAACGACACCTCGCTGTTCGCCGCCACCACCATGCTGCGCAATGCCGCCACCGGCGGCCTGGCCGCCTACAACGGCAGCTCGGCGCAGAGCCTGGCCCTGGAGACGGCATACGACCTGGTGGGCGAGGCGGATGACCCGCTGTACGAGTTCGACGTCAACAAGCCGATCAACCAGAACAAGGCCAAGATCCACGGCTGGGAACTGGGTGGCCAGTACTTCTTCGGCCAGACCGGCTTCGGCGTGTTCGCCAACTACACCATCGTCCAGGGCGACGTCGGTTTCGACAACAACGTGATCGACCGCGACCAGTTCGCGCTGCTCGGCCTCAGCGACACCGCCAACGTGATGCTGATGTACGAAAAGAACGGCTGGTCGGCCCGCCTGGCATGGAACTGGCGCGACGAGTACCTGATCGCGGCGAACATGGATGGCTCCAACCGCAACCCGTACTACGTCGAGGCGTATGACCAGTTCGACCTGAGCGTGGGTTACCAGTTCAACACCAACTGGTCCATCGGCTTCGAGGCGATCAACCTGACCGGCGAAGACGTGCGCTGGCACGGCCGCTCGGACAAGCAGGTCATCAAGCTGGTCGACCAGAGCCCGCGCTACACCCTCGGCGTTCGCTACAACTTCTGAGGGTCGCAGCGGCACCTGGAGACAGGTGCCGCCATTCAGGGGATCGCCGCCGCGGTGGCGGTCCCCTGTTGCCGTGGTGGTGCCGCCGCGGGCGCCTTGCCGCCCCGGGGGATTTCTGCAATGTTCGACGGGCCGGCACGCAGGGGAGTGACCCCGGCACCGGATCCCGACCACCCGCTGTTGGATCAGAAATGGCTCGATATGAAATCTTGAACAACGTCGCGCACAAGGACCTGCGCGTGACGCTGCGCTTCGGCAGCGAATTTGGCGACAACGTTGGCCTGGTGCCGGCCTTCCCGACCGAATACGCCGAAATGCAACGCGAATACCCGCTGTTCCTGCGCAAGGACGATGCGACCGGTGAATACACCTCGGTGGCACTGCTGGGCTTCGACGGGCAGGAGAACCTGTTCCTCGAAGGCGACCGCTGGAACGCCACCTACCTGCCGGGCATCGTGGCCAAGGGCCCGTTCGCCATCGGCTTCCAGGAACAGGAGGTCGATGGCCAGCGCACGACCGTGCCGGTCATCCATGTCGACCTGGACCACCCGCGAGTGAACTTCAGCGAAGGCGAGCGCGTGTTCCTGCCACAGGGCGGCAACAGCCCGTACCTGGAGCACATCATCACCGTGCTGCGCGGCATCCGCGATGGCCATGAAGGCGGGAAGGCCTTGTTCGCCGCGCTGGACCAGGCCGGGGTGATCCAGCCGCTGAACATCAATGTCCAGCTGGACGAGAAGAACAACATCAACCTCACCGGACTATACGGCGTGGAGCGCGAGCGTCTGGCCGCGCTGGACGGTGAGGCCCTGCACAAGCTCAACCAGTCCGGTTACCTGGAAGGCGCCTTCCTGCTGCTGTCTTCGCAGCACAACATGCGGCGGCTGATGGGCGAGAAGCAGCGGCGCCTGCGCCAGGCCGAGGCGGCTGACCAGCCGGCTTGATGCCATGCCGGACCTGCCACCCATCCGCGAGCGCTTCGGCTGCCAGCCGGAGCAACTGCCACTGGAAGACCTGCTCGCCACGGGCGAGCCGGTCGTCCTGCGGGGCATAGGGCGCGGATGGGGATTGGTCGGGGCGGCGCATGAGGGCGTCGCCGAGGCGATGGCCTACCTACGCGGCTTCGACAATGGCCGGCAGGTACCCTATTCGTATGGGCCGCCGGAAATCGGTGGCCGGCCCTATTACAACGAAGACTGCACTGCGCTGAACTTCGAGGTGCGTCGTGGCAGCGTCTCGCAGGTGCTGGACGAAGTCGCCGCGCACCTGGGCGATCCGCAGCCGCCGACGCTATACCTCGCCTCGCTGCTGGTCGACGAGAGCCTGCCGGGGCTGCGCGCCGCCAATGACCTGGATTTCGCCACGCACGGGGTCCAGGTGCGGCCGAGTATCTGGATCGGCAACCGCGTGGTGGCCAGCTGCCACCACGACGTGCCGAACAACATCGCCTGCTGCGCAGTGGGGCGACGGCGCTTCACGCTGTTCCCGCCAGGGCAAGTGGCCAACCTGTATCCGGGGCCGCTGGAGCTCACCCCGGGCGGGCAGGCGGTGAGCATGGTGGACCTGGCCACGCCAGACCTTTCGCGCTTCCCCCGCTTCGCACAGGCGTTGGAGCACGGCATGACCACGGTGCTGGAACCGGGCGATGCGCTGTTCATCCCCAGCATGTGGTGGCACCACGTGCAGGGGCTGGAGCCGTTCAACGTGCTGGTCAATTACTGGTGGGGCAGCATGCCCGCGTGGATTCCGGCACCCATGCAGGCGATGTACCACGCGATGTGGTCCATCCGCGATCGCCCGGAAGCCGAGAAGCAGGCGTGGCGCGCGATGTTCGACTACTACGTGTTCGGCGACGCCGGGCAGGCTGGTGCGCATCTGCCCCCGCAGGCGCGCCAGGCGCTGGCGCCGATCGACGAAGACATGGCGCGGCAACTGCGCGCCATGCTCATCGCCCGGCTCAACCGCTGACGCGTCGCGTCGGCTCATTACAAGGCAGGAGAGGGGTCGCGTGGACAACAGGCGCATTCGCAAGGTGGTGATCGCCGGAGGTGGCACCGCGGGCTGGCTGGCCGGCTGCGCGCTGTCGCACCAGTTCGGCGACCAGTTGCAGATCACGCTCGTGGAATCGGAGCTGATCGGCACGGTCGGCGTCGGGGAATCCACCGTGCCGCCGATCCGCGCCTTCCATCACTTCCTCAACATCGACGAGCAGGAGTTCCTGCGTGCGGTAGCGGGCACGTTCAAGCTCTCGATCTCCTTCGAGAACTGGCGCCGGCATGGCGAGCGTTACATCCACCCGTTCGGCATGACCGGGCAGAACACGCTGGTGTGCCACTTCCACCATTACTGGCTGGACAGCCTGCGCCGCGGCATGAAATCCGAACTCGGCGACTATTGCCTGGAAACCGTCGCCTCGCGCGATGACCGCTTCGCGCTGGGCACCCAGCCGCAGGTCAACTATGCCTACCACTTCGATGCCGGGCTTTATGCGCGCTTCCTGCGGGCGCGCGCCGAGAAGCAGGGCCTGACACGCGTCGAAGGAAAGATCCAGCAGGTGCACCAGGACCCGCACAGCGGCGACGTGACGGCGCTGACGCTGGAAGACGGCCAGCGCATCGAAGGCGACCTTTTCATCGATTGCACCGGCTTCCGTGGCCTGCTCACGGAGCAGACGCTGCACACCGGCTACGAGGACTGGAACCAATGGTTGCCGAGCGACCGCGCGGTCGCCGTGCAGACGGAATCCGTCGGGCCGCCGGTGCCCTACACGCGCGCGATCGCGCATGAGGCAGGCTGGCGCTGGCATATCGCCCTGCAGCACCGCGTCGGCTGCGGGCTGGTGTTCTCCAGCCGGCACATGTCCGACGACGAAGCGCGCGCCAAGCTGCTGCGCGACGTGGGGGCGCCGGCGATCAAGGAGCCTTGGCTCGTGCCGTTCCGCTCCGGGCGGCGACTCAAGGCCTGGAACCACAATGTCATCGCACTCGGCCTGGCGAGCGGCTTCATCGAGCCGCTCGAATCCACCAGCATCCACCTGACCATCTCGGCGGTCGTGCGCCTGCTGCAGCTGTTTCCTTCCAGCGGTGAAGAGGACTCCCTGCGCGAGCTGTACAACGAAGTCAGCCGCAAGGAGATGGAGCACGTGCGCGACTTCATCATCCTGCACTACCACGCCACGCAGCGCGACGAACCGATGTGGAAGGCCGCGCGCGAAATGGAGCTGCCCGAATCGCTGGCGATCCGGCTGCGCGCCTGGCGCGAGCGGGCGCACGCCTGGCAGGGTACGGACGAGTTGTTCCGCGTCGATTCCTGGACACACGTGCTGCTCGGCCAGGGTATCCAGCCTGGCGCGCCGCATCCCCTGGCCGGCGCGCTGTCCGATGGGGATCTCTCCCGCCTGCTTACCGCCGTGCGCCAGCCCATCGACCGCGCGGTGGCGCAGATGCCTTCGCAGCAGGGCTTCATCGATCGCTACTGCAAGGCGCCGCCGGAGGTTTGGGGCGCCCGCAGGCCGATGGCGACGGCCTGAGGCGGCGGCATGCTGGTCAGCCTGCACCCGCAGGTCCGCATCAGCGCCTCGCGCATCGGCGAGGAGGGTGCGCCGATGCTGGTGATCGACCAGCTGGTGGCCGATCCCGAGCGCCTGGTACGCAAGGCGGCCCGCCACGACTTCCAGCCGCAGGGCGCGATGTTCCCGGGTATCCGGGCGCGGGCGCCGCTGGGCTACGAACAGTTCCTGGACAATGCACTCAGGCCCTACCTGACCGAATACTTCGGCCTTCCGCAGGGCCGTTTCGTCTTCCCGATGTGCCACTACTCGCTGGTGACCACGCCGCCCGGCCAGCTCGCCTTTCTCCAGCGCGTGCCGCACATCGATTCGGTACGTGGTGATGGACTGGCCACGGTGCATTACCTGTTCCATGGCGATTGGGGTGGCACGGCGTTCTATCGCCACCGGCACACCGGCTACGAGTACATCGACGAGTCAAGGCGTGACACCTACTTCCGTCGCCTCGAACAGGAAAGCCAGGGACAGGATGCACCCACCGGTGGCTACATCGGCGAGGACACGACGCTGTTCGAACGGATCGGGCAGGTGGACGGCGTGTTCAACCGGATGGTGGTCTACCGGCGCAATTCCCTGCATTCGGGCAGCATCGACAATGCGCGGGTGCCGCCGCCGGACCCGCTGCATGGACGGTTGTCGATCAATTGCTTTATCGATATAGCGCCCTGAGCAATTGCACATAGCGGGATCGCCACTCTAGATTGCGATTCTTTGCCGGCGCCTTTCCATGCCCGACACGAATCGCCGCTCCCTGTTCAAGGCCCTCGCCGCTGGCGCCGTCGCCGCGCCGTTGGCCGGACGCCTGGGCGCCACGCCCGCCGCGGCCACCGCGTGCCAGGCACCGCCGGCATCGCGTTGGGCGCGCGGCATCGAAGGCCAGCGACAGGCCGATCTCGGCGACGGCACCTATCTCAATCCGATCGTCGCCGGCGACCACCCAGACCCGACCATCCTCAAGGATGGCGACGATTACTGCATGACGTTCTCGTCGTTCCAGTCCTACCCCGGCATCGTCATCTGGCATTCCACCGACCTGGTCAACTGGACCCCGGTCGGGCCGGCGCTGCACGCGCAGATCGGCGTGATCTGGGCCATGGACCTGTGCAAGGTCGGTAGCCGCTATTACATCTACCTGCCGGCCAATGCACAGGACCAAGGATGGAAGACCTACGTCATCTGGGCCGACGACATCCGCGGTCCGTGGAGCACGCCGATTGACCTGAAGATCAACGGCTGCATCGACCCCGGCCACATCGTTGGCGAGGACGGCCGGCGCTATCTGTTCGTCAATGGCATTCGCCGCATCCGCCTCAGCGATGATGGCCTGTCGACCGACGGCGTGCTTGCGCCCGCTTACCAACCCTGGCGCTATCCCGAAGACTGGGTGACCGAGAACTTCGCACCCGAGGGTCCGAAGCTGCTTCGACACGGCGACTGGTTCTATCTCGTCACGGCGGTCGGTGGCACTGCCGGGCCGGTCACTGGGCACATGGTGATCGCCGCGCGTTCCCGCTCGGTGCATGGGCCATGGGAACATTGCCCGCACAATCCGCTGGTGCGCACGCAATCGGCGAACGAGCCGTGGTGGTCGCGCGGACACGCCTCGCTGGTGGAAGGCCCGGCGGGCGATTGGTGGATGGTCTATCACGCGTATGAGAATGGCATGCGCACGCTGGGCCGGCAGACCTTGCTCGAGCCGATCGAATGGACCGCCGATGGTTGGTTCCGTGCGCGCGGCGGCGACCTGTCCAGGCCCCTCCCCAAGCCCGCAGGTGGCAAAGCCGGGCCCAACGGCATGGCGCTGTCCGATGATTTCTCTCGCGATCGCTTCGGCGTGCAATGGGGCTTCCATGATCCGCGCCCGTCCGATGCCACGCGCCTGCAGCGCCACGACAACGCGCTATGGCTGGCGGCCGCCGGAACCTCGCCCGCGGACAGCGCCCCGCTCACTTGCGGCGTGCCGGATCGCGCGTACGAGGTGGAGATCACGCTGGTGCCGAAGGCCGGTGCCGAAGCCGGCCTGCTGCTGTTCTACAACCACAAGGCCTACGTGGGACTGGGGTTCACCGCCGATGCGATCCGCACGCATCAATACGCCGAAGAGCTGGTGTGGGCCCGTGCCTCGCGCCCGGCGGGCCCCGTGCGCGTGCGCATCAGCAACGACGAAAATGTCGTGACCTTCCACTACTCCTTCGACGGCGGACACACCTGGCGCCTGCATGGCACCCGCATGGAAGTGTCGGGCCTGCACCACAACGTGTTCGGGGGCTTCCTCAGCCTGAAGGTCGGGCTGTTCGCGGCCGGCTCTGGCCGGGCCGTTTTCCGGGATTTCCGCTATCGCGCGCTGGGATAAGCGCGCTCAGACGTCGCCGTCGGTGGCCCAGCCCTCGCCGGTGCCGCGCTGGTGCACCCGGTCGCTGTCGAGCACGCTGCCGGCGGCGTGTTGAGGCGCCTGCCGCAGTTGCGCGTAGAGCGGGGTGAAATCCGGTGCGGTGGCCTGCATCAGTTGGTCGAAGCTGTCGATCACGAAGTAGGTTTTCTGGAACGTGTCGATGCGGTAGCGGGTCTGCATGATGCGCGGCAGGTCGAAGCCGATGCGATTCGGCGCCGCCGATTCCAGCGCATGCAGCGATTCGCCCTTCGAGGACACGATGCCCGCGCCGTAGATGCGCAGGCCCTGCGGCGTATCGATCAGCCCGAACTCCACCGTATACCAGTATAGACGGGTCAGGTTCTGCAACGCCTCCGGCCCGATGCCATGCGCCTTGACGCCCCCGCGGCCGTACGCCTCCATGTAGTCGGCGAACACCGGGTTCATCAGCAGCGGCACGTGCCCGAACAGGTCATGGAACAGATCGGGCTCAGCGATGTAGTCGATCTGCTCCGGGCGGCGGATCCACCACGTCACCGGGAAGCGGCGGTGGGCCAGGTGGTCGAAGAAATCCAGCTCGGGCAACAGGCCTTCCACACCCACCAAGGTCCACCCGGTCGCGGCGCCCAGCACTTCGTTGAGCTGGTCGAAACGCGGGATCTGATGGTCGCCCATGCCCATTTCGTCCTGGGCTTGCAGAAACTCGTCGCAGGCGCGCCCGACCAGCAGCTCGCGCTGGCGGCGGTACAGCGTGCCCCAGGTGGCGTGGTCGTCGGCGCTGTACGTGTCCCATGGCTGCTCGACCACGGCGGTCGTGTAGACCGGCACGTAGCCCTTGTCGGTCTGCTGGTGTTCGACGCGGCGGGCGGTGGACGGGGCGGACATGGGCGTTGGCTCTGTAGGGTCGACCCCATGCTAGCCAGTGCGCTACGCAACAGGGTTGCAAAGTTGCGCAGTGACGGGCCAATGACGCAATCTTGTTGCGTCATGTAATGTTGCGAGGCAACAAATGCCTGAATCCATCGCCTTGGACCGCACGGATCTACGCTTGCTTGCCCTGCTGCAGCAGCAAGGCCGCCTGCCGAACTCCGAGCTGGCGCAGCAGGTCAACCTGTCCCCCTCGGCCTGCCTGCGCCGGGTACAGCGGCTGGAAGCAAGCGGCGTGATCAGCGGATATGGCGCGCGCCTGGATCCGCGTGCGCTGGGCCTGGGCCTGCAGGCCTTCGTGCGGGTGCAGCTGCGAAAGCATGGCCAGGAAAGCGTCGCCCACTTCGCCGACAGCGTGCAGGATTGGGATGAAGTGGTGACCTGCCATGCGCTGACCGGTGACATGGATTACCTGCTCCACGTGGTCGTGCGCGACCTCGAGCACTTCTCGCACTTCCTGCTCGACCGCCTGCTCAACGCCGCCGGCGTGGGCGACGTGAACTCCAGCTTCGTCTTGCGTACGGTCAAGGAACGGCACGGCTTGCCGCTGCGCTGAAACCTGGCCGACCTTGCCGGGCTCTGGCGAATCCACTACATTTGCGGCCCTTCGGCGCCCGACAGGGCGCATCGCCAGCCGCTTCCGGCCAGCCCTCCCAGCCGGAAAGCCGCCCAGCAATCGCCCGTCCACGGGCCCGCTTTTTTCTTGCCGCGTGCGCGGCCTTCCGGATCGCTCATTTTCCCTCCGATCCGAGGTCGTCATGTCTGTCGCCATTGTTCGCCCGCTGTATTCCCGACGTCCGCTCGTGCTGGCCCTGGGGGCCGCGCTCGCCCTGTCCGCCCTGCAGGTCCAGGCAGCCGAAGCCGCCGATGCGGCCAGCACCGACGCCAAGACGCTGGATCGCGTCACCGTCAGCGGAGAGCGCCAGGAACGCGACCCTTCCAGCACCACCCGCCTGCCGATCAGCGTGCGCGAAACGCCGCAGTCGATCAGCGTGATCGGCGTGCAGCAGCTGCAGGAGCAATCGCTGTTCGACATCGACGAGGTGATGCGCAACACCCTCGGCGTCAACGTTTCCTTCTACGACACCCAGCGTCCGCTGTACTACGCGCGGGGCTTCCAGATCACCGATTTCCAGGTCGATGGCCTGCCCACCTACAGTGGCAACACCAACCAGGAATACGACACCGCCTTCTATGACCGCATCGAGGTCATCCGCGGTGCCAACGGCCTGCTCAGCGGCACCGGCGTGCCGTCGGCGACGGTGAACATGTTCCGCAAGCGCCCGGGCAAGGACTTCGACGCATCGTTCTCGGCCACCGTCGGCCGCTGGGACTATCGCCGCATGCAGGCCGACGTCAACGCGCCGCTGACCGCCGACGGCCGCTTCCGTGCGCGCGCCGTGGCCGCCTACGAGGATCGCGATTACTACTACGACCGCTACCACGAGCAGAAATCCGCCGCGATGGCCGTGCTCGAAGGCGATATCACCGACTCCACGACGCTCACCGTCGGCTACCAGATGCAGGACAACAACCCGGTCGGCTCGACCTGGGGCACGGTGCCGTTCTTCTTCAGCGACGGCAGCAACGCGGACCTGGCGCGCTCGACCAACATGGCGCCGAACTGGACCCGCTGGCAGCGCAGCACCCACACGGCGTATGCGCAGCTGGAACAGCACTTCGGCGAGAACTGGAACCTGAAGGTCAACTACGCGCGCACCGAAGGCGACGTCACCAGCGTGCGTGTCTACGGCAGCGGCTTCCCCGATCGCGAGACCGGCAGCGGCATCTACCTGCAGACCGGCATCGGCCAGACCCAGGACACCCGCGACGCGGTGGACGTCTACCTCAGCGGCAAGTTCACCGCATTCGGCCGCGAGCATGACGTGGTGGTCGGCGGCAGCTGGCAGGACCTGGAGACCACGACGCCGACCATCGTCACCACCTGGCCCGCGGACTGGACTACCTGCCCGCTGGGCCGCTGCTACTACATCCCGAACCTCTACGAATGGGATGGCGACATTTCCGAGCCGACCTTCGCACGCAACGGTGCCTGGCGTCAGGCGCGTACCACCCAGAGCGGCGTATACGCTTCCGCCCGCCTGCGCCTGGCCGACCCACTGTCGCTGATCGCCGGCGTGCGCCTGAGCAACTGGCGCACGCGCACCCACAACTTCAATACCGCTGGCAACTACACCACCACGACCGGCGCGTACAAGGTGAAGGATGAGGTCACCCCATACGTTGGCCTGATGTACGACATCGTGCCGGATGTCTCCGTGTACGCCAGCTACACAGAGATCTTCAATCCGCAAAATTACAAGGACAAGAACGACAACCTGCTCGACCCGGTGCAGGGCAGCAACCGCGAGGTCGGCCTGAAGGCGGCCTTCCTCGATGGCCGCGTCACGACCAATGCGGCGATCTTCGAGGCCCGCCAGGACAACTACGCGATGCTCGACACCAGCGTGCCGCAGGGTTCGCTGCCCGACGGCAGCTCGGCGTACGTGGGCGTGGACGGCACCAAGAGCAAGGGTTGGGAAGCGGAGATCGGCGCGGACGTGCTGCCGGGCTGGCGGGTCAATGCCGGCTATACCCGTGCCAAGGTCACCCGTGCGGCGACCGACCTGATCTACGCCAACCTGCCCACCCACACCGTGCAGTTCTCCACCCAGTGGACGCTCCCCGGCGCGTGGGATCGCCTGAGCCTTGGCGCGAACGTGATGTGGCAGAGCGAGGTGGAGGGCTTCAACATCGTCAACCCGGTATACGGTCCGGTGACGGTGAAGCAGGATGCCTATGCGCTGGTGAGCTTCAACGCCAACTACCGCATCACCGACCAGTGGACGGCCACGCTCGCCGTGCGCAATGCCTTCGACGAGAAGTACTGGGCCAACCTGGACTACAACAACTACGGCGAGCCACGCTTCGTGGCGTTCACCCTGCGCTGGAAGTATTGATGGCAGATGCGCGCGGTGTGACCCACACCGCGCGCACTACCTGCGCGCTTTCCTTTGCAAGGTATTGCCGTTACTTCAGCGGCGCGCTGCAGGCTTCCTCGTTGCCGCGCATCTTGTCCCAGCGCGAACGCTTGTCCAGGCACGCCTGGCGGGATCTCTCCGCAGCCTGCTGCGCCTCGCGGGTCGCGGCGTCGGCGGCATCGGCACGCTGTTGGCGCAGCTGCGCCAGCTTGCTGCGAATCTGTGGCATCACCGCCATGGCGGCGCGTTCGCCTTCCAGGATCGCGGCATTGCGCTGGTTGAAGTCGGCCGCGCCGATATCGCTGACCTTCGGCCGGATCACCACGTCGGCCCGCTTCAACTCCGCTTCGCCCAGGCGCTGGCCCATGATCGAGATCGACTGGTTGACCGTGCCAAGCAGGTCGCCGGGGTTCTTGCCGCTGGCCTTGCTGGAAATATCCACTGCGATGACGAACTCGGCCCCCAACTGGCGTGCGGCATCCACCGGCACCGGGCTGACCACCCCGCCATCCACATAATGGTACTGGCCGATGGACACCGGCTCGAACACGCCGGGAATGCTGCTCGAAGCACGCACGGCCTGCCCGGCGTTGCCGCGCACGAACACCGTGCGCTCGCCGTCCTCCAACCGCGTGGCTACCGCGGCGAACGGCTTCTTCAGCCGTTCGATCGGCTTGTTGCCCAGTTGCTGGTTGACGTAATCCTGCAGCTTCTGGCCCTGCACCAAGCCACCGGAGAACAGCCGCACGTCGCGGATGCTGGTCTGGTCGAGCGCGACGGCCTTCTCCTGCATCTGGAACGCATCCATGCCGCTGGCGTAGAGCGCACCCACGACGCTGCCGGCGCTGGTGCCCGACACCACCACCGGTTCGAATCCGTTGGCTTCGAGCATCTTGATCACGCCGATGTGCGCGAAGCCCTTGGCGGCACCGCCGCCGAGCGCCACGCCGATGCGTACCGGCGCCACCGGGCGGGGGGTGGCGGAGGGGGTGGCACTGGCCGGCGGGGTCGGCCGCACGGCTTCGCCGCCTCCACAGCCGGCGAGCAGGGCGAACAAGGCGGCGAGCGGCAGGAGGCGGCGGGCGGTCATGGGACGGGGTGCGAATTCAGGAAAGATGCGCAGCATACCGGCTGTCTGCAAAGCGGCGACCGTGCCGGACGTTGCCGGGTTCAGCCGGCGTCCTGGCCGTTGCGGACCTTGCCCGGCCCCACTCCTTCCAGCCGTTTGAAGAAGCGCCGAAACGCCGCTTCGCTGCTGTAGCCGAGCATCTCGGCCACCCGGGCCACCGAGAAGCGCCGGTTGCGCAGCAGGCGGCGCGCCTCGGTGGCG
>JAEWJB010000082.1 GCA_023386795.1 Pseudomonadota bacterium
GCTTCTATGGCGTTATCACAGTAATAAGCCTCAAACTTTCTGCTTTGCAGATTTTTAATAACCTTTGATGCTAAAAGTCGATTTCTCGCTTTTATTGAATGTTCTTTCCCTTGCATTGTTTTCCTCCATTCTGACTTTAGAAAGGTGACTAACTTCTTGTGTGTTTATGATTAATATAGTATAGTAAAAAGAAAAAGTATGTTGCACGTGCAACGAGGAGCCTCTCATGAACAACTTAGATTCCCTATGTCAATCACGTTTGTTTTCAGGTATTTCCCCAAATGATATTACTCAAATGCTTAAATGTCTGTCAGCCACAAGGAAAGAATATGCAAAAGATGAGCTGGTTGTCCGTGAGGGCGATTTAGTTGATAATGTCGGCATCATATTGCAGGGTAGAGCTCAAAGTACGAAATTGAGCATCACGGGAAAACAAATTATTGTATCCCTCCATTATCCAGGTGGATATACCGCAGTTTTAACAGCGGCTAGCCATGGAAGAAGATGCCCTATGTCAGTACAGGCAATAGAACAACTTGAGGTTCTGTTTATTCCTATCAAAACCATATTGAGCCGTTGTACGAAGTTATGTATAGCACACGAACAATTACTTGGCAATCTTTTTGATAGTATTGCAGAACGAGCGTTAGAACTGCATGACCGAAATGATTGCCTGATTATGCCTACTATTCGGGATAAGGTCTTAACTTATTTAACAAGAGTTATGAGTGAAACTGGAACAGAAACTTTTACTATTCCTTTTGATAGAGAAGCGATGGCCGAGTATTTAAATGTAGATCGAAGTGCTTTATCAAGAGAGCTTGCATGGATGAAACGGGACGGCTTGATTGACTTTTATAGAAACAAATTTAAGCTATTGCAAAAAGCAGTAGAAAAAGATTTTCACTAACTGGAAGGCATGGCAAGTGTATTGACACTTGCACATTTTTGAGATTTTCCTTTACAGGAAAACTCAAAAATTGCTTGTTGGGGAGTGCTTTCCCAAAATTGGGAATTCCATCAATCATGTTGTAATTCTGCTCCGTGGAAAGCTCTGCATTTTCAAATAGTTATCCTTTTCCATTCTAAAAAGTCTCCTTTTTTTGTGATTTCGGGTCAAATTTCAATAAAATTTGGTCTATCTATTCTTTTATATAGATTTATTCTTTTCCATCAATAAAGCGCGAAAATAAGCTTCTCTTATAGCATTATCTACTATAGTATTCATGTGTATATCTATATTTTGATTCATTCCGATTAGCTTGTTTAACATTCCTACTGTAGATTTTCTTAATTGATAAGTTCTCCTAACATCATACCCTTCTCCATCAACTTCGGGAGTTTTACGTTTCCCCTTTCTTTTTATTAAGGCTTTTTTTTCTTCTGATTTATTTATTAAATTTTTATCATCAACAGTATTAGAAACTTTATTTTCATATGATGAACTTATAAGAACTTTAATAACTTCACCATCAATCTCTTCATCTTCTTTAAGACCAATATACTCAATAGTTTCTTCATTTTCTTCTTTTGTAATATCCACTATTTCTTTTTCTGATAAATTTTCCTTTTTAACCATATTCATCACCTCTTAATAAAATAATATTCAATAAAAAGAAAATTTGAACACTTCTAATCAGCTTTTTAACTTTTTAAATGTTTTTCTTTTTAAATGTTTTTCTTTTTAACTTTTTAAATGTTTAACTTTTTAAGCATTTAACTTTTTAACTTTTTATTAAACATAATCTTAACAAGAATGACTTTAATGAGGCTTGAGAAGAAGCCTCTACAGTATTAAGGTGTTTAACTTTTTATTAAACATAATAATTGAAGGAATTTAATGGAGCTTGATAAGAAGCTCCTAAAGGGCAAAATTTAAAAGGAATCTAATGAAGGTTGAGGAGCACCTTCTACAGAGCAAGAGTACTTATATACAGTAATATTGATATATAGTAATTTACTTAGTAGAGAAGATCACATCGACAAATGAAAGTATTGGTCTTATTTCCATAAGTTAAAGCCATTAGTTAAATTATTAATTAGCCCTTTATATATTAAAAAATCTTCAAATACATCGATAATTAACTATAGATATTTGTTGAAAGGTGGTGCAAGATATGGACAAATTAACATTAAGAGATCTTTTTCCAGATTTAAATTTCCCGAAGTTTGAAATTAAGAGAGAACATCAAGGATTGACCTATGAAGATGTATTAAAAATAGCCGTAGAAGAGTTATCTCAATATGTTGACTTTAAATCTTTAAATGATAAGATTTCTGCAATACAAGAAGAAGACGAGATAAAAAATGATCCTGTTTTGCAGTTCCTATATCAATTAAAAAAGGCAAGTGAAAAAGAAAAGGGCATCTAAATTTTAATTAGGATTTCTCGATAGCATATAAAACAAGCTCCAAGTTAGTAAAACTTATTACTAACTTGGAGCCTTTCTAATTAATAGAGTTTAAAGTGTTTCACCATTAGATTCTATTACTTTTTTAAACCAAGCAAAACTTTTTTTCTTATATCTTTTTAAATCTCTTAAATCTTCATCAGTACGATTAACAAATATTAAACCGTAACGTTTACTCATCTGACCGCTAGAACTTAATATATCAGTAGATCCCCACATAAGGTAACCTAATACCTGAACCCCTTCATTTATAGCTAATTTCATTTCTTCGATATGTCTCTTTAAATAATCTATACGATAATCATCGTTAACCGTATTATTTTCATTTAATTCTTCATTTGCTCCTATTCCATTTTCAACAACAAAGATAGGTAGACCATATCTTAAATAGATATCTTTTAATATAATTCTTAATCCCATAGGATCTATAGGCCAGCCCCATTCAGTACATTCTAAATAAGGGTTATTAGTTAAAGATGAATACATATTAGTTGGGCTTGTAGCATCACCAACTAAGCTTGAAGAAGGTTTTTTAGTGGTATCTGCAACATAGGTTGCATAATAACTTATACTTAATGCATCTACAGTATTTTCTTTTATAAGTTCTAAATCGCCATCTTCATATTTTGGTAGCATATTATCATTTCTTAAGGATGCTATGTAATATGATGGATATTCTCCCTTTGAAAATACATGAAGGAATAAGTGATTAAATTCATTCATTTTTTCAGCACATAATACATCTTCTGGTTTACAAGTAGCAGGATAAATACCCACAAAACATATCATTCCATATATTTTTGCATCTGGAATAATTTCATGTAGTGCCTTTGTAGCTTTTGCATGTGCAACAAATAGATTATGGCATATTTGATGTGTAAAGGCTATTTTATCCATTTCCTCTGGAGCTATAGCACCATATTGATTACGTCCACCAAAAACAGTATTTTGCTCATTAAATGTAATCCAATGTTTAACCTTATCTTTATATCTATTAAATACGACCTTGGCATATTTCACAAATAAATCGATTACTTTTCTTGAATAAAAACCATTGTATTTTTCAGCTAAGGCCAAAGGAACATCAAAATGATAAAGGGTTATAATAGGTTCGATCCCCTTAGATAATAATTCATCAAAAAGATCATCATAGAATTGTAAGCCTTCTTCATTAACTTCTCCTTCTCCATCTGGGAAAATTCTTGACCATGAAATACTTGTCCTATATGCATTAAAGCCAAGTTCTTTAAATAAAGCGATATCTTCTTTATAGTTATGATAAAAATCTACAGCTACATTAAAATCAGAATGACCTTCTTTTATAGGTCTAGTGTCTACTATAGATAATCCTTTACCTCCTTCATTATAAGCGCCTTCACTTTGGAAAGATGTTACTGCGCCTCCCCACATAAAATCTTCAGGTAGTTTGATTTTGCTTTTCATTGTGTTTCTCCTTTCAAAATAGTATAAACTAAGTATATCTTGTAAATGGGTACAAGATTTTTTAAAATAAAAAATAGACAAATTTCAAAATGTGTATAATTTAAAGGAGATAAATATGAATGATATAATTTATAGACTATTATTGCTTCTAAATAACAGTAAGGAAAATGATATATACCACGCTATAGCAATAACCATAATGGAAAATATCAAAAGTATTCCAAAGATGAATATTAATAAATTGGCTCAGGACTGTTATACTACGCCATCTTCTGTTACAAATTTTTGTAAAAGACTTGGCTATTCGGGATTTATAGAGTTTAAAGAACGTACAGAGGAAATGCTTAAAGGTTATGGTATTAAAAATAGCGATATAATAAATCAGATTTCCCATGCTAATTTAGCAAAACCTAATACTGATAATCTTTTGGATAAAGTTATCAAGGATATAACCTTAGCTAATAAGGTTATAGATTACCGAATGGTAGATAAATTGGTTGATTTAATATATACTCACAAAAATATTGCTATGTTTGGAACACATATGTCCTTAGCATTAACTAATGGAATCCAAACAGACTTCTTTTTTCTAGGAAAGTATATTCATGTTTGGTTAGATGTTAAAGAACAATATATAAATGCTGGAGAGTTAGATGATAGCTATTTAGTAATTATATTAAGTCCTTCTGGTAGATTTTTAAGGCGATCAGAAGACATTTTAAATAGACTTAGAGAAAAGAAAGTTAAACTGCTCTTTATAACTGGGCAACATGAAAGTGAGTTTATACATAAAGATGATATGACTGTTTTTATAAGTGAGGGTAAGGCTATGGACAAATATTATATGACAGATAGATATGCATTGCTTTATACTCTAGATTACATATTGTTAAAGTATAGTGAAAAGTACGGGAACTAAAGTTGACCTAAGGAAAAAACTTAATGATGAAAGAAGAAAGTTCCATAAACAAAGTGGAAAAAGTAGTGATTGAGGTTGAATTTTTAAGATGCTATTATAAGCGTAAAGAGAGGGGATTGAAATAATCACTAGTGGAAATTTGCAAAGTTATGCCCCTTTGTTTTATGGATTACGTCTTTATATAGAAAGGAGTATATCCTATGTTAGATAAACGAATGGAGAATCTATTTAATTTATTATCAGAAGAAGAGTATAAAACTGCAGAAAGCTTTTCAGAAAAGATTAATTTAAGTAGTAAAACCATAAGAACTCTGTTGAAAAAATTAGATGAAAGTTTAATAGGTAATGGTGCACACATAATATCAAAAAGTGGATATGGATATAAATTAGTTGTTGAGGATTCAGAAAAAATCAAGCGATTCAAATTATTACACCATAATCCCTGTTTACCTGAAACCTCTGAAGAACGTATTCAGTTTTTATTAGAATATCTTTTAAATAATAAAAGTTATATAAAAATAGAAACTTTAAGTGAAATGCTATTTGTATCTAAAAAAACTTTAGCTCAGGATTTAAAAGAAGCTGAAAAGGTAATGAAAAAATATAATTTATCAATTGAAAGAAAGCCTTATCATGGAGTTAAGGTTCTTGGAGAAGAGTTTGACTTAAGATTATGTATTGCAGGATGTGCAGCAAAAAAAGTTAACTTTAATTTAACTGAGGAGAATGAAATAAATGACGAATTAAAAGAAATAGCTGAACTTATTATTGAAGCTATGGAGTATAAAGATTTTAAAATGTCTGATGTTTCATTTCAAAACTTAATAATTCATATTCATATAGCAATAAAACGTATCCAAGAAAATAATTATATTCCTACTGTAAATAATCAGTTAGGTGAATTAGTTGGAGATGTGGAGATGCAAATTGCTAAATATTGTGCCGAAAGTATTAGTAAGAGATTTCGTGTAGAATTTCCAAAGTCAGAAATAGAGTATATTGCTGTACATTTGGCAGGGAAAAAAATGCTAGACTTCTTTAGTAATGATGGAAAAGAGAATTTGGTTATAGACCAAGAGATAAACAATGTTGTCAATGAAATGTTACAAACGGTTTATGAAGCTTTCAAGTTTGATTTTAGAAATGATTTAGAGTTAATTATGCTTCTAGGTCAACATTTGGTTCCATTAAAGGTTCGTATGAAATTCGATATGCAGATGAGAAATCCATTGTTAAAGGATATTAAGGAGCGTCTTAGTTTTTCATATGCAATGGCAGCTCAGGCATGTACCGTAATAACTAGACATTATGGAAAAATCTTAAAGGATGATGAAATTGGATATATAGCTTTAAGCATAGCATTAGCTTTAGAGAGACAGAGAACAAAGGTAGATAAAAAGAATATCCTATTAGTTTGTTCTTCTGGCAAAGGAAGTGCACAATTATTAGTTTATAAACTTCAAGAAGCCTTTTCAGAGTACATCAACAAAATAGAAACTTGTGATGTAAGAAGTCTTAATAAATATGATTTTAAGGATATTAATTATGTTTTTACAACTGTGCCTATTTTATCAAAAGTACCTGTACCAATACAGCAAGTAGAATATTTTTTGGATTCTAAAGACTTAAAAGCAATGGAAAAGATTTTTCACTCAGATAAAGTAAGTTATATTTCTGAATACTATAGCAAAGATCTATTTCTTACAGATGTTGAGTTAGAAACAAAAGAAGATGTTTTGAAGCTTATGTGTAGCCACATAAAGAAGTATAAGGATATTCCAAGTAATTTTTATAAAGCTGTACTAAAAAGAGAAAAATTAGCAAAAACAGAGTTTGGAAACTTAGTAGCTATGCCTCACCCTAATATAGCAATTACAAAAGAAACTTTTGTATGTGTATGTATACTAAAAAATCCAATTAAATGGGATGAAGGTTTAGTACAAATTATATTTTTGATTTCAATTGAAAATATGCGCAATAAAAATCTGCAATTTTTTTATAAAATCACTTCAAAGCTATTATTAAACAAACAATATATTAATGAATTAATTAAAAAGAAGGATTTTCAGTTATTGCAGGATTTACTTAGAAAAATAGAAAAAGACATGGAGGATGAGAATAATGGATGAAGATAAATACAGTAAAATTTTCGAGTTAATATTAAATGCAGGAAATTCAAAATCCCAATCTTTATTAGCACTTGAAGCTGCAAGAAATTTTGATTTTGAAGAAGTAGACAAATGTTTAGAAGAAGCAGAAAAGGAATTAAGGGCAGCTCATAAGGCACAGATAAGTATGATACATCAAGAAGCTCAAGGAATTCCGGTTGAAACTAATATTATATTAGTACATGCCCAAGATCATCTAACAATGGCAATGATGGCAAAAGATTTTGCAGATGAATTTGTAAATATATATAAAATACTTAAGGAATTAAAAAAGTAAAATTTAAAAAACTTTATCTTATGACAAATTAAGAAAGGTAGGTAATTATTATGAGAATAATGTTAGCATGTTGTGCAGGTATATCCACAAGTTTAGTTGTCACAAAAATGCAAGAGGCAGCGAAAGAACAAGGGAAAGAATATAAAATCTGGGCAGTAGACCAAAAACAAATTGAGGAGGAACTAGGTAATTTTGATGTTTTATTACTTGGACCTCAAATAAGACACGTTCTAAGAAAAGCAACCAAAATAGTTGGAGATATGGCTCCAATTGCAATAATCGATTCTAGAGCTTATGGAAGATGCGATGGAGAAGCTGTATTAGAGCAAGCTGAATCTTTAGTTGGAGGTAAGTAAACTATGTCAAAATTACTTAATAGATTTGAAGATGTTTTACTTAATATTGCCGAAAGTGTAGATGATAATAAGTATTTAAGTAGTATAAAAAATGCATTTACAATTTTTATGCCATTTGTAATAGTAGGTTCCTTTGCAACTTTATTCAACACATTCCTTACAAGTCCAACAACTGGACTTGCAAAATGGATACCTGCTTTAGAGAAAATAAAGCCAGCATTTACAGCAGTGAATTTTGCTACTATGTCATTTATGACAATACCAATTATATTTTTGATTGCAATGAAGCTTGCAAAATACAATAAGGTTCCAGAATATATAACTGGGGTTATTGCAGTTGCAGCATATATAGCAGTAATACCAGAAGTTGTTACAGTAGTTATAGATAAAGCAACAGGAACTGCTGCAGGTATTCCTGGAAGTGCATTAGGTGCTCAAGGTTTATTTACCGGAATGATATTAGCAATTTTAGTAACAGAATTATTTAGTATGTTAACTAAAATAAAAGCTATTAAAATTAAAATGCCACCTTCTGTACCAACAGCTATTTCCGATTCCTTTAATGCTTTAATACCAATTATGATAACGTTAATAATAACAGCTCTTATAGGTAATTTATTTTTAATGTTAACAGGATCATATTTGAATGATTTCTTCTACAAAATTTTACAAGCACCTTTAGAAGCTATTTTCCAAAGTCCTGCTGGCATAATTGCAATCGTTATAATATCACAATTATTCTGGTTTTTAGGAATTCATGGAGGACTTATAATTTCTCCAATTAGAAATCCATTAGTAATGGCAGCAATTGCGGCTAATATTGCTGCAGTAAATGCAGGAGAAGTAGCTACGCAAGCAGTTACCGCTGGATTCTGGGTATGTTTTGTTATAGCAGGAGGATCTGGAATTACTTTATCTTTAATATTTGCTATCTTTATGTTTTCAAAGAGAGATGACCACAAAATGATTGCAAAACTTTCATTTCTACCAGGTATTTGTGGTGTAGGAGAACCTATGGTATTTGGAATACCATTAGTATTAAATCCAACCTTTGCAATACCATTCATATTTAACTCTGGTATCGCTACAGCTATAGCTTTATTTGCAACTAAAATCGGATTTTTAGCATGTAGTACTGTAGATGCTCCGTTTGGTTTACCAATTCTAGTTGGGCCATTCATTTCATACGGGGTTCCAGGGATAATAGTTCAAGTTATAATCTTTGCAGTTTGTACATTAACATGGGCACCATTTGTATTAATGTCTAACAAACAAGCAAATAACGAAGTTATAAAAGAAGCATAAAATTATAAATAAGAGATAATTTAATCCCAGCTAAGTTTAAGAAATTGACTTGCTGGGATTTTTAATAACTCTAAAATAGAGTGTACCTATTCATCCATAGTAATCTACAACATTTTTTATTTTATTATCTCTTGTAAGTTTTCTAAAAATGTTATACGATATTAATGTAAGCGATTACTTTCATATTTTAGGAGGGATAAATATGGTCAACTTTCTTGAATTTAAAAAAGTAACTTTATCAAATGGAGAAACACTGTCATATAGGGAAGAGGGAACAGGAGAGAAAAATATACTGCTTATCCATGGTAACATGTCTTCATCAAAACACTGGGATATTCTCGTAGATGAACTTAAAGATAAGTACAAAATAATTGCAGTTGATATGCGAGGATTTGGAGAATCTAGTTATAATACACCCATTAATTCACTAAATGATTTTGCAAAAGACATTGAAGAACTTTTGGACATTATAGGAATCAGTTCATGTTCAGCTATTGGTTGGTCAACAGGTGGTGGTGTTGCTTTGGAGTTAGCAGCTAATTGTCCAGAAAAAATAGAAAAAGTAGTCTTATTAGAGTCTGTAGGGGTTAAAGGGTATCCTATATATAAAAAGGATTCTAGTGGACAGGCTACGAACGTATTATTAAAAACTAAAGAAGAAATTGCAGAAGATCCAGTGCAAGTTAAGCCTGTATTAGATGCTTTAAAGGATAGAAATAAAGAATTCTATAAAGCCGTATGGAATGCTGCTATTTATACACATAATAGACCAAAAGATGAAAAATATAATGAATACTTAGAGGACATGCTAACTCAGAGAAATTTAGTTGATGTAGATTATGCTTTGGCACATTTTAATATGACTAATGAAAGTAATGGAGTTGAAGAAGGTAGTAATAAATGCTCCCTTGTAAAGGCTGAGGTTTTGATAATGCAAGGGGATAGAGATTATGTAGTTCCGTTATACATGGCTGAAGATATAAATAAATATATTGAGAATTCAAAATTAGTTTTATTAAAGGATTCAGGACATTCACCAATGATTGATAATTTTAAAGCAGTTGTGAATGCAATAATTGAATTTATACCAAGCAAATAAGTGAATCAAAATTTAAAATATAAGAAATTTTTAGTAGGAGTTTGAACTAATATTCAGGCTCCTATTTGTTTTAAAAAAGTTAAAGAAAATTTAATAGTTTATCAAATTTTCTTTCTAAAAAATGCATTTTCAAGAATAATCAGAAAATTCAAAAACTAATATTGACAGCTGTATAAGAAAATGTTTACAATTGAATTGTAAGTAAATACTTACATTCTATATCATTGGAATGGAGGATTAATATGAACAGTGTAGGAATAGTAGGACTGGGGCTTTATATACCAGAAACTAAGATGACAGCTAAGGAGATTTCTGAAGCAACAAATGGTATTTGGAGTGAAGAAGCTGTAATAAAAAAATTAGGAATAGTAGAAAAAACTATACCAGGAGAAGATGATGGAACTCAAGAGATGGGAGTAAGGGCTGCTTTTGATGCATTAAAAGATGCTAATATATCTCCAGAAGAAATAGATGTAATCTTATGTATGGGAGAGGAATGGAAGGAATATCCCCTTACCACATCAGCTCTTTACATACAAGGAAAGATTGGCGCAAAAAACGCATGGGGAATAGATATTCAAAATAGATGTTGCACAACAGTATCAGCTTTAAAGATAGCTAAAGATATGCTATTAGCAGATGATTCAATAAATACTGTCATGATAGTTGGAGGATATAGAAACGGTGATTTTGTTGATTATTCAGATTCAAATATGTCAATGATGTACAACCTGTCAGCAGGCGGTGGAGCAATTATATTAAAGAAAAATTCAGGTAAAAATATTGTACTTGGTTCACATGTAAAAGCCGATGGAACTTTTGCAAGAGATGCAGGAGTTGAAATAGGGGGAATTGAGAAGCCTTTTAATGAATCAAATGTTTTGGAAGGATATAAATCACTTAGGTTAATGGATGCTAAACACATGAAAGATGGACTAAATGAAGTTTCAATGCCTAATTGGTTTGAATGTATTGATAAAGCTTTAGAAAAATCAGGTTTAAGAAGAGACGATATAGATTATCTTGCAGTTTTGCATTTTAAAAAATCTATGCACGACTTTATGTTAAAAGAACTGGGACTACAAGAAGAACAATCAATTTACTTATCTGATTATGGTCATATGGGACAAGTAGATCAGATACTTTCATTAAAACTTGCACTAAAAGAAGGAAAGGTAAAAGATGGATCAGTAGTACTTATGATAGCAGCTGGAATAGGTTATGTATGGTCAGCAAACGTAATTAAATGGGGAGAGTGTTAACGTATGGATACATTTTTTCAAATATTCTTTAGTAGTTTAGAAACTGGAAGTGTTTATGCCCTAGCTGCCCTTGGAATAATAATAATCTTTAGAACAAGTAGAACTACTAACTTTGCACAAGGTTCCATAGGAATGTTTAATGCCTTTGCTGCAACATTTGCACTTATTCATATGGGTCTACCAGCATGGGCATCCGCTATAGTTGGAATGATTGCTGCATTTACATCTGGGGTATTAGTAGATATTATTATTATCAGAAAAGCTAAAAAAACATCCCCAGTAGGAAAACAAATCATAACCTTTGGAATAATAATGCTTTTTCTTGGTATTGCACCAATGATATTTGGATCAACTCCTTTAAATTTTCCTAAGTTTATAGAAAGTGGAACAGTAAGTATATTGGGAGCATCTATATCTTACAATGCATTATTAAACATATCAGTTGGATTAATAATAATGTCAGTACTATTTTATTTTTTGCAAAATACAAAATGGGGACTTGCAGTAAGAGTTACAGCTTCTAATGAGCAAACAGCAAGACTTATGGGGGTTCCAACATCTTTAGTAACCATGGGAGCTTGGGCAATTGCAGCAGCCTTAGGAACACTAGCAGCACTTATGCTTGCACCAGCTATCACTGTAAACGTATCAATGATGGATAATGTACAAACTAATGCACTTATAGCTTGTGTACTTGGAGGATTTCAAACCTTTTATGGACCTGTTCTTGGTGCTTATATAATCGGACTTTTTAGAAATATACTTATATATTATGTTTCATCAACTTGGGGAGAACCTATACTATTTACTTTAATCTTGCTATTTATAGTCATAAGACCAAATGGAATAATAGGAAAGAAAATAATAAAGAAGGTATAGGAGGAGCAAAAATATGAAGAAACTTTTAGAAAATAGATATAGTAAATATATTCTGCTAGGGATTGTATTAGGGTCATTACCATTTTTGCAAGATATGGGTCTTATTAAAAGTTCTACCATCACTACTTTTGGAACAATATTATTTTACGCAATAGTAGCAATAGGGTTAAATGTTCTTTTAGGATATTCAGGGCTTATATCTTTAGGAACAGCAGGATTTATGGGGCTAGGAGCTTACTTATCTGCATACCTGACTCAAGATTTAAAGTTACCTTTTTTATTATCACTTATAATATCAATACTTGTACCTCTAATAATAGGGCTTGTAATAGGTCTTGTATCATTAAGGATTTCAGGAATGTATTTGGCAATAGCAACCTTAGCAGTATCAGAGATATTTAAAAAGATATTTATAGAATTTGACAATATAACAGGAGGCTTTTCAGGAAAAAAAGCAGCTTATCCAGAAATTTTTGGGTTTCATTTTAATAGAGATACAAGCTTTATATTAATTGTTGTTATATTGATTTTAGTTATGATACTTACAGATAATTTTATACATTCATCAACAGGTAGAGCACTTTTAACCATGAGGGCTAGTGAGGCAGCAGCTCAAGCTATGGGAATAAATTTATTAAAATATAAGCTTACAGCATTTGCAATTGCAACAGTATATGCATCTTTAGGGGGAGTTTTATATGTTCATTTTATAAGATTTTCTTATCCAGCTACATGGAATTTACTTTTATCTCTACAAATACTTGCAGTAATAGTTATTGGTGGTTTAAGAACTATTACAGGTCCAATTGTAGGCTCAATAATCGTTTTCGGAGTTCCAGAACTAATATTAAAGCAGTTACCTGTTATAGGAAGTATAGATGGACTTGCTTATGTATTCACCGGAGTTTTAATAATAATTGTAATACTATTTTATCCACATGGATTGGTTTATATAGGTAAAGACATTAAAAACTATATTAATAAAAAGAAGGTGAAGGTAAATGAGCTTAATGCAGACGCTTAAGATTGAAAACTTATCCATAGCTTTTGGTGGTTTAAAAGCTGTTGAGGATTTAAGCTTTCACATAAATGAAGGTGAAATATATGGACTTATAGGACCAAATGGTGCTGGTAAAACTACAGTATTTAATTGTATAACACAGTTTTATAAACCTGATCATGGAAAGGTAATATTTAAAAGCTTAAAAAATCAAGATGTTGATTTAGTAGAAAAAAATACTCACGATATTATTAAACTCGGACTTGTTAGAACCTTTCAAAATGTAGAGCTTATCCAGGATTTAAGTTTATTAGAAAATTTACTTATAGGAGCTCATATCGATTATAAATCAGGGTTATTTTCAAATGCATTTAGAACTAGAAAAGCAAAAAAAGAAGAGAAAACTAATATTGAAAAGGGAGAAAAAATTCTCAAGTTTTTAGGGCTAGAAGATAGAAAAGAAGAGTTAGCAGGTGGACAACCTTATGGAGTGTTAAAAAAGATAGAACTTGGAAGAACACTTATGAGTAATCCTAAACTAATAATTTTAGATGAACCTGCTGCAGGTCTTAATGACACTGAAACCTTAGAGCTAGCAAAATTGATTAGAAATATAAGAGATGAATATAAATGCAATATTTTATTAGTTGAACATGATATGAGGCTTGTAATGGATATTTGTGATCGAATATGTGCAATATCTTTTGGGAAAAAACTTGCAGAAGGCACACCTAAGGAAATTCAAACTAACAAAGATGTTCAAGAAGCTTATTTAGGAAAGGATGAGTAAGATGGATAATTTAGCTTTAAAAATAAAAAATCTTACTGTTTCATATGGAAGTATAAAAGCCTTAAAAGGAATAGATATAGAAGTTCCAGAAGGGAAAATAGTTGCTTTACTTGGAGCCAATGGTGCAGGTAAAACAACTACCTTAAAAACTTTATCTGGACTTGTAGATGCAGAAGGTGGAAGTATAGAGTTTTATGGGAAAAACATCACTAATTTATCACCTGAGAAAATAACATCTTTAGGAATAGTTCAATCACCTGAAGGTAGGCAGATATTTTCGGATATTACAGTAGAAGAAAACTTAAGAATAGGAGCTTTTACCCTAAAGAAAAAGAAGGAAATAGAAAAAAACTTTGAAAGGGTTTATGGATACTTTCCAATATTAAAGGAAAGAAGAAAACAAGTGGCAGGAACATTAAGTGGTGGAGAACAGCAAATGCTTGCAATAGCAAGAGCTTTAATGGCTAGTCCTAAAGTACTTCTTTTAGATGAACCATCATTAGGCTTAGCCCCCCTTATAGTGAAAAATATATTTGAAATTGTAAAAGAAATAAATCAAGAAGGAACAACAGTACTTATAATTGAACAAAATGCGCTTCAAACTCTAAAAATAGCTAATTACGCCTATGTATTAGAAGTTGGGGAAATAAATATTTCAGGAAAGGCAAGTGAGTTAATCCAAGATAAAAGATTATTAGATGCATATCTTGGGGGAGAGTAAGTCTTTAGGGAGCAATCCTTAATATATAGCCCAAAAATAAATTAAATATATGGAGGGAAATTTCATGAGAAAAAAAATTTCATTACTTTTAGCTTCACTTACATTAACAATGGCTTTTGCGGGGTGTGGTAAAAAAGAAGAAGCTGCTCAAGGAGTTACTGAAACATCTATAAAAGTGGGAAATAGTATAGCTACATCAGGAGCATTTGCCCCAGTAGGGGTTCCATTTAAAGCTGGTATTGAAGCTTACTTCAAAATGGTAAATGAAGGTGGAGGGGTTAAGGGTAGAAAAATAGAGTATGTTCATCAAGATGATGAATTTAACCCTGAAAAAGGAAAGGCTATACTAGATAAACTTGTAAATGATGAAAAAGTATTTGCTATAGTAGGTCACTTTGGAACTCCAGTAGTAGGAGCAACATTAGATGATCTTAAAGAAATAGGAATACCGTCTGTATACTTTGCAACAGGTACAGGAATTCTTTATAACGAAAATGCAACTAAAGGGGAAGGAGATAACATATTCCCTGTACAACCTGTATATCCAATGGAAGGTCGTATAATGACAGCATGGGCTAAAGGAGAATTTAAGGCTAATAAAATAGGTGTAATTTATACTAATGATGATGCTGGTAAAGACTTAGTTAAGGGAGTTGAAACAGAGGCTAAAAATATTGGTGGAATTGAAGTTGTAAGCGAACAAGTTGCACCAGGAGCTGAGGATGTTTCTGCAGCTGTAACAAAGATTAAAAATTCAGATGTAGATACAATAATAATTGCTGGAATACAAGGTACATTTCCTCAGATAGCAAAAGAATTAGCAAAGCAAGGAAATACAAAACCTGCTATAACAACATATGTAAACGTTGATAAAACTATGGTTAATGCAATAAAAGCTGATGTAGCTGATAAATATGAAGTTTACGGTAATGCATGGGTTGACGTATCATCACCTTCTATGGGCGAGTTCCAAAAATGGGTTAAACAAGCTTCAAATGAAGACTTTACTGCTAATGCATATGCTATGACTGGTTGGATAGCAGCTGAATTTTTTGTAAAAGGTTTAGAAAAAGTTGATGGAGAAATAACTTGGGAAAACTATATAAAAGCTATGGAAAAAGAACCAATAAAGAATCCTTTTGGTGGAAGTATAGACTTTGCTGGTGGAAAGAGACTAGGTACTCAAGAGATGTCTTTAGCAAAAATGGACTTGAAGAGCCCAACAGGATGGTCTCCACATATTGGATTTAAGAGTATAAACGATATATTAAAAAAATAAATAAGCTTTATGTTTTGGCTATCAGTCAAAATCCTTTGGCTGATAGCATAAAAACCTAAGGGAGGTCTTATTGTGTTACAAACAATTAAATCAAAAGATGCAATAAATGAAAAATATATAACTATTGAGGAAGCCTTAGGCAAAATAAAGACAGGAGATATTATTGTTTCAGCCCTTGCAGCAGCAGAACCTGTAGAGATTCTAAAAAATCTTCATAAGATAGCTTATAGAGTTGAAGATGTAACTGTTACTACTTGTCTACCTATAGAAATGGCAGAATATTTTATTAATCCTAAAT
>JAEWJB010000119.1 GCA_023386795.1 Pseudomonadota bacterium
GGATACCTTTTCCCTGTACCGCCGCGCGCCGCTGCAGCTGGCCGTGCTGGGCGTGATCGGCATGCTGGTCAGCACCTTGATCGCCGTCCTGTCGCAGGCGCTGCCGGGCTGGCTGAGCCTGCTCGGCCAACTGCTGTCGATCCCGGTCGGGCCGGTGCTGTTCGGCGGCATGCTGTGGGCGGTGGGCGAGATCGACCAGGGCCATCGCGCGCAGCCGGTGCACCTGCTGCAGCCGATCCGCGACCGTCGCGTGACCCACCTGCTGGTGCCGCTGGCGATCCAGCTGGTGACGATCCTCCTGCTCGGTGCCCTGCTGTACCTGATGATCGGCAGCGAGGGACTGGGTTCGATCGCCGAAGCCACCCGCAAGCTGCAGGAACTGCAGACCTCGGGCACGCAGGCCACCAACGAGCAGATTCTCGCGCTGTTCGATCCGGTTCCGGTGAAGCGCGTGCTGCTGTGGATCGCGCTGGTGTTCGCGACCTTCATCGCATTGAGCATGGCCATGTTCACCCAGCCGGCGCTGGTGGTGTTCGATCACCAGAGCGGCATGCATGCGTTGCGCATGAGCCTGCAGGGCTGCATCGAGAACTTCGGTGCGATGGCGGTGTTCATGCTGCTCGGCCTCGTGGCCACGCTGTGCATCTACGTGCTGATGCTGATCCTGATGCAGATCGCGCTGCTGATCGGCGGCCCGGCGGCAGCGGGCGCGCTGGTGCAGCTGGTGATGACGACGGTGGTCATGCCGCTGTACGTCGGCGCGGTGTACGCGGCGTGGAAGCAGATGTTCGCGCACCGCGGGCGTGGCCTGCAGGGCACGCCGCCGCCGGTCCCGCCGGCGGGTGGGCCGGGGAACATCTTCGCGGCGTAATCAACCGGCGGTTTGTTCGTCCTTGCGCGGCACCAGCCAACGCGCGGCGTGGATGCCCAGCTCGTAGAGCAGGCACATCGGAATGGCCAGCATCAGCTGCGAGACCACGTCCGGCGGGGTGAGCACGGCCGCCAGCACGAAGATGCCGACGATGGCGTAACCGCGCCCTTCCTTGAACTGCTGCGGCGAGATCCAGCCCAGCAGGGTCAGGATCACCATCGCCACCGGCAGTTCGAAACTGCTGCCGAAGGCGAAGAAGATTGCCAGAACGAAATCCAGATACGCGTTCGCGTCCGGGGTGATCGCGATGACATCCGGGCGGAAAGTGGTGAGGAAGTGGAACACCGCCGGCAGCACCAGGAAGTAGGCGAACGCGCAACCGATGTAGAACAGCAGCACCGACGAAAACAGCAGCGGTACCGCGAGCCGCTTCTCGCGTGCATACAGCCCCGGGGCCACGAACGACCACAGCTGGAACAACAGCCACGGCACCGAGATGAACAGCGCCACGAAGAAGGTCAGCTTCAACGGCGCGAAGAATGCGCCGGCCGGGTTGATCGCGATCATCGACTGCCCGTTCGGCAGCTGCGAGATCAACGGGCCGGCCAGCCAGGTATAGATCTGCCGCGAGAACGGCATCAGCCCCAGCAGCACCACGCCCAATCCGATCAAGGCACGCATCAGGCGCGCGCGCAGTTCGATCAGGTGTTCCACCAGCCCGCTTTCGGGTGCCTCGGTGCCGCTCATGGGGTTTTCTCCGGCGGGGTCGGCGCAGGTGCGCGCGGGTCGTCGCCGTCAATGCCGGGCGGGGCCATCGCTTCGCGCTGGGCCGCCGGTTCGGCGACCGGCTCTGCCGGCACCACGTGCTGGGCGACGCTGGCCGGCGAATCCGGGACCGGCCCCGTCATCAGCGGTGCGTTTTCGCCGGCGTCCGGGGACTCCACGTCCTGGCGGACCTGTTCGGCCTGCCGGCGCATCGCCTCGCCACTGGCGCGCAGCTGCGCTTCGGTGTCCTGCACCGACTGCTGTGCGTCGCGGAACTGCCGCTTGATTTCGTCAGCGTGCAGTTCGCGTTCCAGCTCCTGCTTCACTGAATCCCACTGGTTGCGGGCGCGGCGCACCCATAGACCCGCAAAGCGGGCCGCCTTGGGCAGCCGCTCCGGACCGAGTACGACCAAGGCCACCACCGCGATGACCAGCAGCTCGCTGAAACCGATATCGAACACGCCAGGTCGTCCGGATCAGCGACGGTCGCGGTCGTGCTCGTTCTGCGAGGACGTCGTCGAATCCTGCGAGCGCGACTCATCGTTCAGCTGCGCGGTCGGCTTGTCGTCGTCGCGCATGCCCTTCTTGAATTCCTTGACGGCACTGCCAAGGTCCTTGGCGCCGCTGGTCAGCTTCTTGGTGCCGAACACCAGAAGCACGATGACCAGTACCACCACCCAATGCCACAAGCTCATGCTGCCCATGTGCTGCCTACATACCGAGTAATCAGGACGTTGAGCATAGCGCACCGCCGGTAAGGCGGCGCGCGTGACGAAAGTCAGTTGCCGCCGTCCAGGGTTTCAGTGCGCACTTCGCCTTCGCCCACCGGCTGGAAGCCCTGCTGGGCCGGCGGCTGGGTCGGTACGGCCTGCAGCGGGGCCGTGGTGGCTTCCGTCTGTGCCTGTTCAGCTGTTGCGGGCGCGGCCGGCATCGGCGCATTGCCCGGCCGCGTAGCCGGGGCGGCACCGGCGGTGCCGCGATTGGCCCGGGCCGAATAGGTGGCTTCCTCCAGGCGGTCGCGGAAAGCGACCACGTCCATGGACGGCGATTCGCCGACCCGGCCCTCGAACACCATGCGCGGCGTGGTGTTGCTGCCGTAGGCATCGAGATTGGCTTCGTCGTCGATCTGCAGCACCGCGCCATCCAGCGCGACGCCGGCGAACAGACCGCGCGCGCGCGACCAGGACCAGATCTCCGCTTTCAGCTGGCCATCGGTGGCGGCGGCGGCGTTGCGGCCGACCGGGCCAGCGGCCACGCCGGCGTCCGCGCCGAGGGTGAACTTGCCGTTGACCAGGTTGTCCAGGCTGCGGTCGTTGCGGAACACCAGCACCACGTCGGAGGACTGCACGCCGGCCTGGAAGCCGATGCTGCCGCCAGTGAGCTTGACGAACACCGGCTGCGACCAGCTGCCGTCCGGGTTTTTCATCGACATCAGGCCATGGCCGCGGCGCCCGCCGATGACCAGGCCGGCCTTGATGGTGTCGGGGATGACGACGATGGCGCGGGCTTCATCGAGCAGCTTGTCGGGAATGGACTGCTCGGGGATCTTCTGGATCTCGTTGAGTACCCGCACCGCGTTGCGCGCGCGCTGGTCCTCCTCGGGGCCGGCGATGGCGTGGCCGGCGGCGAACGACAGGGACAGCAACAGGGCAAGACGCGACAGGCGGGGCATGACGGGCTCCAATGAACGATCGCGGAAAAGATAAGGTAATGCCCGACGTTAGTCGCGCCGGGGTGAATCGCCCATTAGCGCGCGCCGCCCCCTGCGGCTTTGCCGTGGCGACCGTGGAGCGCACGCGAAGGCGGTCGCACGCCGGTCCTGCCACAATAGGCGCATGCCCGACGCACCGAATACCGCCCTGCTGGCGGTCAATCTAGGCACGCCCGAGGCGCCCACCCCCCAGGCGGTGCGGCGCTATCTGGCCGAGTTCCTTGGCGATCCGCGCGTGGTGTCGATCCCGCGCTGGCTGTGGAAGCCCTTGCTGCACGGACTGATCCTGCCGCTGCGCGGGCCGCGCTCGGCAGAGAAGTATGCGCAGGTGTGGTTGCCGGGCGGCTCGCCGCTGGCGGTGTACACGGCAGGATTGGCCAATGCCCTGCAGGCCGCGCTACCGGCATGGCGGGTGGATTGGGCGATGCGCTACGGCGAGCCGGCACTGCTGCGTGCGCTGGACCGGCTGTGCGATGCCGGCATCGGCCGCATCGTGGTGCTGCCGCTGTATCCCCAGTACTCGACCACCACCACGGCCTCGGTGCAGGACGTGGTGGACGCCTGGCGCCAGCGCCACCCCGATGTCCGCGTGGACGTGGTGCGCGATTACGCCGAGGACCCGGCCTGGGTAGCGGCCATCGCCGCCTCGATCCGCGCGCACTGGGAGGTCCACGGCCGCGGGCAACGGCTGATGTTCTCCTTCCATGGCCTGCCGCAGCGCGTGGCAGACGAAGGCGACCCCTACCCGCAACGCTGCGAGGCCAGCGCGCGCGCGATCGCCGCCGCGCTTGGCCTGGACGACGACCAGTGGCAGCTCGGCTACCAGTCGCGCTTCGGCCGCGAGCGTTGGCTGCAGCCCTACGCCGAACCTTCGCTGTGGGCGATGGCCGAGGCCGGCATACGGCGCATCGACGTCGTCTGCCCGGGCTTTGCCACCGACTGCCTTGAAACGCTGGAAGAAGTGGCGATGGGCTTTTCCCACACCCTCGCCGAACGGGGCGCGCAGCTGCACTACATCCCCTGCCTCAACGACAGCCCGGCGCATGCCGCCGCCCTGGCCGCGCTGGCCGCGCGCGCATGAGCGGCCAGCGCGAGTTCGCCTGCACCCTGCCCTTCGGTGAGTTGCGCGGCCTGCGCTGTGGCCGCGAGGGCGGGCGTCGCGTGCTGGCCCTGCATGGCTGGCTCGACAACGCGGCCAGTTTCCTGCCGCTGGCCGCCGAGCTGCATGGCCTGGACCTGGTGATGATCGACCTGCCCGGCCATGGCCACAGCGCGTCGCTGCCGGCGGGCAGCGAGTACACGATGATCGGCGCGATCAACAACGTGCTGGCCGTCGCCGACGCGCTGGACTGGGAGCGCTTCACCCTGCTCGGCCACTCGATGGGCGCGGGCATCGCCAGCCTGGTCGCCGCGGCGGTGCCGGCGCGCATCGAGGCACTGGTGGTGATCGAGGCGCTGGGCGGGCTCGGCGAACAGGTCGAGAACACGGCCACGCGCCTGCGCGAGAGCGTGGAGGCCGCGCACGCCCTGCCAGGCAAGCCGCTGCGCGTGTTCCCGAACCTCGAAGCACCGGTGCGCGCGCGCATGATGGCCAACCAGCTCAGCGAGGCCAGCGCCCGCCTGCTGGTGGAGCGCGGCGTGCGGGCGGTGCCCGGCGGCTACAGTTGGGGCAGCGACCAGCGCCTGACGCTTCCCACTGCCGTGCGCATGACCGAGGCCCAGATCGACGTGCTGGTGGAGGCGGTGGAATGCCCGACGCTGGTGATCTTCGCAACCCCCGCGCAATCCTATTTCCCCGAGCCACTACGCACCCGCCGCGCGCAGCTGCTGCGCGATGGCCGGCTGCACGTGCTTGCTGGTACGCATCACCTGCACATGGAGCAACCGGCGCAGGTGGCGGCGTTGATCCAGGCGTTCCTGGACACCCCGCGCGGCTGAATCAGGCCGGCTGCAAGAGCCGGCGCAGCTGCGCCTTGAGCGAGCGCCCCTGGCGCTGGAAGTAGTCGCGCTCCACGCGCCACAGGGGGAATCGCATTTCCACCTCACGCCAGAAGGCGGGTGAATGGTTCGCCTGGATGAGGTGGCAGAGCTCGTGCACCAGCACGTACTCGAACGCTTCCGGGCGCCCAAGCACCAGCGCCAGATCCAGTGCCATCGTGCCGTCCGGCGCCAGCGAGCCCCACTGGGAGGACATCACCTTCACCCGAACGCGCGACGGCGCGCGCGGCAAGCTGGGTAGGTAACGCGGCAGCCAGCGCCCGACGTCGGCGCGAGCCTGGGTTTCGTAGAAATCACGCAGCGCGCGCACCATCAAGGGCGCGCCGGCACGCGGGGGCAGATGAAAATGAATGCCTTCGGCGTCTTGCTCGATTCGCGTGTAACGCCCGGCATGCCAATGCAGCGGCAGCAGCTCGCCGCGCAGCGGTAGCTGCTGGCCGGCTACATCGCGTTGCAGGGCGGGCAGCAACGCATCTTCCGCGTAACGCGCCAGCTGGGTGGCCAGCCATTGCCGGTGTTCGAGCAGGAAACGCTCGCCGGCCACGAGGCTGGCGCGCGTAGGCAGCGTGAGGCGCGCGCCGCGTTCGTCGACACTGAGCTTGATGCGCCGCGCGCGCGGATCACGCACGCGCAGCACGTCGATTTCCTGTTCGTCGTCCAGGCGCAGGCGCACGCAATCACGCTGCAGGGTGCGCGGCGATGCGGCGATCAGTCGGGGGAGGAACTTCGCCATGGCGCCGACAGCATACGCCCGTCGCGGGCGCATGCGTCACCTCCGGTCAGGCCTCCGCCTTGCTCAGCTTCAGCGCGTCTTCGAGTAGGAGAAACAGCCGGCGCACTTCGGCGCTCATCAGGGCGAAGCGGGCATCCAGTTCGGCACGCACGCCGTCCTGGTCGGCGTTCTCCAGCTGGTCGAGCGCGCCGTCGAGGAACTTCAGCTTGCGCACGCCCAGGTCGTCGCCGAGGACGAAGGACACGTGGTCATCGAGCACCAGGGCGAGCTTGGTGACCTGCTTGCCGGCCTCCAGGTGCTTGTCGATTTCCTCGCAACGCAGCTCCTGGTGCTGGCATTTCACCACCGCGCCGCCTTCGATCGGATCCTTCATCTCGCACTCCTCGCCCAGGCTCAGGCCTTCGGGCAGGGGTTCGCCGGCGATCCAGCCGGTGAGGATCGAGCGCGGCGCCACCTCCGCATTCAGCGGCAGCGCAGGAAACGAGCCGAGCAGGCCGCGGATCTCGGACATGACGTTCTCGCCCGTCTTGCGGCTGGAGGTATCCACCGCCACGTAGCCGTGCTGCAGGTCGAGCATGGCGTCGGTGCGCGAGCTCTTCACGAAGGCGCGCGGCAGCAGTTCGTGGATCAGGTCGTCCTTCAGGCGCTTGCGCGCCTTGCCGCCGGGCTTGCGGCCTTCCTTTTCCTCGATCTCGGCGACCTTTCGCGCGAGCAGGTCGTTGACCACCGACCCCGGCAGGATCTTGTCCTCGCCGCCCACGGTAAGCCAGAGGAAATCGCCCTGGCGGTGCGAGAGCACCTCCTGCTCGTCGCGGCCGAACGGGGAGATGAACCCGCGCGAGGTCATCTCCAGCGGGCCGACGGGCTTGAGCAGCGCTTCGGGCAGGAGCTTGTCGATGTCGGAGAAGTCGAGCGTGGTGGGGAAGCGGAACAGCGTCAGGTTGCGGAAGAACATCGAGTATCCATTCGGTGGAGCCGATCCGGCGCGAGCGCGCGCGGAACAGGGAATTCGTCAGTCGTGCGCGTGGCCTTCGCCACCAGCCAGCCAGGCATGCGCATCCGGCAGCGGTGCATCATGCCTTCGGCCAAGCGCCATGAAGTCGAACAGGTTGCCGTCGGCCAGCTGCGAGGGGCGGATGTCACCCATGGCGCGCGCGATCTGCTCGATGCGGCCCGGGCTCTCCTTCTCCCACTGCTTGAGCATCAGGCCGACCTGCCGGCGCTGCAGGTTTTCCTGGCTGCCGCACAGGTTGCACGGGATGATCGGGAACTGCCGCGCCTGCGCGTAGTCGACGATGTCGCGCTCGGCCACGTAGGCCAGCGGGCGAATCACCACGTGCTTGCCGTCGTCGCTGCGCAGCTTGGGCGGCATGCCCGACAGCTTGGCGTGGTGGAACAGGTTCATGAAGAACGTCGCCACCATGTCGTCGCGATGGTGGCCCAGCGCGATCTTGGTGAAGCCTTCGGCCTCGGCATATGCGTACAGCGCGCCGCGGCGCATGCGCGAGCACAACGAGCACATCGTCTTGCCTTCCGGGATGACGCGGCTCACCACCGAATAGGTGTCCTGCTCGATGATGTGGTACGGCACGTCCAGCGCGCGCAGATAGTCCGGCAATACATGCTCGGGGAAGCCGGGCTGCTTCTGGTCGAGGTTGACGGCAACCAGCTCGAACGGGACCGGCGCCTTCCGGCGCAGCTGCATCAGGATATCCAGCAGGGTGTAGCTGTCCTTGCCGCCGGACAGGCAGACCATGACCTTGTCGCCCGCCTCGATCATGCCGAAGTCGGCGATGGCCTGGCCGACCTGGCGCCGCAGGCGCTTGGCCAGCTTGGCCTGCTCGCGTTCGGCCACGCGCGGGTCGCGGCGCGGCGGCAGCGGATCGGGAAGGGAGATGACGGCGCTCATGGCGTCATTCTACCGGTCAGGCCACGCGGTCGGCGCGTGCACGGCCCATGCCGGGCTGCCATGCGGCGGCCACGCCGGCCGGTGTAAGCTCGAAGGCGATGGAGACGCCCGATCCCGCCACTGTCGTCGAACGCCTGGACGCCCTGCGCCGCGAGCATCGCGCGCTGGACGAGGAAATCAGCCGCCGCGTCATCGACCTGGCGCAGGACGAGCTGACCATCAAGCGCATGAAGAAGCGCAAGTTGCAGCTGAAGGACTGCATCGCCCGCCTAGAGAGCGCGCTGATTCCCGACGAACCGGCGTGACGGGCGCTTCCCGGCACGGGCCGACGCGGCGGCAGCGCGCAGCGTCAGTCCTGCGCGGGCGCTTCCTCCGGCTTGGCCGCCGCCGGGCTCACCCGTTCGATGGTGTGGCGCAGCTCGCGGCCCAGGATGAACTTGGCGTCCTTGGCCCACGTGTCCAGCCGCTCATCGAACACCAGCTTGCTGTTCTCGTCCGGCCACACCAGTTTCAGCTCGCGCATCTTCTGGATGAAGCCACGGAACAGGCTCTTGTCGAAGAACTCCGGCGCGGCCGGCGCATATAGCAGGCTCAGGCGCTGCGCGGCCTGCTGGCAGAGGCTTTCCAGTTCGCCGGCGCCGAGCGTGCCCGGACCGTTCTTCACCAGAACCGAGATGGCGATGTAATAGCGCTCGAAGGCTTGCTGCAGCGAATGGCCAATCGCGCGCAGGCGGAACACCTCGTCGGTCTGCCCGGTATTGCGCGCCAGGATGCCGCCGTCGTCTTCGTTGACGTTCATCAGCAGGCCTTCGCGCACGAACAGCTCGATGGTCTGCTCGATGCGGCCGGCGAATTCGTCCTCGGTCCACGGCAGGAACAACTCGGCCTGCAGGAACGGATAGACCGTGCGGCCCAGCCGCACCAGGCCGGCGCGGCTCATGCGGCGGTTGTTCTGGAAGCAGCACGCCACCCACGACGAAGCCGTGAACAGATGGATGACGTTGTTGCGGAAGTAGCTCAGCAGCACCGCGGTGTCGCCGCTGACACTGAGCACATCGCCCAACGGATGCGGCGTGCGGGTGAGTACGGCGATTTCCTCGGCGTGGGCGATGATGCGCTCCGGCGAGTGCGGCGTGACCGTGACGCGGCCCGAATACGGCATCTCCACCAGCAGCTTCTTGCACAGCTCGATCTGCGCGATGAGGTCGGCCTCGCCCATCGCGTGCTTGGGCGTGGACAGCAGCGCCAGCGCCAGCAGGTTGATCGGGTTGACGTCGGCGGCGCCGTTGACGTGCACCTGGATCTGGTCGGCCAGGCTGTCCACCGCGCGCGAGAGCCAGCTCGGCTTCTCGTCCTCGGAGACCGGCTGGCCGTCCCACTCCGGCGCCTCGCGCGCGAGCACGTCGTTCAGCGCGATGGGCTCGCCGAAGTTCACCACCACCTGGCCGTAGTTCTGCTTGAGCACCTTCGGGATGCCCCACAGCAGCGCCCAGATCGATTCCTTTTCCTTCGGCCGGCCGCTCAGCTCATCGAGGTAGCTGTTGCCCTCCATCAGTTTTTCGTAACCGATGTAGACCGGCTGGAACAGCACCGGCTTGCGCGGTTGGCGCAGGAAGGCGCGCAGCGTCATGGCGATCATGCCGCCCTTGGGCTGCAACAGGCGGCCGGTACGCGAGCGCCCGCCCTCCACGAAGTATTCGATGGAATAGCCGCCGCCCACCAGCTGGGCGACATACTCGCTCAGCACGGCCGAGTACAACGCGTTGCCCTTGATCGAGCGGCGGATGAAGAACGCGCCGCCCTTGCGCAGCAGCGTGCCCACCACCGGCAGGTTGAGGTTGATGCCCGCCACGATGTGCGGCGGCACGATGCCGCGTTCGTACAGCAGGTAGGACAGCAGCAGGTAGTCCATGTGGCTGCGGTGGCTGGGCACGTAGACCACTTCGTGGCCCGGCGCGGCCTGCTTGAACTTGTCCAGGTGATGGACCAGCACGCCGGCATAGATGCGGTTCCAGACATGGGTCAGCAGGAAGCTGGCCGAACGCACGACCGGGCTCGAATAGTCCGCGGCAATCTCCCACGCATACGCGTGGGCCTTGCGCCAGGCATCGACCGGCTTGCTGTTGTCGCGCTTGGCCTGGACGGCGATGGCTTCGCGTACCGGCTCGGCGGCCAGTACCTGGTCCACCAGCAGGCGGCGGGTGGACAGGTCCGGGCCGATCACCGCCTCGCGGATGCGGCGGAAGTGGGTGCGCAGCACGCGCTGCAGCTTGCGCAGGGTGCGCTCGGGCGGCAGGCCTTCGTCCACCGTCTGCCGCAGCGAGATCGGCGGAGCGAATCGCACGATGGTGGTGCGGCCGTTGAGCAGGACCGACAGGAGGCGGCGGAAGCGGCCGACCAATGCCCAGTTTTCCGAGAACAGCACGGCGAACCAGCCGCTCTGCTTGTCCGGCGCGCGGCCGACGAAGATCGACACCGGCACCAGGTGCATGTCCAGGTCCGGGCGCGAGCGATGCGCCTGCAGGAGCTTGGCCAGGGAATCGGAATGGGTCTTGGCGCCGCGCTGCTCGGGAATGATCGAGTTGCTGCTGCTGCGCCGGGACAGCGCCAGGTAGGCGCGCTTGCGCTGCAGCGGGTCGCCCGGCAGCGGCACCAGCGGGGAGGGCAGGCCGGCCTCGCGGCAGGCCTTGTCCAGGATCAGCGCGTTCGACAGGCCGTAGTCCTCGAGCACATACACGACCGGGCGGCCGTCGTTGTACTGGCCGGGCTGCTCGGGTTCGATGGTCAGGCCGAGCCAGGGGTCGGCCAACCGGCCCAGCAGGCGTGCCCACAGCGGCCGGCGGACGGGGCGCGGCGTAGCGCCGGCGGCCATGGGCACGCGGGCGCTGGGCGCCGGCACCGGGGCCGGCGTCGGGGTCTGGGGGCGGTCCGGATCGGGCTGGCCGTCCGGGAACGGCAGATTATTCTGTTCAGGCATCGGCGCCATTATGGCTTAGGCGGCTGCGCGGGCGCCGCCCCCGCCGCGGGAGCGGGGTTGAGCACCGCTCGCACTTCGTCCTGAACACTCACCAGATACCAGTGCCCGTCGATACGCACGAGGCTGGCGCTGGTGTCGATCTGCTCGGCGCCCAATGGGTACTGCAGGTGCACGCGGGCCTGGTCACCTTCCTGGGTCACCAGGCCCACCCGGGTTTCGTCCAGGCTGGCGTCCAGCGTCAGACCGTAGCTGTCGAGCACGGCCTTGAACTCCTTCAGGAAGGGCCCGAGCCGGCGCAGGCTCTCTTCCATGCCGGCCGACTGCAGGGCAGCCGGATCGGACAGGCCGGTAGCGCGGGCGGCGGCGACCAGCCTGGGGATCGCCGCCTGTGCATGCGGGCGTTCGGCCAAGGGGGCGGCGGAGGCCCATTCGGCCAGGGCGTTGACCAGCTGGACGTAGTGGGCCCGCTGCTCCGGGCTGTAGTCGCCCTGGTTGCGCAGGTACTGCACGCCAAACAGGCCCAGCGAGTGCGCGGCCTGCTTGATGCCGGCGCCCTGCCCGGCGATCTGCGTGTCGAAGGTGCGCTGCAGGCGCTGTTCGGCGCCGGGTGCGGAGAGGTATTGCAGCATCGCGGGCAGATCGTCGCCCAGCGGCACGCTGCTCAGCGGCCAGCGGCTGCGTCCTTCGCGCCAGGCGGTTTCCAGCTGGGCGTACTGGGCCGGGGTAACGGCGGCCTTGGCGTAACCGACCAGATCGTTGGCACGCAGGCGTTCGGCCAGCCCCCGCACGGTGGCGGCCGGTTCGGCGGTGGCGCCGGGCAGTTCGGCCGGCTCGCGCTTGCACGCGGACAGCAGCAGCGCGGCCATGAGCAGCCAGGGCAGCGGTCGCCACGATCGTGGCCAGGCGGTCATCACGGGCATGGGCTCTCGACTCCCCAATCGATGGCGCATCTTGCCGGGCCACGGGCGACGCGGGCAAGGCGCGCGCGGCACGCGTTCAAGCCAATGCGCTTCTGTGACGCATTGCATTGTCCCGTCGTGTCCTGTGTTGTCTTGGCGCCGGGTGACCGGCGGCATAGCACCCGCACCGGAATCGAATAGCGTGACTAATGGCACATATTGCAGCGCATCATGTAAACGTTTGCAGTTCCTGCTACGGTGCCGCCGCGATGCCGCAGGAGTGCCTTCCAATGGGGGTGCCCGCGGAAGGAAAAGCGACGCCAAGGAGCAGGTCAGGAGAGGACAACAGAAGGGCCGAACATGGCTTCATCGGGAGGAACCGCAGTGCGTCCCCAACCCGACCGCCGCTTTCGGGCACCGGCCACGCATCGCGCTGGCGCGCACCTCGTGCCTGGACGCCGCGCGATGCGTCGAACCGCATTGCCATGGGCGGCGCGCCCCGCCACCTCGCCTTCCGGCCTGAACAAAAATTTTCCAACGCCTGCACATAACCGCAAGACGTTCACACCCGACGTTGTATCCGTCTTACCCGTGAATAAATCCGCTATCCCATGCTCGGCCCGGGAGGGGTCTTCGTGAAAACCATCCGAACCAAAGCCAACCTGCCAACCCGCAGCCTGCTGTGCTGTGCCCTGGCCGCCAGTCTGTTCGCCGCCGCTCCCGGCGCTTTCGCCCAGTCTGCCAACGCCAACCTGCGTGGCCAGGTGACCTCGCAATCCGGCCCGGCCGCCGGCACCGAGGTGGTCGCCACCAACGTGGCGACCGGTGCGGTGCGCCGCGCCACGACCGGCGCCGACGGCAACTACACCGTGGTCGGCCTGCAACCGGGCACGTACAAAGTGGAAGCCGGCGGCCGCGTGGAGACGGTGACCGTCACCGTAGCCTCCACCGCCACCCTCAACATCGCCACCGGCGGCGAAGCGGCCGCCTCGGGCGGCGCGGCCACGACGCTGGACGCGGTCAACGTGACCGCCCCGACCCTGCTGCAGGAAGTGCGCACCTCCGAGGTCGGCAAGACCGTCTCGCTGCGCCAGATCCAGACCACCCCGCAGGTCTCGCGCAACTTCCTGGAGTTTGCCGACGCCGTGCCGGGCATGGTCTTCACCCGGGATGCCAAGGGCAACACCTCGCTGCGCGGCGGTGCCCAGAACACCAGCGCCACCAACGTCTACATCGACGGCGTGGGCCAGAAGAGCTACGTCAAGGAAGGCGGCGTGGCCGGCCAGTTCGGCAGCGCGGGCAATCCGTTCCCGCAGCTGGCGATCGGCGAATACAAGGTCATCACCTCCAACTACAAGGCCGAGTACGGCCAGGTGGCCAGCTCGGCGGTGACCGCGGCGACCAAGTCGGGCACCAACGAATTCCACGGCGAGGCGTTCTACCGCTATACCGACGAGGACATGCGTGCCATGACCCCGGCCGAGCGGCAGCCGGGCCAGGACAAGGTCGCCTCGACCGAGAAGGAATACGGCTTCGCGCTGGGCGGGCCGATCGTGAAGGACATGCTCCACTTCTTCGCGACCTACGAGGCCAAGCGCTTCGACCTGCCCACCACCACGGTGCCTGATGCGGGCGCCTCCGGCGGCGTGCCCTTCCTGCCGGCCAATGCGGCTTCGCAGCTCGGCGCGGGTTTGCAGGAGTTCCAGGAGGACCTGTACTTCGCGAAGATCGACTTCGAGCCCACCGACCGCGACCGTTTCGAACTCTCCTACCAGAACCGCGACGAGAACCAGGAAGGCTTCAGCGGCAGCACCGCGCGCTCGCACGGCGTGGTGAGCGAGAACACCGACAAGCGCTGGGCGCTGCGCTGGAACCACAGTGGTGACTGGTTCTACAACGAACTGCTGGCCACCCACGAAGATTCCTTCAACAACCCGCTGCCGATCACCGTCGGCAACGGCTACATCTACACCTATCCGAACGGCAACAGCGAGGCGACGATCGTCGGGATCGAGGGCGGCTCGCCGCTGTCGGCCCAGACCAAGGGCCAGAAGGGCTGGTCGCTGGAAGACAACTTTACGCTCAATGCCATCGACTGGCACGGCGAGCACACCATCAAGATGGGCGCGCGCTACAAGGATATCGACCTGTACGCGGCCGATGCCCTGGATATCAATCCGCAGTTCTATTACACGGTCGGCACCCCGGGTTTCACGGGGGACACCCCCTACAAGGCACAGTTCACCAAGCCGGTCTCGGGCGTGAGCGGTCTGGCGCCGAGCGTGACCTCCAACGCGAAGCAGTACGGCCTGTACATCCAGGACGACTGGCAGGTCAACGACCACCTGATGCTCAACATCGGCGTGCGCTGGGACTACGAGAAGAATCCGTCCTACCTCAACTTCGTGACCCCGCAGAACGTGGTGGACGCGCTCAACAGCCAGGACCCGAACGGCCCGGCCGGGCAGACCTACGCCGATTCGCTGCGCGCCGGCGGCATCGACGTCAACGACTACATCTCCAATGGCCACAACCGCAAGGCGTTCGATGGCGCCTGGCAGCCGCGCCTGGGCTTCTCGTACGACCTCAACGCCGACGAGATGCACGTGATCCACGGCGGTGCCGGCCGTTCGTATGACCGCGACCTGTTCGACTACCTGCAGCTGGAAGTCACCAAGTCGGCGCTGCCGGTGGTGACGGTCAACTTCCAGGATCCGGCGACGGGCGCGTGCTACCGCGGCGCGGCGCCGTGTTATGCGTGGGATCCGGCGCTGCTCAACGGTGGCGTGGCCGGGCTGCAATCGCTCATCGGCGCCACCAGCAACTCCGGCACCGAAGTCGACCTGCTCAACAACAAGCTGAAGGCGCCCTACTCCGACCAGTTCAGCCTGGGCATGAGCAACCAGATCGGAGACTGGCTGACCGACGTGACGGTGACCCGCATCCTGAGCTACGACGGCTTCGGCTTCACGCTCGGCAACCGCTATCCGAACGGCAACTTCTGGGACAACCAGCAGCTGTGCAACGCAACGGCCGATCCAGGCCTGTCGCAGCCGTGGGGCTGCGGTGTGCCGGGCTTCGGTGGCCTGATCGTCGGCAACAACGGCATCAAGACCCAGACCACCCAGCTGCTGCTGTCGGCGCAGAAGCCGTACACGAAGGAGAGCGGCTGGGGCACCTCGATCGCCTATACGTGGAGCAATGCCCGCCAGACCCGCGACATCAACGAGCACTACGCGTTCGATGCCGCCACGCTGGGCCAGTACCCGTGGGTCAAGTCCAATGCGGTGGCCCGCCACCGCCTGGTCGCCACCGCCAACTACGATGGCTTCTGGGGCATCACCTTCGGCGGCAAGCTGACGCTGGCCACGCCGATTCCCAGCAATGATTTCCTGTGCGGCGCTGCACCGGCCTTTGGCTCGAACGAACCGGCGTGCATTCCCACCGGCTTCAATCCGCAGGGCAACGGCAAGTTCCTGGTCGGCGGCAAGATCTTCGGCTATCGCTCGGTGGACCTGCAGGCGACGAAGAACTTCAAGATCGCCGGCGACTGGACCGCCTATGCACGCCTGGACGTCATCAACGTGTTCAACTTCGACAACTTCACCAACATCGTCTACGAGGACGCCAGCGGCAGGAAGATGGCGTACTACAACGAGCAGGGCGACATCGTCGGCGTGCCGCGGACGGTGAAGGTGGAAGTCGGCGTGAAGTTCTGAGGTCTTCTTCCCGGTCGCAGGTTGCCCATCGCCTGCGGCCTTGACTCAGGAAACACAAAGGCCCGCGGATTCGTCCGCGGGCCTTCGCTTTTGTGCGGATAAAAAAAAAAGAGGCCGGATCAGCGATCCGAACCTCTTCAAATACCGGCACGGGGCCGGTGGACAGTGTTGTGGCACATCTCCGGCGTGAGCCGGACGGAGGCGATCGTACGCCAGCCCCGAACTTTAGGCAAACCTTGACGTTAGTCTTTCAATTGATTGTTTTTATTGGACAACGTCAAAGCTTGAGGGCGGCAATCTCGGCCTGGATGGCCTCGGCGGCGGCCACCGGGTCGGCCGCCTTGCGGATCGGCCGGCCCACCACGATGGCGTCGGCCCCATCGCGGAAGGCCTCGGCCACGCCTACCGTGCGCTGCTGGTCGTCACCCACCGGGCCGCCCGGGCGGATGCCGGGGCAGACGATGGAGAACCCGGCGCCGGTGGCGCGGCGGATCGGACCGGCCTCCTGGCCCGAGGCAATCACGCCGTCGATGCCGGCCGCCTGGGCCGCCAGGGCGCGCTCGACCACCACGTCGACCGGCTCGCGGTCGATGCCCATGGCACGCAGGTCTTCGCGGCCCATCGAGGTCAATACGGTCACCGCGAGCAGGCGCATCTCGCTGCGATTGGCCTCCGCGGCGGCCTGCAGCATCGGTGCGTGCCAGCCGTGGACGGTGCAGTAGCTCACCGGCCACTGCGACAGGCGGCCGATCACCCCGCCGATGGTGGCCGGGATGTCGAAGAACTTCAGGTCCACGAAGATGCGCTTGTCGCGCTTGGCCAGTTCGTCGAGCACGTCGAAATACTCGCCCGAGGCCAGCAGCTCCATGCCGATCTTGTAGAACGACACCGCCTCGCCGAGGCGGTCGATCCACTCCACCGCCTCGCGGCGGCCCGGCACGTCGAGCGCGAAGATCAGGCGCTCGCGATCGGTCAGCGGCAGCGGCGGGCGGCTCACGGGGCCACGTCCAGGGCGTCGCGCTTGGCCTGGCGACGGGCTTCGCGCGGCTGGCTGAAATCGTTGTTGAACTGCGCCGGCTCCCATCCGCCGTAGCTCGGGTTGGGCAGCATCCACCAGCGTTCGCCGAACCAGTCGTCGTATTCCTCCAAGAGGTCGGCGCGGCCCTGCGGGGTGTTGGCGATCACCTGGACGAAGTCGCCGAGCTGGTCGCCGAACTGCATCAGCACGCGGTACTTCTGCCCGGCCAGGCGTCGGCGGCAATTCTTTTCGCTGCCGTTCTGCTCGCAGTCCTTCACGAAGGTGCCCAAGCCGAGGAACACGCTGTCATCGGCCACCGGCATGCCCACCGCACGCAGGTTGGCCAAGGTGGCCTCCTGAAGGTGCTGGGCGCGGTTGGAGATATAGAGGATGGTCACGCCCTTGGCGGTGGCGGCCTTGGCGAAGTCGACCACGCCCGGCACGGCCTTGGCCTTCTTCTCGGCGACCCAGTTCGACCAGGTGACTTCGTCGTACTCCTGGTTGTCGCGGATCAGGCGGGCCTGGTACGGCGAGTTGTCCAGCACGGTTTCATCGACGTCCATCACCACGGCCGGTTTCAGGCCCTTGATCGCATTGCCGCGTTCTTCCGGCACCAGCGCATCCCAGTTCGCCTGCTTCAGGGCCTCGTCGAGGCGGTCGGCGGCGGCGCGGTAGGTCTGTTCCGACAGCGCGCGGTATTCCTCGGAGCGCTGCATCCACAGCACGGCGTTGAGGTTGTCATCGGCCGCCACGGTAGCGGCCGGCTTCTGCTCCGGCGCCTTGGGGGAAGCCGAGGGCGCCAAGGCCGGCTTGGCGGCGGGCGTACCCTCCGGGCCCTGCACCTTGCAGGCGCCAAGGGCCAGCATGGCGCCGGCGAGGAGGGTCAGGGAAAGGGAAGTGCTGCGACGCATGGGCTACCACCGTGGAAAGTGGCGCAATTTTAACGGCTCCGGGATGACCTGCGGGTTTCAGTCCCCGCGGGGGGCGGCTATCCTGCCGGCCCCGTGTGCCATTGGTGATGCCCATGCCCGTCGATACTCCCGAGATCCCGCGTCTCGACGCCGCACAGGCCCGCGTGCTCGGCTGCCTGGTCGAGAAGGAAGCCACCACGCCGGATACCTACCCGCTGACGGTCAACGCCGCGCAGGTCGCGGCCAACCAGAAGACCGCGCGCGAGCCGGTCATGGCGCTGGAGGCGGGGCAGGTCCACCACGCCTTGCGCCAGCTGGAGTCGATGGGCCTGGTGCGCCAGCAGTTCTCCTCCCGCGCCGAGCGCTACGAACACCGCCTGGAAGCCGCGTTGGGGCTGACTCGCCAGCAGACCGTGGTGCTGGCCTTGTTGTGCCTGCGGGGCCCGCAGACGGTGCACGAACTGTTCGCGCGCAGCGAGCGCCTGTTCCGCTTCGCCGATGCGGAGGAAGTCCGCCACGTGCTGGAGCGTCTGGGCGCGCGGGGCCTGGCCGGCGTGCTGCCCCGCGCCAGTGGCCAGCGCGAGGAGCGCTACGCGCACGCACTGTGCGGCCCCGTGGAGGCGATGGCACCGATGGCCGATGCGGCGGCCGATGCCGACGCCACGCCGGGGCTTGCCAGCCGCGTGGAAGCATTGGAGGCCGAAGTGGCCGAATTGCGGGCCCAGTTGGAACAGCTGCGCCGGGCATTGCCCGGCGCCTGAACTCAGAGCCGCATCGCGTAGTAGGCCAGCAGTTCGCGCTCTGGCGCGATGGCGTAATCGCCTTCGCGCGCGAGGCCGAGCTTTTCCAGCAGGCCGACCGACGCCGGGTTGGCTGGGGAGACGATGGCGCACAGCGCCGTCAACCCGAGCACATCGCGGGCGTAGGCGATCACGCCGCGCGAGGCCTCCTCGGCATAGCCCTGGCCCCGGTACGCGCCAAGCAGCGCATAGCCGATATCCGGCAATGCGAGGTCGGCGCGCTGGATCAAACCCGCGGTACCAATGAACACGCCGCCCTCGCGCACCTCGATGGCGTAGTGGCCGAAGCCATGCTCGGCATACTGTGCCCCTTGCCAGCCGGCCAGGTAGTCGCGGGCCTGGGCCTCGGTGCGTATCTGGCGGTCGCCGATGCCTGCAATGAAGCCCGGGTCGTTGAGCAGCGCGAGCATGTTCGCCGCATCGCGTTCCGGCGAGAGCTCGCGCAAGTGCAGGCGGCGTGTCTGGATCAAGGCAGGCATGGGGTGCTCCGTTGAAGCGGAGGCACAGCCTGACCGCGACCGTCAGGACTGGCAAGCGTCAGTCGAACAATGCCTGGATCGCCGCCAGGCCTGCGCTGGCACGCTCCTTCTTGCGCTCGGCATCCGCGATGGGGTCCGCACCGTCGCGCTGGATTTCCTCGGCCGGGATTTCGTCGAAGAAGCGGCTGGGCTTAAGCCGGATCTGCTCCCCGAACTTGCGGGTGAGCTTGCTGTAGCTCATCCACAGCTGCTCCTTGGCGCGGGTGATGCCCACGTAGAGCAGGCGGCGTTCCTCCTGCAAGTTGCCTTCGTCCAGGCTGACCTCGTGCGGCAGCACGCCGTCCTCGCAACCCACGATGAAGACGTAGCGAAACTCCAGGCCCTTTGAAGCGTGCAGGGTCATCATGCGCACCTGGTTGCCGCCATCGTCCTTGTCGTTGCGCGACAGCAGGGCGAGCTGCGCGGCAAGGTCACCGGCACTGGCACCACGCGGGCCGCCCTCGAACCATTCCGCCAGTTCCTCCAGGTTGGCCTTGCGACGCTGGAAGCCGGCTTCGTCCTTGCTCTGGTTGCGCAGGTCGGTGAGCAAGCCGGATTTCTCGGCCAACTTGCGCACCAGCTCTGCAGCCGGGAGCACCGCGGACTGCTGGCGCAGTTCGCGCAGGATGTCCGTGAAGGCACTCAAGCCGTTGGCCGCGCGGGGTGGCAGGTGCTGCAACGCGCCCATCGATTCGGCCGCGCGAGACATCGGCACGTGCTTGCTGGCGGCCAGCTCAGCCAGCTTGGCCAGCGAGCCGGCACCTACCTCCCGCTTGGGCGACTGCACCGCGCGCAGGAACGCCGCGTCGTCATCCGGGTTGACGATCAGGCGCAGCCACGCCAGCAGGTCCTTGACCTCCTGGCGCTCCAGGAAGGCGGTGCCGCCGGTGAGGTGGTAAGGCACGCGCAGCAGCTGCATGGCCTTCTCCAGCGGGCGCGACTGGAAGTTGCCACGGAACAGGATGCAGAAGTCGCTCCACGGCACCTGCTTGGCGGTGGCGAGGTAGGAGATCTCGGCGGCAACCTTCTCCGCCTCGTGCTCGCTGTCGCGGCATTCCCACACGCGGATGCGCTCGCCGTCGGCCTGGTCGCTCCACAGCGTCTTGAGGTGCTCGTGCGGGTTGTGCGCGATCAGCGCGTTGGCCGCGCGCAGCACGCGATTGGAGCAGCGGTAGTTCTGCTCGAGCTTGATGATCTCCAACTTGGGGTAGTCGCGCCCCATCTGGAGCAGGTTGTCCGGGTTGGCGCCGCGCCAGGCGTAGATGCTCTGGTCGTCGTCGCCCACGCAGGTGAAATTGCCGCGCTCGCCGGCCAGCATCCTCAGCAGGCGGTACTGGGCGTCGTTGGTGTCCTGGCACTCGTCGACCAGCAGGTAGCCGATACGTTCGCGCCAGGCCAGCACGATCTCGGGATTGGATTCGAGGATCTGTACCGGCAGGCGGATGAGGTCGTCGAAGTCCACCGCGTTGAAGGTGGTCAGGCGCGCCTGGTAGCGTTCGTAGACACTGGCCGCTTCCTTCTCGCGCGTGCTGCGCGCCGCCTCCATCGCCTGTTGCGGCGAGAGGCCGGCGTTCTTGGCGCGCGAAATCAGGTTCCGGGTGTCGTCGATGACGTCGGGCTTGGCGCCGTGCAGCAGGTCCTTGATCTGCGCTGCGGCGTCGTCCGAATCGAAGATGGAGAAGCCACGCTTCAGGCCGGCCGCCTCGTGCTCGACCTGGAGGAACTTCAGGCCGAGCGCGTGGAAGGTACAGATGGTCAGGCCATCGGCCGCCTCGCCACGGATGCGCTTGCCCACGCGCTCGCGCATTTCCTTCGCCGATTTATTGGTGAAGGTGATGGCGGCAATGCGCCGGGCCGGGTAGCGGTTGGTCGCGATCAGGTGGGCGATTTTCTCCACGATCACGCGCGTCTTGCCGCTGCCGGCGCCAGCCAGCACCAACAGGGGACCTTCGCAGTGCAAGACCGCGGCGCGCTGGGGGGGATTGAGACCGTGCATGGGGACTTCCGTGGGCCGCCGCATTGTAGCGGGAGGGACGCGCGGCGGTGGAGGTTGACATCCCCGGCCGGCGCCGGGTCCAGTGATCGCCGCGCGTTGGGCCGATCGGTAGAATTCCCCCAATGGCCAAGCTCTATTTCTATTATTCGGCGATGAATGCGGGCAAGACGACGACCTTGCTGCAGTCCGCCCACAATTATCGCGAGCGCGGCATGCGCACGTTGATCCTCACGCCCAAGCTGGATCATCGCGCCGGCAGCGGCGTGGTCGCTTCGCGGATTGGCCTTCGCGCCGAGGGCGTGCCGTTCGATCGCGACCGTGACCTGCTGCGGTTGGTCGAGGAAGACGTGGCGAAGCACGGCAAGCTCGACTGCGTGCTGGTGGACGAGGCCCAGTTCCTCACCCGTGCGCAGGTCTGGCAGCTCAGCGAGGTGGTCGACCAGCTTCGCATCCCGGTGTTGTGCTACGGCCTTCGCACGGATTTTCGCGGCGAGCTGTTCGAAGGCAGCCAGTACCTGCTGGCGTGGGCCGACGAGATGCAGGAGATCAAGACGATCTGCCATACCGGCAGCAAGGCGACGATGACGGTGCGCGTGGATGAACACGGCCACGCCGTTCAGGATGGGCCGCAGGTGGAGATCGGCGGCAACGAGCGTTACGTGTCGGTGAGCCGCGCCGAATACAAGCGGATCATGCGTGGCGAAGGAAAGATCGAGCCGTTGCAGGAGTCTTTGCCCTGGTAGTCAGGGAAATCTTCCTTCAAGAAAAAGTGGAGCGATGCGTACCTTGCGGTGATTGCCTCGAGGGCCTCTCGCCGTGCCCGTCCTTGGGCACGGCTTGGCGAATCGTCAGTAGAGCTTGCGGTCCGACGCCGGCGGCGGCGTCCACTGGTACAGCCAGGTCTCGGTAAGCGGCTTGCCTTGCAGGCGCAGGAAGAGCCGGATATCGATCTGTTGGGTGGAGTCGTCCGGCGGCACCACGTCGAACATCGCCCGATAGCCGGAGATTTCATGCAGCGGTCGTGCCGAGACGATTTCGGTCTTGCCGCGCGATACCTGCAGTACGGCTTCGACCTGCAGGTTGTTGGCCTTGGCCAGGGAAGCCAGTTCGCCGCCCGCGAAATCCACGGCGAAGCGCCACGAGAAATGCTCACGCTTCTGGCCGATCACGCCCCCCAGGCCAGTGCGTGTCGCTACGCACAGTGCCAAGGGCGAAGCGGCCGGCGGATGCGCGCCCCAGTACAGGCGATAGCCCACCAGCAGTTCCTGGCCTGGCTGAGGCTTGGCCTCGGGGTTCCAGAACGCGACGATGTTGTCGAAGGTCTCGTCCACGGTCGGAATTTCGACCAGCTGTACCGAGCCCTTGCCCCAACCGGCCTTGGGTTCGACCCACAGGCAGGGGCGCTTCTCGTAGAAGACGCCGTCGTCCTGGTAGTGATCGAAATTGCGGTCGCGCTGCAGCAGGCCGAACCCACGCGGATTCTCGTCGACGAACATGTTGAACCGCAGGTGCGGCGGGTTGGCGAGCGGACGCCAGATCCATTCGCCACTTCCGGTCCACATCGACAGGCCGTCGGTGTCGTGGATTTCCGGGCGCCAATCCCAGGCCATGCGACGGTCGTTCTCGCCGGTCTGGTACATGCTGGTGCATGGTGCAATGCCCAGGCGCTCGATGGTCTTGCGCGGGTAAAGCGCGCTGTCGATGTCCATGATCAGAACCTCGCCATTGGTGATGGCGAAGCGGTAGGCGCCGGCCACGCTGGGCGAATCCAGCAAGCCGTAGACGACGACGGTGTTGGAATCGGCCGCCGGCTTTTCCAGGTAGTAGGCGATGAAATCCGGGAATTCCTCGGGCTTGCCGGTGCCGGTGTCGATCGCCAGGCCGCGCGCGGATTGCCCGTACTGGCCTTCGGCGCCGACCGCGCGGAAATAGCTGGCGCCCAGAAAGGCGGCGAAGTCCCGGTTGGTGTCCTGGCGGGTGTTGAGCCGGAAGCCGGCGAATCCGAGGTCGCGCGGCAATCCCTTGCCCTGCAGTCCGCTCTTCCCGTAATCAAAGGCCGCCGGGTCGTAGGCCAATTCCTGCGCCTGGCCGTCGAGTACCTCGAACATGCGAACTGGGGAGTGGAAGTACAGGCCGAGGTGGAAGAACTTCGCCTGGAATTTGCCGGGCTTGTCTGCCCACAGGGCATGGTCCTGCCGATAGCTGATCGACTGGTATTGATCCCAGGTCAGGGTTTCGACCGGTCCGGGCAGTACGCGCTTATGCGTCTTGTACGGCGTCTCGGCCAACGCGCGGGCCTGACCCTTCAGCCAGGCGAAATCGAACGGCTGCGGGTTGCCCAGTCGCCGCAAGCCCACGGCATTGGCGGCCAAGGCCCAGCCCGGGATTGACGGCAGGCCGAGACCGGCGAGCGCAACAGCGGCGTTCTTGAGAAATTGGCGTCGTTCCATGGGCCGTTTGGCAGGAGGTGGGGAAGAGCGCACATCATAGCCAGCCGGTCGGCGAACCGATGGCTGGCCGATGAATACGCGCAATCAACGCACGCAGGCGCCGTCCAGCTGCAGGCGGGCCGCATGGCGGCAGAGGAAGTCTCGTTGCGCTTTCTGTTCGTCCGGGCCGTCGTAGTACAGCAGTGTCCAGCGCTCCGCCGCCCGCATGCGCTCGCCGGGGGCCAGCGACTTGTAGGGGGCGTGCACCTCCATTTCCAGCAGGCCCTGGCCGCGGGCGTAGGACGGCGCATCAAGATACAGCTCGACCTGCCCCTGCTCCGGGTGGATACGCTCGCGCGGCTGGTGTTCGAAGCGGATCAGCAGCATCTGGTGGCCGGCAAACCCTGCCATCCAGCCGGCGGAGGGTTGCAGGCGGTACTTGCCGCGCTGGATCAGCGGAGAGTCGGCCGACTGTGCAGTCAGGACGAACAGCCCCGCGTTCCAAAGATGCCGGGGCGCGGTCGTGCCCTCATCGGTGGAAGGTTGCAGGTGCACGTCCCGGTCGGCGTCGGCCACCGGCACGAAGACACGCGTGTCGGCGGCCACGCGCGTGTTGAACCACAGGTCCCAGGCCACGGGGTTCCCACGCACATTGCGGGCTTCGGCCTCGATCCACACCGTGTCGGGTGCGTCGTCGTCCAGACGTACCTGCTTGCGCAGGCGAACGCCCGTGACCGGGCTGTCGACGCCTTCCATCACGAAGCGGTAGGCGTCACGGGATCGTATCCGGACATTGGCCAAAGATAGATAGGGATCCGGCGGCCAGTTGGCGGCCGCCTGGCGACGCGCGGGATTGACGTCCTGGTGCAGCCACCACTCGCTCTGCGGTCCAACCCATACATCGTGACCGAGATATGGAATATCACCGGCGGTGGCGGACCAGTCGGGACGCGGCTGCGTGCGGATCGCATCCTCGCCGATCTTCAACACATTGGGTTCTCCCGCAAGGTGCCAGGAGAGGATGCGGCCGCCGAAAGCCGGTGTGGCTTCCAGTCTGACCGTGCCGTTGTCCAGCACGACGCGGGAGATTTCCGCGCCCGCCGAGGCCGGTGCGATGCAGGCCGCCAGGCCCAGGGAGAACAATGAGCTGTGGAGTGCGCGCATGTAATCTTTCCGCTGCGATCCCCCTATTGTGGCCGCAGCGGCCCCGCGGGCAAAGGCGAGGCTAAGCGCCCGCGGGGGGCGGCAACGGGCCGCGGCGCCACCAGCGCAACCAATGGGTGGGCGCCGCGCTCGCTATCGGGATCAGCGGCTCGCCCCGCTGCCAGCGGCGCAGGTCGGCCGCGAGGGCCGTGACACTGGGGTAGCGCTGGCTGGGGGTTTTCTGGAGCGCCTTCAACACGATTGCATCCAGGTCGTCGTTGAGGCGCGTCGCCCGCCTCGCCGCGGCGTTGGCGTTCTGTCGTTGGACCAGCACCGAAGGCGGCGTGACTTCCGCGCAAAGCACCGCGCGCTCCCATTCGGCATCGCTCTGCCGACGCAATCGATAGGGCTTCTGGCCCGTCAGCAGTTCATAGAGCACCACGCCGAGGGAATAGACGTCGGCTGTGGCGTCGACTGCTTCGCCGCGAATCTGTTCGGGTGCCGCGTAGTGAAGCGTGAAGGCACGCGTCCCATCTTCCGGGGCGGGATCAAGTGGCTCGCCGAGATGGCGGGCAATGCCGAAATCCAGCAGGCGCACTTCGCCATAGGGATCCACCAGGATGTTCGCCGGCTTGATGTCGCGATGCACGATGTCCCGGGCGTGCACGTGTTCAAGGGCTTCGCATACCTGCAGGAAGAGTTCGACGCAGTGGCGCGGCGTGGCCGCATGGCGTCGGCAGTAGTCGATGATCGGTTCGCCCGGTGCATACTCGAGTGCCAGATACAGTTGGCCTTCTTCGCCGACATCGTGCAGGCGGGGAATTCGTGCATGCGAGAGCTGCAGCAGGGTATCGCGCTCACGCAGGAATCTCGCCCGCAGGTGCGGATCAGCCAGATCAGGCCGCAACAGTTTCAGCGCCACCTGCAGCGGCGCGGCGCGGCGTGTGTCCACTGCCAGCCAGACTTGACCCATGCCGCCTTCGCCCAGCAGTTCGAAGAGCTGATAGGGGCCGACGCGATCACCGCGTGCGGCCAGTTGTTCATGATGTCCGAGCAAGGGCTCTGCAATGAAGCCTGTGCACTGCTTCTCCATCGCCAACAGCTGCGCCAGCTCCGTGGCCAGCGCTGGTTCGACCTCCCCGAGTTGGCGCAGGCGCTGCTCGCGCAGCTGGCCATCCAACTCAAGCAGCTCGTCGAGCAACGGTGACAGCTGGGCCCAGCGTCGCGCGTCCATGGGAGTAGCTCATCCTTCCTGCATCGAGGCCAGCAGGAGCATCCGGGCTTTCTGCCAGTCTCGCCGGATGCTGCGCTCGGATCGCTGCATCAGCTCGGCGATCTCCTGTTCCGAGAGACCGGCGAAGTAGCGAAGTTCGACGACTTTTGCCAGGCGTTCGTCCACCGAGTGGAGGCGGTTGAGCGCGACATCGAGTGCCAGGAGGTTTTCGTCGAGGCGCACGCCGCTGTCGCTGTCCTCCGGAATCTCGGCCACGCGCTTGAGGTCACCACCGCGCTTTCGGGCGAGGCGATTACGCGCATAGTCCACGACGACGCTGCGCATGGCCGAGGCGGCATAGGCGAAGAAGTGCGCGCGGTCGTCGAAACGGGCGCCGCCACTGGCGCCCAGCAGTTTCAGGTAGGACTCGTGGACGAGGGAGGTCGGATCGAGCGTGTGGTTCTGCTGGCCGGCAAGCTGGCGACGCGCCATGGCATGCAGTTCGCGATACAGCGTGGCGAGAACGCGATCGAGCGCCGCGCGATCGCCCGCGCGCGCTGAATCCAGCCAGAGCGTAATGTCCGTCGATTCGGCCATGGTGCAGTCCCTACACCGTCGATGGCGCGGACTATAGCGGTGAACGGGACAACCGGGGTGAAGACCTCAGCGCTGGCATCGCGGGCACCAGACGCTGGCCCGCTGTCCGATGGTGGCGTGGCGAAGTGGCTTTCCACAGCTGCGGCACGGTGCGTTCTCGCGCCCGTAGACCAGCAGTTCCTGCTCGAAGTAGCCCGGGGCGCCGTCCGGGCTGATGAAGTCGCGCAACGTGGTACCGCCTCGCTGAATAGCGTAGGCCAAGGTTTCCTTTACTGCCTCGGCCAGCCGCTGGTAACGCTCGCGGGACACCTTGCCGGCTTCACGGAGCGGGCTGATGCCGGCCTTGAACAGGCTCTCGGCCGCGTAGATGTTGCCTACGCCGACAACGATGGCCTGGTCCATCAGGAAGGTTTTGACTGGCGCGCGGCGGCCCCTGCTCAGTTGGAACAGGTGGTCACCATCGAATTCATCGGAGAGGGGCTCCGGGCCCAGATCCGCGAGCAGCGGGTGTATCTCACCAGGCGCTTGCCAAAGGAGCGCGCCGAAGCGTCTCGGGTCGTTGAATCGCACCAAATGACCGTTGTCGAGGCTGATGTCCGCATGGTCGTGCGTTCGCACCGGCGTATCACCGGGCAGTACCCTCAGGCTGCCCGACATCCCGAGATGGAGCAACGCACTGCCGTTGCTTTCGGTGTCCAGAAGCAGGTATTTGGCGCGCCGGCGCAGCGCCGCGATCTTCGCGCCGGGCAACTCTCGCTCGATTTCCGGGGGAATCGGCCAGCGCAGATCTGGCCGGCGCAGGATCACGCCATGAATGCGACGGCCCAGCACATGCGGCTCAAGTCCCCGAAGGGTGGTTTCGACTTCTGGCAATTCCGGCATCTTGCGATCCAGGACTTGGGAGGGAACGGTGCGCGAACCTGGGCACAGCGTACTTCCGGATATGAGGGCAAAGCGGTAAGCCGCAACGTCCTTTGAAGTTTATGTAGGCGCAAAGACAAACCCCCAGCCGCTTGGCTGGGGGTTTGCGGGGTAAAGCCCCTGGCGATGACCTACTCTCGCATGGCTTGAGCCACACTACCATCGGCGC
>JAEWJB010000164.1 GCA_023386795.1 Pseudomonadota bacterium
ACGTTCTGGGGCCTGAACGACCAGCTCAGCTGGCGCTCGACGCACAACCCGCTGATCCTCAACAGCGACTTCTCGGAGAAGCTCGGGGCCGCGGCCAGCGCCGACCCGGAGAAGTGGCTGGGCGTGAAGCCGTCGATCACCGACACCTCGGCCCTCGAGCGGGCGCTCGCGAGCCTCGACGGGATCGACCTGTCCGGTGAGGTGTACACCGGCAAGAGCCTCGGCGCGGTCAGGAAGGCGCAGAAGGAGGCCGAGCACGTCCTCGCCAAGGATCACAAGCAGGACCGCGTGAACAAGGCGACGGCCGCGCTCCTCGACGCGATCGCGAACCTCGAGGAGAAGCCGACCAAGCCGCGGTCGTGACGCGGGCAGCACCACGGCCGTGACCTCCTGACGGCCGACGACGAGGCCCCCACGCCGCCCGGACGACCCGTCCCGGGGGGTGTGGGGGCCTCGCGTCACTCCAGCTTGCGCACCCGCACGCGACCGGATCCCCACTCCACGGCGACCCGGCGGTAGGCTGCGAGACAGTCGGTGATGGAGCAGGGCCAGGACCGTGCCCCGTGAGCGTTCACGGAGGCGTCCGGCCGCGTGGCACCACCGACGTCAGCACGGACCCGCCGGTACGCGCGGGGGAGCTGCGCGGCCGTCGGCCGTCCACCCCCGCAGGGGCTGCCCCGGCGACGTCGTCGGGGTCGTCGTCCCCGCGGCGCCGGGCCCGGCTGAAGACGCACGAGCGCGCCGCGCCGCGGCCGCGGTGCGGGTGGGCGAAGGAGGAGACGTGGCAGGAGCAGGCCGACGTGGGTCCGGTCGCACGCGCGGCGGCGGCACGGAGACGCAGCGACGTCGCACGTCCCGGCCCGCCAAGAAGGAGCTGATCCCGGTCCTCGCGGGGATCGCGCGCGAGGTCGACGACGCCGTCCAGCACACCCCCACGAAGCCCGGCGTCCGGACGAAGTTCCAGGTCGTCGCCCTGCTGGTGCGCGAGGAGCGTGCCCGCACCATGGCGGACACCACGCTCACGCAGGCCAAGCGCTCCGAGCAGCTCAAGCGTCTCGACGGCGTCGCGACACAGCTCGCGCGCATCGCCGCGCGCGACCAGACGCTGCTCGCGCTGCTCGCCGAGGACGCCAAGGTCTCCGACGCCGCTCACGCGTACAAGGCCAGCGTCATGCGCGCCGGCGGCATCGAGCCCCCGGAGGAGCCCGAGCCCGAGCCGGCCCCGGCGCCCGCCCCGCAGGCGGGCGCCGAGCGGCGTGTCATCCCGCAGTCGGTGCTGTCGCGCCGCCTCGCCAACCCGTTCCTCGCACCCGACTACGAGGCCGCCGCGCAGCGCGTCGTCGCCAAGCCGCGCCGGCTCGCCGGCTGGGAGCTGCTCGAGCCGCTGTTCCGCTCGTTCGAGGACGCCAGCCCCGGCGCCCCGGCGTGCATGACGCTCCCCGAGCCGCGGCACGTCCCCACGCCGCCCGGGCGCGAGCTCATGCCGCACCAGGCGCAGGTCGTCGCGGCCGCCGGCCGCGGGCACCGCACGTTCCTGCTGGCCGACGAGCCCGGTCTCGGCAAGACGGCCCAGGCGCTGCTCGCGGCGCAGGCGGCCGACGCGTTCCCCCTGCTCGTCGTCGCGCCGAACGTCGTCAAGACCAACTGGGCGCACGAGGTGAGCCTGTGGACGCCGCTGCGGCAGGCGACCGTCGTGCACGGCGACGGTGAGCAGGTCGACGCGTTCGCGGACGTCGTCATCGTCAACTACGACATCCTCGACCGGCACGCCGGCTGGTTGGGCGACCACGGGTTCCGCGGCATGGTCGTCGACGAGGCGCACTTCATCAAGAACACCGGCTCGCAGCGCTCCAAGCACGTGCTGGAGATCTCCGAGCGCATCCGCGCCCGCACCCCGCGCCCGCTGCTCATGGCGCTGACGGGCACGCCGCTGATCAACGACATCGAGGACTTCCGCGCGATCTGGCAGTTCCTCGGCTGGATCGACGAGACCAAGCCGCTGGGGTCGCTGCTCACCGCGCTCGAGGACACCGGCCTGACGCCCGCGGACCGGGGGTTCTCCGCGGCGGCGCGCTCGGCTGTCGTCGAGATGGGCATCGTGCGGCGCCGCAAGACGGACGTCGCCAAGGACATCCCCGCGCGCCGCGTCGCCGACCTGCCCGTCGAGCTCGACGGCGCCGTCGGCCGCTCCATCCGGGCTGCCGAGGCGGCGCTCGCGCAGCGGCTCGTCAGCCGCTACCGCGCCGCCGTCGAGCACCGCGGCACCGACGTCCTCGGCATCGACCTCGAGCTCGCGCGCCGCGTCGCCGCCGCCGAGCTCAAGGACTCCAACGCCAAGTCCAGCGGCGAGAACGTCTTCACGATGGTCCGGCGCATCGGCCAGGCCAAGGCCGGGCTCGCGGCGGACTACGCGGCGCAGCTGGCGCGCAACGTCGGCAAGGTCGTGTTCTTCGCCAAGCACGTCGACGTCATGGACCAGGCGGAGAAGACCTTCGCCGAGCGCGGCATCCGCTACACGTCGATCCGCGGCGACCAGACGCCGCGGGCGCGCGCCAAGGCCGTCGCGGCGTTCACCGAGGACCCCGAGGTCCAGATCGTCGTGTGCTCGCTCATGGCCGCGGGCGTCGGGTTGAACCTGCAGGTCGCGTCCAACCTCGTGCTCGCGGAGCTCTCGTGGACCGACGCCGAGCAGACCCAGGCCATCGACCGCATCCACCGCATCGGCCAGGAGGAGCCCGTCACGGCGTGGCGCGTCATCGCCGCGCAGACCATCGACGCGCGCATCGCGGAGCTCATCGACAGCAAGTCCGGCCTCGCCGCCCGCGCGCTCGACGGCGCGAGCGAGGAGGACTCGGTGGCGTCGTCCGACGTGCAGCTCGACGCGCTGGTCGGGCTGCTGACGGACGCGCTCGCGGCCGAGGACGCGCCGACGGACCCGGTGATCGCGGCCGCCCTGACCTCGAAGCGGACGGCAGACCCGTTCGGCGGTGCGCTGGGCGCCTGACCCGGCGCCGCGACGTCACTCGCAGCCGATGCCGTCGCCGTCGCGGTCGAGCTTGCGCGAGTAGCCCGGCTGACCGACGAGGACGGGCGCGGCACCGGCCGCGCGCGCCTCGGTGCAGTTGGCGTACGTGACGCTCCCGCCGCCCGGTGCGGGCGCGGGCACGGCTGCTGCGGCGCGCGAGGCCTGCCGGGCCGCTTCGGCCTGACGTGCTGCTTCCGCCTGACGTGCTGCTTCCGCC
>JAEWJB010000174.1 GCA_023386795.1 Pseudomonadota bacterium
GCCCACCACAGGGCGACACCGGCATTGAGGAAGGCGAGCACGACGATCAGGGCGCGAACGTACATGCCGCGACTCTAACCAGCCCAGACCACGTCGCGAGCAGCCGGGTCAGTCGGCAGCGGCAGGGTGATGCGCCGCCCACACCGCCAGGCCATCGAGCACGAGCGAGGGATGGTGTTCGGCGCCGGGCAGCAGCGGCAACAGCGCAGGTGCACCACCTCCATGCAGCACCAGGCGCACCGGGGACAGGTCCAGGCTGGCCTGCTGCAGGCTGCGTTCGATCAGCGCCACCGCGGCGCCGTCGCAGCCGGAGGCCAGCGCATCGGCGGTGTCGTTGGCGAATTCGGCGTAGTCGCCACCGCTGGCCGGCAACTGCGCGGCGCGCTGGTGCAGCGCTTCGCGCATGGTGGTGGGCGACGCGCTGATGCGGCCGCCGCGATGCAGCCCGTTGGCATCCATCAGATCCACGGTCAGCGCGGTGCCCACGCCGGCCACCAGCACGTGGCCCATCGCGCGCGCGCCGAGCAGGGCGAGGAAGCGGTCCACGCCGAATTTTTCCGGCTGCGCATAGGCCACGCGCACGCCAGCGCATTCGCCCAGCGTGCGGGCGATGCGGACCTGGGCGAAGCGTGCGCGCAAGTGCGCGATGACATCGGCGGTCAGCGCCGGCGCGGCGACGCTGGCTACCCAGGCGGTGTCGCCGGACGGCAGTGCCTCGGCGGTGTCGGCGGACATTGCCTGCACGCCATGGGCCCACGCCTGCACGTCGCCGGCACGGCCGTCGGGGCGCAGGGGCGCGAACTTGAAACGGGAATTTCCCAGGTCGAACAGCCAATCGCTCATGCGGGTCTCACGCTGACTTCGCCGGCATGGAACAGGCGCTCGCCGGCGCCGGTGCGCACGCGTAGCGCGCCGTCGGCGGCCAGCCCCTCGGCCACGCCCTCGTGGAATTGGCCAGCCTCTTCCACGCGCACGCGCCGGCCGGCCAGCAGGTCGAGCGCCGCATAGCGCGGCAGGAAGGGCGTCAGGCCCTTGGCCTCGAACAGCGCCAGGGCAGGCAGCAGCTGCGCCAGCAGCGCCGCGACGATGGCATTGCGCGAGACGGGCGCGCCGGCGAGCGTGTCCAGGTCGGCCCACGGCTGGCCGATGCCGGCCGCGAAGGCTTCAGGCATGTGCACGTTGACGCCGAGGCCGATCACCGCGCGCGCGGGCCCCGCCACTTCGCCGCCGCCTTCGATCAACAGGCCGCCGAGCTTGCGGTCGCCGGCGAGCAGGTCATTGGGCCATTTCAGCCCGACATCGGCAAAGCCACAGCCACGCAGCGCCTCTGCCGCGGCCACGCCGACCGCGAGGCTGAGCCCGGCCAGTTGCGCCAGGCCGCCCCCGAAGCCCCGCGACAGCGAGAGATAGATGTGCGCCGCCAGCGGCGAAGCCCATTGGCGGCCCCGCCGGCCACGGCCGCCGGTCTGGCGCTCGGCCAGCAGCACGCTGACCCCCTGCGTCGGCACGGGCCGGGACAGGAGTTCGGTATTGGTGGAATCCACGGTCCAGGCAATCTCGAGGCGGTCCAGTGCGGCGGCGGCTTCGGGGGGCAGCGTGGCCACAATGCGGTCGTGCTCGAGCAGTTCGACCGGATAGCCCAATCCGTAGCCTTCGCCAGCCCGACCCTGGATATCAATGCCGGCGGCACGCAGATTCTGAATGCGCTTCCAGACCGCCGCACGGGTCAGGCCGAAATCGCGCGCCAAGGCGTCCCCGGACAAGCGTCCCGAGGCCAGCCGGGCCAGTAAAGCGCGATCGTCCACGACCCCTCCCACCACCGCGCCCGCAGGGCAAACGGCGGAATTATGCGGCACGGGGCCTGAGGCGCCCAGCGCCGCTTGCCAGCCAGCGTGAAAAGCGCGTTAGAATCGGACGCTTGGGCCCCCTTCCGGGATGTCGACGATGCGCCGATCTGCCTGCTTGCTCCTTCTGCTGACCCCGGCCGTGGCTTGGGCGTCCAGCGGCATGGCCGAAGCAGACCATGGCACCTGCGTCACGCCGGGGTCCGCCGCGCACGGTCCGGCGCCCGAAGTGACCAACGTGCCGCCGTCGCATTCGCCGGGTCATCGCGCCACCACGATCACGCCCAGCGGCGGCGGTGATGATGGCGAACTGCTGCCGCCGCGCGGCCGCATGCCGAAATGGCACAGCTTCCTCCCGGGCATGTTCCGCTGATCCAGCGCCTGCTGGGCTGGCTGCGCCCCCCGCCTCCGACGATCGACGATGCACCGTGGGCCGAGGCGCGCGCCCACTGTCCGTGGATCGATGCGCTCGGTCCGGCGCGAGAAGAAAAGCTCCGCACCCTGGTGGCGCAGTTCCTGCGTGAGAAGACGATATCGCCAGTCGATGGACTGGTGCTGGAGGCATGGCAGGTCGTGTTGCTGGCGGCGATGTGCTGCCTGCCTCTGCTGGAAGTGGGCCCGGGTGGCTGGCGCGGCTGGTCGCAGCTGATCGTCTATCCCGATGCGTTCCGCGTGCACCGCAGCCATGTCGATGCGGCTGGCGTGCTGCACGAGTGGGATGACGAACTGATCGGCGAGGCTTGGGACCAGGGACCGCTGATCCTGTCCTGGGCCGACGTGCAGGCCGATCTCGCCGACCCGCATGCCGGCTACCACGTGGCCGTGCACGAGATGGCGCACAAGCTCGACGTGCTCGACGGTGCACTCGATGGCACGCCGCCGCTGCCGCGTGAATGGCAGCGCGAATGGGCCCAGGACTTCCAGGAAGCCTACGATGCGTTCTGCCAGCGCGTGGATGCCGGCAAGCGCACACGTATCGATGCGTATGCGGCGGAAGCGCCGGAAGAGTTCTTCGCGGTGGTGAGCGAATACCACTTCTCCGCGCCCGGCGTGCTCGCCGAGGCGATGCCAAAGGTGGCTGCGCACCTGCGCCGCTACTACGGCCCCTCGCCGTTCGAGGGCCGCGCCTAAGGGCCGACGAAGTCCCTGCAGGAACGCCGCGGTCTACAGCCCCGGCGGCAGGGTCACCTCGAAGCGCGCGCCGCCCAGCTCCTGCGAGCGGGTCACGTGCATCTCGCCGCGATAGCCCTTCACCAGGTCCTGCACGATCGAAAGCCCGATGCCGTGACCCTGCACGCGCTCGTCGCCGCGCACGCCGCGCTGCAGGATCTTGGCGACCGCTTCCGGCGCGATGCCCGGGCCATCGTCGTCCACCGCCAGCATCAGGCCCGCACGCTTGCTGCTGCTGCCGCCCGCCGTCGGCTTGGCGGTGAGCAGCACGCGGCTACGCGCCCACTTGAAGGCGTTTTCCAGCAGGTTGCCCAGCAGCTCCTGCAGGTCACCCGGCTCGCCATAGAAGCGCGCGTTCGCATCGATCTCGAACTCGCACAGCACGCCCTTGGTCGCGTACACCTTTTCCAGGCCGCGGACGATCTCCTCGGCGTTGGACTCGATCGGAACCGGCGCGGCGAACAGCTTGTGGCCGCTGGAGGCTGCACGCGCCAGCTGGTAGGAGACGAGGTTGTTCATGCGCCGCAGCTGTACGTCGAACTCCTCGCGCAGGTCGGCGTCGCCGGCGCCGCTGTCCAGCTGCGTGCGCAATACCGCCAGCGGCGTCTTCAGGCTGTGCGCCAGGTCGGCCAGCGTGTTGCGCTGCCGGTCGAGGTTCTCGCGCTCGCTCTCGATGAAGGCGTTGATGCTGTCGGTGAGCGGTTCCAGCTCGCGGGGGTGATGCTCGGTCATGCGCAGCGCTTCGCCGCGCTGCACCTTGCTGAGCTCGTTCACCACCCGCCGCAGCGGCCGCAGGCTCCACTGCAGGATGAAGGTCTGCAGCAACAGCAGGAAGATGCCGGTGATACCGAGGTAGAACCAGACCGCGCTGCGGAACACACGCAGCTGTGCGCCGAGCGAGCGCGCATCCTCCATCACGTAGATGGTGTACGGAATCTCGTGGCCGGGCTCGGGTTCGTAGATCACGCCCTGCCCGTACCGGTAGACCTGACCCTTGCTGCCGTCGATCTGCACCATGTCCAGCGGACCGGTGAATTCCTCCTGGCGAGGGCCGAGCATCGGCCCGGATACCGGCAGCACCGGGCCTTCGGCCGACATCGACGACCAGCGTTCGTCGGGGCGTATGACTTCGGCGTACAGGCCGCCGCCAGGCACGTCGAAACGCGCATCCGGCGACTGCTCGCGGATATACAGCGAGCCGTCGCGCAGGAAATCGATGCTGCCGTTGTAGGCCGTGGCGTAGTTCTTCAGGCGGCTGCGCAGGTTGTCCATCGCCGTGTCGGCGAAGGCGGCGTCCAGCGCGTAGCCGGCCAGCGCGAGGAAGGCCACCAGACTGATACTGGCGGCCAGCAACTGGCGAGCCTGCAGCGAGCGCGGCCGCCAACGCTTGAACCAACGAAGACGGACGCCCACGCTGCTGTCTGTTCCTGGAAGCGAGGGATCAGCCCTCGGTACGCGGAATCGCGAAGCGGTAGCCGCGGCCGCGGACGGTCTCGATCGGCTTCAGTTCGCCGTCCGGATCCAGCTTCTTGCGCAGGCGGCCGATGAACACCTCCAGCACGTTGGAGTCGCGGTCGAAGTCCTGCTGGTAGATGTGCTCGGTGAGGTCGGCCTTGGAGACCAGTTCACCGGCATGCATCATCAGGTACTCCAGCACCTTGTACTCGTAGCTGGTGAGATCCACATTGCTGCCGTTGACGCTGACCGTCTGCGCGGCCAGATCCAGCGCGACCGGGCCGCATTCCAGCGTGGGCTTGCTCCAGCCGGCGGCGCGGCGCAGCAGCGCGTTGACGCGGGCGAGCAGTTCTTCCACATGGAACGGCTTGACGAGATAGTCGTCGGCACCCTGCTTGAGGCCCTCGACCTTGTCCTGCCAGCTCGAGCGCGCGGTGAGGATCAGCACCGGGAACTTCTTGCCCTCGTCGCGGAGCGCCTTGATCAGCTCCATGCCCGACATCTTCGGCAGGCCCAGGTCGATGATGCCGACATCGAACGGCACCTCGCGGCCCATGTACAGGCCCTCCTCGCCGTCCTGCGCCGCGTCGACCGCGAAGCCTTCGCGCTTCAGGCGCGCGGCAAGGGTCTCGCGCAGGGGGGCTTCGTCTTCGACCAGAAGGATACGCATGAACTCTCCCTAGTTACGTTTGGCTGGCCGGCGGCCAGGGGAAACTGAAGTGGTTAAGCCACTATCGCCAGTCAGGGGTTATCGCCGCGTGGTGGCGTAGCCGGTTCGACCGGGCGCGGCGCACGCGGCGGAGCACGGTCGGGTACCGGGTCGTCCATGTAGCGGACGCGACCCCGGTCATCCATGTATTTCACACGGTTGATGTTGCGTCCGTCGAAAGGCACCTGCTCGGCGCCGAGGATCTGCCCGCCGGTGGTGCGCTGCACGCGGCGGATGGCGTCCGAAAGCGAACGGCCATTGGCGTCACCGGCACGCCCGCCACTGCGGGGAAACGCATCGCGCGCCTCGGGCGGGCCGCGGTCCTGCGCCGCCACAGCCGGCAGGGTCGCCAGCGCCAACGCGGCGGCCACTGCGAGACTCGGAAGGCGGAGGGAAGCAAGCGTCACGGCCGGAATCCTAGCGGAGCGGGGAAAATCGTTCAAAAATCGTGAAATCCGGATTCCGTGGCAAGGCCGGGGAACCCCAGAAAACGAGGCAAATTCTTGATTTTTCGGGGTGAATCCGATCTGAACTTTTCTGACCCGTCGCTCGCCGCGTTCAGACAGGTGAACGATCAAGCATAGCCATTCCGTGACGGCATGCAAGTTTGCCGCCAAGCCGGTACCGACCTCAGGCCGCGGCGCGACGGCCCTGCGCTTCGGTCACGGCCAGCGCTTCGGCGATCAGTGACCAGTCGGCGCCAGGCCGATGGGCGCCTTCGCTGAGGATCTGGCGGAATGCCCGCCCACCGGGTTGGCCGAGGAACAGGCCCAGGATGTGGCGGGTGATGTGCTTGAGCGCCAGGCCCTTTTCCAGTTGCGCCTCGACATAGGGACGCAGCGCGATAAGCAGTTCGGCCCTCGGGCGCAGCGGCGTGCCGGCGAGCGCGGCGTCGAGACGATGCAGCACATAGGGGTCGTGATACGCGGCGCGACCGAGCATCACGCCATCGACGTGCGCCAGATGCGCTTGCGCAGCTTCGACCTCGGCGATACCGCCGTTGAGCACGACCGGCAGCGCCGGGCGTTCTTGCTTGAGGCGATAGGCCCAGTCGTAGCGCAGCGGCGGGATCTCCCGGTTTTCCTTCGGCGAAAGCCCCTTCAGCCACGCGTTGCGCGCATGCACGACGACCATGCGGCTACCGGCATGGACGACCTGGTCGACGAAGCGGGCGAAGACCTCGTAATCGTTGTCCTCGTCGACGCCGAGGCGGCATTTCACCGTGACGGGAATCGGGGTGGCCTGTGACATCGCCGCCACGCATTCGGCCACCAGCGCAGGCTCGCGCATCAGGCACGCGCCGAAACGACCCGCCTGCACGCGGTCGGACGGGCAGCCACAGTTGAGATTGACCTCGACGTAGCCCCACTCGCCGGCTATGCGCGCGGCCTGGGCGAGGAGATCGGGGTCGCTGCCGCCGAGCTGCAGGGCCAGGGGTTGCTCGCTCGCATCAAAACCCAGCAGGCGTTCGCGATCGCCATGGATCACCGCGTTGGCATGGACCATCTCGGTATACAGACGCGCCGACGGCGCCAGCAGCCGGTGGAAGACACGGCAATGGCGGTCGGTCCAGTCCATCATGGGGGCGACGGATAGGCGCAGGGAGGCGGCGTAGCGCGCGGCAGCGCTGATGGGGGAAGTACCGGCGGACATGTGACCATTGTACGGGCGTGGGCGGGAGACTCCCGCATGGGTCGTTCAGGCATCCGGCACTGGGAGCCCGACGCCAGCCCTTGTCGGTCATACCGCGAGGCTGTGCATTCTTGAGATTGGTGCGGAATATGACTCCGACATTTCTTTCGCCGAATACCGCACCGCAGGATGAGTCAGTTCGCGCCTGGGAGCGCTGGATCCAATGCCCATCCCGAGCTGGAGCGGGCGGCGAATCGTGCGGCCAGGGCCAGAGATCCTGTGAACTGTGCTGGCGTCCCAGCACGCGGTGAACGCTTCAATTCATCGCTACTACATTCCATGAAACAGAGAACCTGCATACAACGACGCCGCAACTATCAGATATAACGAAATAATAAAGATAGAAGTTCGGGATATTGCATCAACCACGACCTTCATACGAACCCTCTTAGAGAACAACGCAACGAGCAGAAGAAACGAAACAAACGCAAGCCACAAAGCAATTAATGGCAAGATATCGTCATACCTTGGAATAAACCTCAAACTAAAACCAAATAGGGCCGGCCCGAAAAAGAGACCGGCAGTCATCACATCCAGCGCCGCAAATATCCAATATACAATTTTCATTACATCCACCTCTCTGTGTCACTTCTTTGTTTCCTTGTTTGAACTGAATTCTTTCAGCCTGGCCTGACCCGGGACTCAATCTATTCATCAGGCGGGATCTAACGGTGGCGAGGTAGTCACGATTTAGCGTTCGTCGGTCCGGGCACCCGGTCTGATGGACCTGCACTTGCTCAGCAGTTCCTGCCCGAACGCTGCATCAGCTGCGATCAACTCCTCGCCCCACTGCGCCTTCAGCTCGTCGCGAACCCTCTCGGCAGCTGACGAGGAAGACGCGATGTTCGGATCGGACGAGGCAATCGAGAACCCTGGCATGGAAGACGGCGTGATGTCTCCGATCGCAACCAACTGCCCACAAAGTCCAAAGTGATAGGCGACATGCTCGTCCGTCCCCAATGCTATGTCGCCTGCTGCAATCATCACCACGTGGAAGACTTCGTGCGCCACCAGGTCCGCCACGTTTGCCAGCATGGCATGGCGGTCAGGCAGATCCGGGACAACAAGAACCAGCTTCGGGAAGCGCCCGACACGCCAAGACGTGTCGCTGTAGAAGACTCGCGGCGGCACGACGCGAATCTCGAGGGAAGCACGTTGTCCGCCTGACTGGTTGACGGAAAACGCGAGCGCCTTTTCTGCTGCTCCGCAAATGGCGTCAGCCTTCTCGTTGTCGAAATCCTTGCTGACCAGCAAGCGAACCCTGCTGTCGTCGCAGGAGATTCGCCGTCCAAGCCGCACCTTCGTCGGCCGGCCTTCCGTCAGGACTTCAGAACGCGTCAGGTACAGACCCGCCATCCTGACGAGGGAATTCTTGTTCATTCCCTCGACCGAAAGACCAGGATCCGCGCCCGCCGGACCAGATAGCAAGACCAACATCAGAATGAGCAAAGCCAGGACGCCTTTGCTCGGAACAGCCAGTGCTTTCGGCATGGGTGTGATTTCGTTGGGCGGGTCGGACTGGCTCTACATGCGGCACAAAGAGCGAGATGCAGCACATCTCGATGTCTGAGATTACTCCGGCTCCGGCATTCACCAACACCGCAAGATCAGCCGCTCAGCCGCCTCGCATGTAGGAAGACGCCGCGCCACTGCCTCCCCCGGACAACTGTTCGAATGATCGCATGGAGAAGGCATGCAACCCGCAGGACAGTAGCGCCGCCGCCGTGTGCAAGGGAGCGCGAGCGCCCCGGCGGCAATCCTCAGAGAATGCCAAGGAGCAATGCAATGCGAGAACTGAGCAAACAGGAAGTGACCGCTGTATCGGGCGGCGCGCTCGAATGCAGCGTGGGCGTGCCCTCCGGTGTGTCGTGCAAGGGCAGTCCCGGTGATTTCAAGGACGCCGCCGTCCGTTTGTGGGCCATCAGCGCCGTCAGCCCGATCAGTGGCCCCGGGTTGATCATGCGGGTCTTCCAACACCTGAACTGAGCGCCATCGCCCGGGGTCCCGTCACCCCGGGCATCTGACGCCCCGCGACGCATCTGACGGTCATGCCGCTGACCTGCGCGGGCATCCGTCCCGCGATCAAGCCTCGGCTGCGTCGTATGCCACGCGCGCCTCGCGTATTTGCGGGTGCGCCTGTTTCGCCCACTCGATCAGTGCCCCCAGCGGTACCAACATCGAATGGCCCAGCGGCGAAAGTTGGTACTCCACGCTTGGCGGCTTGGTCGGGTGCACGTGGCGCGTGAGCAGGCCGTCGCGCTCGAGATCACGCAGGCCCTGGGTAAGCATGCGCTTGGAAATATCGGGCAGCGCGCGATGCAGCTCACCGAAGCGTAGTGGCCCGGCGCCCAAGGCCGCCAGTATCAAGGTGGTCCATTTCGCCGCTACGTGGTCAAGCACGTCGCGCACGGGGCAATCGTTGACGTCCATGTCGGCGAACAATGGGCGGGCACGGAGCGGGGAAACAGCCATGGAGGTTCCTTCGGGGTAACCAGGGGCGGGAAAACTGCCTTCTTGCAGCGCAGGATATGGTCTCTATTCTAGACCAACCCCCGCTCTCTACCCCACTGGAGTTCCTCATGGCCGCCCCCCGTTTTCTCGTCACCGCCGCGACCGGCCAATTGGGCCGTCTTGTCATCGCCGAACTGCTGCAGCGCATTCCCGCCACCGAACTGGCCGTGGCCGTGCGTGACCCGGCCAAGGCCGCCGATCTCGCGGCCAAAGGTGTCACCGTTCGCCAGGCCGACTACACCGACCCGGCTTCACTGGAAGCCGCCTTCGCTGGTGTGGAACGCGTACTGTTGATTTCCTCCAACGCCGTGGGCCAGCGTCGCGAGCAACACCGGCAAGCGATCGATGCCGCCAAGCGCGCCGGCGTGAAGTACCTCACCTACACCAGCCTGCTACATGCCGATACCAGCCCGCTGGGGCTGGGTGAGGAGCATCGCGACACCGAAGCGGCGCTGCGCGAATCCGGCTTGGCCTATTCCCTGCTGCGCAACGGGTGGTACACCGAGAACATCACCGGCAACGCCAAGCACGAGGTCGAGAGTGGCGTGCGTGCCGGCAGTGCGGCGCAAGGTCGCTTCAGTACCGCGACGCGGGCGGATTACGCCGCGGCAGCAGCCATCGTGCTGACCAGCGCTCACCCGGCGCAGGTGTATGAACTGGCTGGCGACGATGCCTTCACGCTGGAAGACTACGCGGCCGCGTTGTCGCGGCTGTCAGGCAAGCCGGTCCGGTACCAGGACATGCCCGAGGCGGACTATCGGCAGTTGCTGGAACAGATCGGACTGCCGCCGCCGGTGGCTGCCCTGTTGTCCGACTCCGATGCCGGTGCGGCGCAGGGAGGACTGTTCGATGACAGCCGCACGCTGAGCCGTTTGATCGGGCGTGCGACCACGCCGCTGGAGGCCACGCTGAAGGCAGCCTTGCAGTAATGCATGCCGGGCTCTGCGCCGGGTCGCCCTGATACCGGCGCGGGCTTCCACGGTCGCGACGGGTCACGCTCCTGCCAATGGAGCGGCAACGCTGCGGCCGAGAAACTAGCCGATCACCCGCCGGAACGGTGGCAGCGCATCGATGATGCGCCGACCGTAGCGGCGCGTCAGCAGTCGGGAATCGAGGATGATGACGCGCCCATGGTCGCTGGACGTGCGGATCAGGCGGCCGGCGAACTGCGTCAGCGTGCGCAGCGCGTGCGGAATCGCGATCAGGTTGAACGCATTGTGGCCGCGGCTTTCCAGCCATTCGCCCAGGGTCGCGGTCTGTGGATCGGTCGGCACCGCGAACGGCACCTGGGTGATGACCACAGTCGTGCAGGCCTCACCCGGCAGGTCGAGGCCTTCGCCAAATGAGTTGAGACCGAACAGCACCGATCCCTCGCCCGCAGCGATGCGCCGCAAATGCTCGGCGATCACCTGCGACTTGTTGCCCTCGCCCTGCACCTGCACGCGATTGCGCTGGGTGATCGGCAGCAGGTCGGCCACCTTCTCCATCTTCCAGCGCGAGGTGAACAGCACCATGCTGCCCTTGCCCCAGTCCAGTTCGCGCACGAGATAGCGCGCGACCTCCTTGGGATGCCCTTCGCGGTCATCAGGCGTCACCGGGAAATTCGGCACGATCAATTCGGCCTGATTGAACAGGTCGAACGGGGAGTCCAGCGATACCTTCTCCGCATGATCCGGCAAGCCGGTGTCGATGGCGAACGACTGGAAGTCCCCGCCACCGGTCAGCGTGGCCGAGGTCATCACTACCGAATCGACCTCGTTCCACAGCAGCGATCGCAGCACATGGGCGGCCGAGACCGGCGAGCAATGGCAGATCAGGTCGCCCTCGCGCGACAGGGTGACCCAGCGCGCCATCGGCGGCTGCCCTTCCTTGTCCTCGCGGCGCCAGCCACTCCACAGCGCATGCTGCTGCTCCACCATCTCCAGCGCCAGGCCGAAGCTGCGCTGCAAGCGCTCGCGCGCCGTGTCTTCCGGCTTGCCCTTGGCCACCAGGCCATGCGCGGCATGTACCCAATTGAACAGCGCACGCGTCTGCTCGCCGAGCTCCTCGATCGCCGGCCCCCAGGCCCGGGGCAACTGGCCGTTCGGTGCGCGCCACATCGGATCCCGGTCGGACGCATCCGGCGTCCAGGTCCGGTTGACTTCGGCGTGGAAGGCCTTCAATCGCTTGGCGACATCGGCGGCCAGTTCCACTGCCTCGTTCGGCAGCAACGTGCCGATGCGGTCCTTGTCCACTGCGCGGTAAGCGGCGGCGATGAGGATCTGCAGGCGGCCGGTGCGCTTGGCCATGTCATCCAGTGGCAGGTTGGCCGCGCCCTGGTCGATGGCCACGCCGGCGACGTGATGGCCCTCGTCGAGCACCAGCAGCATGTCCGAAGGCGCGGCGATCAATGGCTGGCCGTTCTCCGCATCGCCCAGCTGCAGGGTGGACAGCAGCAGCGCGTGGTTGGTGACCACGATCTGCGCCTCGCGCACGTCGGTGCGCGCGCGCAGTACCGGGCATTGTGCGGCATGGCTGCATCGGCGCCCCGCGCAACCGGAAGCCGGCGTGGTGATGCGCAGGCGCAGCGGCACCGAGACCGGTTCGGGTGCCTGGTCGAGATCGCCGTTCCAGGTCTGCTGCGCATAGGCCTTCGCGAGGCGCCGCGCGACTTCGGTATCGGCCGGGCTCAACGGGCGGTCGTAGACGGCATGCGCGTCCTCGAACATCGCCTCCTGGCTGGTCTCGCCCTGCAGCTCGGCGGCATTGCGCGTGCACAGGTAGCGGGTACGGCCCTTGGCCAGCGCCACGGTCGCCTGCAGGCCGGTGGCCTTGAGGAAAGCCGGGATATCGCGTTCCACCAGCTGCGATTGCAGCGCCACGGTGCCGGTGCTGATCACCAGCTTCTTCTTCGACGCCAGCGCGATGGGCACGCCGGCGGTGAGATAGCCCAGGCTCTTGCCGACGCCGGTCGGTGCCTCGGCCACCGCCACGCCACCGGACGTGGCCAGCGCGCGCGAGACCACCCCGATCATCCGGCTCTGCGAGCGGCGCGTGGTGAAGCCGGGCGTATTGGCCTGCAAGCGGGTATAGGCGTCGCGGATGCTCGCCTTGAGGGTTTCGTCGAGCTGGCGGTTGCCGGCGGGCTTGTCCGCGGCGTCCGCCGCCGGTGCGGCCACTGCTTCAGTCATGCGGGCATTTTCTCATGCCCGCGTCGCAACGCGTGGGACGAATGGTTCAGTCGAGCACCGGCGCGGCCGGTGGCGTACGCGCCAGGGCCCAGCACATCAGCAGCAGGCCACCGGCCAGCAGCAGGTGCACGACCAGGCCGCAGGCCCGCATGATCGGCGCCAGCTGCACCAGCGAGGTCGCCCCGCCCTGGCTCAACAAGGCCATCGGCAACATGTTCAGCAGCGCATCGACGAGCACGCTGGCCAGGCACAGCGACAACCCGATGAAGCCCAGGCGGCGCGAGGGCGTGCCGCGTGCCCGCAGCAGCAGCGACATCCCCACCGCGATGGCGACGAACATCGGCAGGCGCCACAGCAGCGCATCCACCAGGGCCAACAGGGCGGCCATCGCCATGGGTCAGTCCTCCCCCACCAGCGTGCGGCTGTGCGCGCGCAAGTCGGCGTAGATTTCATCGGTGCGCGGGCGCGCGCCATGCCACAACTCGAACGCTTCGGCCGCCTGCTCCACCAGCATGCCGAGGCCGTCGATCACGTCGCGGCACTGCGCCGCACGGGCCCAGGCCAGGAAGCCGATCGCCGCCTCGCCATAGTTCAGGTCCACGGCGGCGGTGAGGCTGTCCACCAGCGAGAGCGGCAAGGTGAAGGCGCCTTCTTCCTGCCGGCCGGCAGCAGTGGCGTTGACGATCAGCTCGAAGTCGCCGAGTTCGTGCAGGTCTTCCCAGTAGCGCGTGTAGGCACGGCCAGGCTCGCCGAGTGCATCGGCCAGCGCGTCGGCGCGGGCCGGGCTGCGGTTGACGATCACCATGTCGCGCACACCGGCATCCAGCAGCGCCGGCGCCACCCCGCGCGCCGCCCCGCCGGCGCCGAGCAGCAGCACGCGGCGGCCGCGCAGGTCCAGGCCATGGCGCTCGGTGAGGTCGCGGACCAGGCCGGCGCCGTCGGTGTTGTCGCCAAACCAGCCGTCCTCGCGTCGCACCAGGGTGTTTACCGCGCCGGCGCGGACCGCTCGCTCGCTGCGGTTGGCCGCCAAGGCATAGGCATCTTCCTTCAGCGGCAGGGTCACGTTGGCGCCTTGCCCGCCGCGCGCGGCGAACTGCGCCAGCGCCTGGACGAACTGCGCCGGCTCGGCGTCGATGGCCACGTACTCCAAGGCAATGCCGAGCTGGCGCCCGAACGCGGCATGGATGCGCGGCGACAGCGAATGGGCGACGGGGTGGCCGAACACGGCGAAGCGGGACGGGGTCATGGGGCCTCTCGGGTTGGCTAGACTGGGGCGCTTCGCCCTCGGGGAAACGGATATGCGCTTGGGACTGCCAATGCTCGCGCTCGCTGCGAGTCTACTCTGTGCGCCCACGGCCTCGGGACTGTCCGAGTTCGGGATCGAGGGCATGGGTGTGGTCTCCACGCCGGCCAGCGAGGTCCGCGGCACCGTGGCGCCGGACGGCCAGCGCATCGTCTGGGGCAGCACGGATCGCGCCGGCGGTGCTGGCGGCTGGGACCTGTGGCAGGCCACGCTGCGCGACGGCCGCTGGCAGGACGCCAGGCCATTGGCGATCAACTCCCCGGCCAACGACTTCGACCCCTTTTTCAGCCCGGACGGCCGCTGGCTGTACTTCTTCTCCAATCGCAAGGGCGGCCGCGGCGGTGATGATCTCTATCGCGCGCCCGTGCTGGCCGGTGGCGGCTTCGGGCCGGTGGAGAACCTGGGGGCGGGCGTGAACACGCGGGGTGACGAGTGGGCGCCCACCGTCTCCGCCGACGGCCGTCGCCTGCTGTTCGCCAGCGACGGCCGTGGGGGTGCCGGGCGACATGATCTGTTCGTGGCGCGCTGGGATGGCCAAGCGTTCGTCGACCCGCAACCGGTGCCAGGCCTGGCAAGCGCGCAGGATGAGTTCGATGCGGCATGGCTGGGCGACGGGCGTGCCATCGTTTTCGCGCGGTCGGATGATCCGGCCACGAAGCCGGCGAGGCTATGGATCGCGCAATGCCGGCAAGGTCGCTATGTCGACCCGCAGCCGCTGCCGCTGTCCTTCAATGACGAGCAGGGGACCACGTTGGGACCCGTGGTGGATGCGAGCAAGCCCGGCGAGCTGCTGGTGAGCGGCAGTGCGCGGGCGCCGCGCGCGGGCAAGCTGGATCTTTATCGGATGAAGGCACCGGCAGCCTTGGGTGATATCAGCTGCATGACCCGCTGAGGGCGGGCACGTCATAAAGGCGGTTTGTAATCATCATCGCAGGATGTACGTGCCCGCCGACACATGCGCGATGCGCTATGCGTCTCCTATCATGCCCGCCTGGGTCCATGTGCCGACCGGCCAGGATGGCCACGGGAAGGGTGAATGATGTTGTGGGATTGGCGCTGGTTCGTGGTGCCGGGCAGTGCGTTGTGCGTGCTGCCCCTGGTGCTGTTGTGGGGCGCGGCGCTATGGCCGCGGGCGGATGCCCGCAGGGCGGTGCTGTGCTGGTGGACGGCAGTGGCGGTGGCAGTGCTGATGGCGGCAGGCAGCAAGATCGCCTTCTACGGTTGGGGAACGGGCGTTCGTGCCTGGGACCTGACCTGTTTCAGCGGGCATACGGTGCTGGCTTTCTCGCTGTGGCCGGTGGCGTTGGCGGTGCTGGTGCCGGCGCGGCAACACGGCTTGCGCCTGCTCGCGGTCCTGGCCGGTATCGCGTTCGCTGTGCTCATTGCCGTTTCGCGGGTGAAGCTTCGGGCCCATCCGATACCGGAAGTGGTGGCCGGCATGATGCTGGGTGGCGCAGTGGCGGCCATCGGCCTGCGTGCACTATGGCGCCACGCGCTGGCGCCCCGGGCCACGGCAACGGTGTTGGGGTTGCTCGTACTGGGGGCAGCCCTGGCCACCCTCCCCGGCGGGCATTTCCCCATGCTGCCGACAGAGCGCTGGCTGGCTCATGCGGGCGCCGCGCTGGCGGGCCGCGATGCCCCCGTAGACCGGCGACGATGGCGAGACGTGAGCATTCTTTCACCGGCGACAGAAACCTCTCTGTCACGATGATCCCCGACAGTGGCGCCAACGAAGCGCCGCCACGGGAGGATGACAATGCTTTGGTTTCTTGCCGGGCTCTCGCTGGGAACCTGCCTGGGTGCAGTCGTCGTCGGCCTGTGCCTGTCGGCAGCGGGGCGCCGTCTCCAGCCGGCGCGGACCCGTCGCGTCCCCGCGCATCCATTCCAGACGCGGGTTTAGTTCCTCGCCAGCGTCAGCCTGCGTTGCAGTGCGCAGGACCCCGCGACCATGCGGGCTGCTCGCGATGCCAGCGCCAGGCGCTGTCGATGATCGGTGCCAGGGTCGTCCAGGCCGGTTGCCATCCCAGCACCTCGCGCGCCTTGCGGCTGGAAGCGACAAGCCGCGCCGGATCACCCGGTCGCCGGGGCGCCATATCGAAAGGCACCGGATGGCCCGTCACTTCGCTCGCGGTCGCAATGACTTCCCGCACCGAGAACCCCTGTCCGTTCCCCAGGTTGAACGCGTGCGCGCCTGTTTCGCGCACCAGAAAATCCAGCGCCAGCGCATGGGCCTGCGCGAGATCCTCGACATGCACGTAGTCACGCACGCAGGTGCCATCCGGCGTGTCGTAGTCGTGACCGAAAACCTTCAGCCTGGCCCCGCTTCCCATCGCGGCCCGCAGCACGTTCGGGATCAGGTGGGTTTCGCACAGGTGCGCCTCGCCGATACCTTGTTCCGGCAGAGCGCCTGCGGCATTGAAGTAGCGCAGCGCCACCGAGCGCAGGCCATAGGCCTGTGCCGCATCGGCCAGGATGCGCTCCACCATCAGCTTGCTCGCCCCGTACGGATTGATCGGCGCGGTCGGATGGGACTCATCGATCAGCGCTGACTCGGGATTTCCGAACACGGCCGCCGTGGAAGAGAAGACGAGGCGCTCGACGCCATGCTGGCGCATGGCTTCGAGCAGGTTGAGCGTGCCGGCCACGTTGTTGCCATAGTACGCATACGGCTGCGCGACGGATTCCCCCACCAGCGAGCTGGCACAGAAATGGATCACCGCCTCGAATCGACGGCTGGCAAACACGCGCGCAAGCGCGGCGGGATCACGCAGGTCCGCTTCGATCAGTTCGCCCCACTTCACCGCGCCACGGTGGCCCGTGGACAGATTGTCGAGCACGGCGACCTGTTGGCCCCGCGCGTGCAGCCATTGCGCCATGTGGCTGCCGATGTAACCGGCGCCTCCGCAGATCAGAATCATCCCCTGTTCCCCTAATCCCCAAAAATTCACATCGGTGCCGCCAGCCGGAGCCAACAACTCATCCCTTGTTACAACTTGTACCCAAGTGTGTATTGAGAGCTATCCGCCGACACTACCAACGCTGAAAGAACAAGAAAGAACCCGACGAACGCGAAATTCTTCAACATGACAGGAGCCCGAAACCTTTCCAGTGTGAGCGCCACTTGCACCGGCAGAACAAGCAAAAGAAACGGAATGTATCGCTCCGAGAAATCTGGAATATTAATTCCAAACAAAACTAGCGAAATGAATAGCAAGGTATATTTATGAACTGCCACGCTCTCGAATCTACTGGGCTTCGCCGCCAAGAGAAACAGCATCGAGGTTATCGAGCAAATCCAAAAATTGGCTGTCTTCCAGACAACGCCAACATGGGACTCATGCCCTGAAGAGAAATAAAGCATGAACTTGGCAGAAATCCCAGGAATATTCAGAGCACTCACAACGTCACCCACGACCGTGGATGAAAGCGCAGAGAACGAAAGGGCGAGCATCGGCAAGAAGATATAGACCCAGTCACGCTTGAAAATTTGAAATGAAAGAACTGGCACAGCGAACAGCACGATCGCAGACCAATGCAGCCCGGTCGCGACCAAGACAAGCAATGCGGAGGCCATGTAACGGCGCTCGACGAAGAAGAACAGTCCGAGAGCCCCGATAGGCACAGCTAAAGCCTGCCGCATCACATTTCCTGCGTAGACGAGGAAAAAGGTAAGGAACACAAACGCGAATATTGCAGGAGCGATCTTCAGTGCAGTCGCAGCTTTCTTGTAGTAGAAGCCTACAAAGCCAAAAACAAGCAGATAGTTCGCAACAAGCCATCCTCTTGGCGACAAAAGCGGCCTCATAAGACTCTGCAGCGGCCACCACAGAAATTCCGTATTCCCATAGTACTGCGCCCCGACGGCAACCGCGCTCTGCAACCCATCGAGCTGACCATACGTCCTGATGTAGCGCACCGTGTCGTTACCGGCGTCAAAAGGGCGAAGCGCTATAAGACAGAATCCGTAAAAGAAAGTCGGCGCAACGATCAACGCCACAATAATGAGTCTGCGCGACCTCGAAACTGAGAGGTCGTAGACCGGCCTGCTTTTCGCGATTAGGCAGGTCGCCGTAGAGCCCAAGTAGACCAACAGACAGAGCAAGGGCAGCCAATCGGAAATCATGTCAACCGCCTCCGTGGGACGCAGGCGCATCAAGGCCATATATGGAAAGAATCCGCATGGCAAAGTTATCCATCGAAAACCGTGCCCTGGTTTCCTCCAAAGCATTCTTCTTGATCATGGCTAGATCGAACCGATTGCTCAGTACGCCATCGAGCAGATCGACGGCTTCATCCACGGAACTGAAGAGCAACCCAGTCCGACCGTGCTCGATCGCATCAATATTTCCCGCGCATGAACTGCCAACCACCAGCACGCCAGCCGCCATGGCTTCTATCACTGAAACCGGGAGCCCCTCCCATTCAGCGGTCGACAAGTAGATATCACTGTCGGCAAGAAGTCCGCCTATGCCGAGCCTAGGAACCCACCCGGTCACCTCTACGCCAGCCGCCCGCAGGGAGTCCACTGAACTCGCATCTCCGTCGCCGACCCAAGTGAACTGGACATCTAAGGCGCGACCCGCACACGCTTCCGCAATAGCGGCAAACATTTTCGGACCCTTCTGCGAACGAACACCGCCCACCGTGACGATCCGCGCACCGCGGTTGCTGGCGCCCTCTCTCCGAGGCACGGGCAGATCGAAGGGTTCCACGGCATTCTCAAGAACTAGCGCATCCGCACCCACCCACTGCCTGATCGCCGCGCGCTCGCTCTGCGAGCACGCCAAATAGCTACACGCACGGATGTTGGCTACGCGTTCAAGCAAGGCATACAAAAGGCGCTTGGCGCGGATATCCCGCCTCATAACCGCGATGCAATGTGGGCTATAGAAGAACTTTGTCTGTCCAGGCAGACCGAAAGAAGCTAGCCGACCAAGAAATCCTGCAATCGAGGAATGAAGATGAACCAGACCAGGATTCAGCTCACGCAGAAGCCTGCGTAACGCTATCAACGCTACGGGCGCGCGATTTATCGACATGGGTATAACATGGAGCGTCACTGAACTCCGGAACATCCCACTGATCCCCGCAGGCGTCTCTGGCCGGATTGAATAAACGACATGCACGTCGTATCCGCGATCCGCCAATAGATTCGCAGCCGCGCACACCATGCTGAGAGTTCCCGTGGCAGATGCCTCAAGAACATGAACAATCGTATGCTTCATCATCCCAATTAATTGATCTAGCCTCGCGAAACGCGCGGCGGAGAGACGCCAAGAGGAGTACTAAGCGACTCGATCTCCTGGAGTAACATTTCGATATTGGTGGAGCATCTCACCCGATGGATCCCCAAGCTACCGCGTCGCCACAGGCTTCCCGCCCAAAACGAAACGGCTTCGAATGAACATCACCAGACGGATCGGGAGCAGGCCCGCGACTACCGCCTTCAAAACGAAGAGATAATCTAATTTTCCCGCACCCATCGCAGGGTAGTAATTAATTCTTGCGCCAATCTCGCCCCGCCTGTTACGAAGCGTACGCTTCTTGTAGTCGTCCGGATTCACCCGGTAACGAAGCAGAACATCCGGCAGGACATATATTCGCTTCCCGGCCAGAAGCAACTTACACCACAGAGCCAAGTCCTCTGCACGGTGATAATCGTCATAAAGTCCTGCCTCAATTATGTCCTTCCGCCTAAAAATAACAGAAGGGTGAATAGGCACATCGCCTCGAATGATGTTCTTTGCGAACTTCTCGCCGGGCCTTCCGAGAATGCCACCTGCATTCTCGACGTCCGAGAACTCAACTGCGAGCGAACCGACGACCGAATACCCGGGATTCTCCTTTATGAAATTCAGCAGAACCTCCACCCTGTTCGGGCTCGCAACATCGTCCGTATCCATCCTGACCACAAATTCCGCCCGCGCGTTCTGGATCGCGACATTGAGCGAGTAGACAAGCCCCCTGTTGCCGTCGTTCTCGATGACCCGAATGCGGGGATCTCCAAGTCGATCAACAATCGAACCCACGTCGTTTCGGCCGCCGTCGTCGACAATAATCAGCTCGAAATCGCTGCATGTCTGGCGGACAAGACTTTCGATTGACTCCTCCAGATATCGAAGCTCCGTATTGAACTCCGCCATAACTATGGATACAGACGGGCTTCGTACTGCCTCTTCGACGAATTGATCGGACATCACGTTCACTTTGTGCAAGCGTCTATCTGTTCTTTTAGGTAAGAATGCTCTAGATCCACCCTCAGGAAGTGGTGGCCTGAACATCTCAGGTGTGGAGGGGGAAGCTTCATGTAGTCGGCGTAAATCGACCTCAGGTACAGGTCGGGGGACGCTGGTGCCTGGATCTCAAGGTCACAGAACTTAACCTTGGTTCCAGGAAACATGATCTCCCTTGGCACTAGTTCCCTAGCCCCCCACCTACCAAGAAGATTCCCCACGACAGCCGACGTCGAAGGTGACCTCCTTCGCAGGAGCCAGTCCGTAGTGCGCCTGAAGAGGACTTCTGGCAACGGCTGGGAGCACGCCGCAACTAGGCGCTTAATAAATGCCCTTCTGCGTTGCCGGTCAGGTGCCTGATATGCCCGCAACTTTAAGAAAGTCAATGAATTTACAAACTTTATTGCCTTGAAGTGTGCCCATCGCATCGCCCTGCTTTCATAAGACCCATCAATAGGGAATACATCAATCCAGAGGCCGCGTGTAAACGGTTCAATGTAGTCCTCCGTCACAATGCTATTTGTGTCGTAGACCTTGGCATATGGATAGATGTACGCGCGATCCAGCTCATGAGCTTCCAGCTTGAAAGGAGCAGGCATGTTTGCAGCGAGTTGGAGCAAGCGATCGTAATCACAGCGAGGTACGCCTACGTCGACGTCATCATCCCAGGGAATAAAGCCTCCGTGGCGTACAGCTCCGAGCAGAGTGCCTCCTAACGCGAAGTAGGAGATTCCGTTTTCCACGCAGAATGCGTCGAAGGCCCGTAGAATTTCCAATATTCGCGTCTGTGCGCGCTTGACCTCTTCGGAGTCAGCTTCGCTCATTTGATGTTCTTCACATCAAAGATCTGCCCGGTGTATTCGGAGAGCAATACCAACAGCGACTTCTCCGCCACCTCGCGTGCAGACAGCAGGCTTCCGGCCGGTTCCACCCCGAACGCGCGCGTGCGCATCGGTGTCGCGGTGCGCTCCGGGTTGATGCAGTTCACCCGCACGCTCTGCGAATGCCACTCGTCGGCCAGCGCCTGTGTCAGGTTCACGATGGCGGCCTTGGAGGAGCTGTACAGGCTGTACATCGCGCGCCCGTAGGTATACGAGCTCGACGTGAAGTTCAGCAGCTGGCCCTGCGACGCGCGCAGGTGGTCGAAGGCCACCAGCGCCACGTTGACCGCGCCGACATAGTTCACCTGGATCGCGTGGGCGATATCCGCCGCCGCCATGTCCACCAGCGCTTGGCGGTGCAGCACGCCCGCCGAGTTGACGATGTAGTCGATCCGCCCATGCGCAGCCTCGGCCGCCTTCAACGCCGAACGCACGCTCTCGATATCGGTGATGTCCGTACCGGTGCTGGTGCCCAGCGCGACCACCCGGGCCTGGTAGGCCTCCGCCACACGGGCCATCTCCTCGCCGATGCCACTGGTGCCACCGAATACCACCAGCACCTTGCCTTTCAGGCCGGACAGGGTGAACTGGATCTTCTCGCGCGTCTCTGCCAGCGTCGAACGCAGCTGGCACAGCTTGTCCAACACATGAAGGTCTTCCTCGTAGGTCAGCTTCATGTTGCTGGTATCGCCCTCCACCAGATAGATCTTCTCGTCCGGCAGGTACTTCAGCACCACGCCGCAATCGTCGGTGGTGACGAAGCCCGGATCTTGCAGCGCGCGCTCGTAGGCAGCCTCGATGGTCGCGTGGGCGAACGCCTGCGGCGTCTGTCCGTTGCGCAGCACCGCGCGATTGGGAATGCTGGCGATGGTATTGGTGACCGGATCAGCCATGATGATCGTGTCGGTGGTCTTGATGACCACATCCACCGCGTTGTACTTCTCCAGCGCGGCAATCACCTCGTCGATGATCTTCTGGCTGAGCAGCGGGCGCACCGCGTCATGGAAGATCAGCTGGACGTTGTAGTCCTTGCAGTAATGCTTGGTGGCGCGGATCGCGGCCAGCGAGGAATCGTAACGCTCGGTGCCGCCCGCGATCACTGAGCGTACCTTGCTCAGCCGGCTGGACATCACCGTTTGCTCGATGTCGGAAATGCAATCCGCGTTCGAGACGATGATGATCTCGTCGATCGCCTGGTTGAGCTGGAACGCCTGCGCAGCGTGCTCGACCACCGGCTTGCCGGCGAGCTTCATCATTTGCTTGGGCTTGTTGAAGCCCGTGCGGCTGCCCGTACCGCCGGCAAGGATCACCGCGATGTTCTTGACCTGCTTCATTTCGTACCTGCCACGGAAATGCTTGTCTTGAAATAAGGACGCGCGAAGTGGATGCGCCACAGCAACGCGCTGACTTCGGCGGCGAGCACCGCGCCCACCACCGCCAGCGCCGAGAACCAGTGGCCGACATACAGCACGGCAAGGGCCAGCACCTGCACCAGCCCGGCGAACACGACACTGCGGTTGGCCGCCGACGCGTTGCCCATCGCGCCGAGGAAGGGATAGCCGAGAAGAATGGATGGGATGGCTGCGCCCAGCGCAAGCATGAAGACGAAGAACACGCCGTAGCTCTGCGCGTATTCGGGACCGAACACGAAGCCGATCAACCACGGGCCCAGAATGACACCTAGTGCAATGCCTACCACTGCCAACGCCACCGCCGCCGCAAACAGCCTCTTGAACAGCGTCACGTCGCGATGGCGCGCCATGTGGGGATATAGCGCCTGGGTCACCGGCGAGTAGACAGCGATGGCGCCGCGGTAGAACTGCTCGGCGACCGAGTACAGCGCGACCTGTGCCGGGGTGGAGAACGTGCCGAGAAACAGGATGGCGCCCGCACCGTAGCTGGCCACCGCCAGGCGCGACCAGAAATATTCGGTCGAAGAGTGGAAGATCTTCCACGCATACCGCCAGCTGGTCCAGCGCGGCCAGACACCGGCGCGACGAACGAATGCCAGGCCGATGCCCGCCGCCAGCAGGTGGCTGAGGCCATTGAACCAGGCCACCAGTTCCAGGTCGCCCGCATCGCGCGCCAGCAGCAAGGTCAGCGCGACGAACGACAACCGCGAGGCCAGGACGTAGAGGGTGATCGAGCCCATCCGTTCCAGGCCCTGGAACAGCCATACCGGCTGCAAGGTGATGCCGATCACCGACAGCGACAGCACCCAGAAATAGTCGCGATGTGCAGCGTATTCCTCACGCAGCAGCGGATAGGCGAATACGCCGGCCGTGGCCAGCACGCACAGGATGATCTTGCATGCGTATACCGCGCCGGCGATACGCTGGATGCGCGAGGTGTTTCCGCGCGTGCGCGCGATCTGGTAGACCGCCGACAGGCCGAACCCGTAGTCGGTGAAGATCGTCGCCACCTGGATGAAAGCGATACCGAGCGCGAACAGTCCATAGCCGTCCTTGCCTAGGGTGCGCGCCAGGAACGGCGCCAACAGCAAGGGCAGCAGGGCGTTGGCCAACTGGATGGCAAACAGCGCCCCGGCATTCCCGGAGATCTTCCTGAGTGCGCCGCCACTCATCTTGCCGAGCTTCGTCGCGAGGGGGCGCATGCCGCCCGGAACCGGTACTGCATGGCCAGGCCTAGTACGCGTTCTTGTGCACGAACCCCTTGAACAGGGTCATGATCACGATCTTGATGTCGAACCACAGCGACCAGTTCTCGATGTAGAACAGATCGCATTCGATGCGCTTGTGCAGGTCGGTCGAGCCGCGCCAGCCGTTCACCTGCGCCCAGCCGGTGATACCGGCCTTCACCATGTGCTTCTTCATGTACGCCGGAATCTCGTGCTTGAACTTGTGCACGAACACCGGGCGCTCGGGGCGCGGGCCGACAATGGACATGTCGCCCTTGAGCACATTGATGAACTGCGGCAGTTCGTCCAGGCTGGTGCGCCGCAGGAAGGCGCCCACGCGCGTGGCACGGTTCTCGCCCGCCTTGGCCCACACCGCGCCGCTGCCGGTTTCCGCGTCCACCGGCATCGAGCGGAACTTGAGCATCTGGAACGTGCGGTTGTTCCAGCTCATGCGCTCCTGCCGGTAGAACACCGGACCGGGCGAGCTGAGCTTCACCGCCACCGCGATCATCGCCATCAACGGGGCAATCAGCAGCAGGATGCCGGCCGCCAGCGCGCGGTCCTCGACAGCCTTCAGCAGGCGCGCGTGCCCCTGCAGCGGGGTCTGCTGCAGGTTTATCACCGGCAACCCGGCCACCTGCTCCACGGAGTGGTTGAGCAGGTGCATGCCGAACATGTCCGGCACGAACTTGATATCGGCCGTCGCGTGCTGCAACTGGCCCAGCGAGGCGGCGATCTCGGCCTGCTCGCTCATCGGCAGCGCGATCCACACCTGGTCGATGCCGTGGCGCTCAACGTAGTCGCCCAGTCCTTCCAGCGAGCCCAGCGCACCCACGCCCTCGATATGGCCGCGGTCCGCGCACGTGGTGAACCACCCGCGCACATCGATGCCAGCCCACGCGTTCGTGCGCAGGGTATCGACGATGTGTTGCGCATCGGGGTTGGCGCCCACGATGACGGCGCTGCGCAGGTCCATGCCGTGCGCTCGCACCCAGGCGGCGCCAGCGCGCACTACCAGCCGCAGCGCGAACACGCCGGCCAGGCTCATGCCGAACCAGCCGCCCAGCCACAGGCGCGAGATCTCATCGGTGACCTGGATCGCTGCCGCGTAGGCCAGCAGGCCACCAAAGATCACCACCCACTGCAGCAGCAGCTGGGCGAATTCCGCGAGCAGGCTGCGACCACGCCAGCTGCGATAAAGCGGCGAAGCACCGAGCACCAGCAACGCGAACAGCACGGTGATGCAGACCAGCCGGCCGTAGTCGATGGGCATGCGCAGATTGCCGAACCGTACGGCGTGGGCGGCCAGCGCGCCGGCGATGAGCACGAGCGGATCGCCCAGCCGCAGCAGCACGCCGAAGGCCGTGGCGAATTTATTGGTCGAACCGACGCGGGTTCCGAGCTGAAGCCGGAACGGCATGTACCACATGGACTTCCCCCTGACCTATCCGTGCATCCGAGCAGCCAGGTCGACCTGCCGCGCACGGCAGGAATACGAATTCGACATGGCGAATAGTTGGTTGAGCATAGCAAATGAGCGAGCGTTTACCAGTGCCGCACGGTGGGTGGCGCTCATGGGTCGATGTACCCGACGTTGTCGAAGAAGAAATCCCCGTTGCGCTCGCCGGTCATCGGGTACAGCGTGTATTTGCGCGCCAGGCGGGCACCGCCGTCGCGGATCAGCGGGTTCCACAGCAGGGTCGCGCGGGCACGGCTCGAGCGCGGCAACAGGAAATCCATCGGCACCGAGACGTAAATGCCCTTGTCGAAGCTGCCTTCGCCGAAATCCGCCGCCGAGACGTTGGTCTTGGTCGCGTAGGCGCCCATGGTCACGCCGTTGCGGAACATGCGGGTCAGGTTGAGCGTCGCGCCCCAGTCGCCGGCCAGGTAGCGGCCTGCCGACATCCAGGCCTGAACGCGCTGCTCGCCGCCGAAGGTGTAGTAGAACGTGGCATGGCCCGTCGCGATGCGGTAGTCGCGGAAGTCGAAGCGCTGGTCGTAATCGCGCTGCTTTACCCAGTTGGCTTCCACGCCAAACGCCCAGCGTTCGCCGAACGGGCGGTACAGCATTTCACCGCCGACGCCGCCATACATGGGCTCCAGCAGGCCGGCATAGGCCATGCCATAGAGATCAGGACCCAGCGCGCGCACCGTGGTGAGCTGGAAATTGGGCAGGGTGACGTCGGAGGTCGTGGCGTACAGGCGCAGGTCCGTGCGTACGCGTGGCAACTTGCTGGGTGCGTCGTAGCGGAACTTGTCGAAGTTGTTGAGCAGGTTCCCACTCAGCGTGCCGGTCAGCCACGTACCGGGGGTGAAGTACCAGTTGCCGGAGGCATTGAGGCTGACCTGGTAAAGGATGAAGGCATCCGGCCCACCCATGATCTGGCCATAACCCGGCGCGAAGCCCCCATCGAAGCGATGGCGCCTGGCGTCGTACACCACGTCTCCGGCACGCGAGCTGCCCGGCCGGTTCAGTTCGACATGGCGCGAGAGGGTCGGCAGATCGATGTCCCGGCGGTCGTAGGCCTCCAGCGCTTCGCGCGACACGCTGCTCTGGGCGATCGGCATGCCCAGGCGGGTGTATTCCAGGCTGTACCAGTCGATCTCGTCAGTGGTGCTGTTGTCGAGCACGCGCGCCGCGCGGCCGAGCCCTTCGGGCGTGTAGAAGTATCGGCCCTGCTCGCCGCGCACGATGATCTCGTGCTCGCCGACCTCGATCTGGCTGACGTTGATGCCGGCGTTGCGGTTGAGGCGTTCGGCCACGTCTTCCCACGATTCGCCCGGCCGCAGCGCGGCATCGCGCTTGCCATCCGGCGTCCACGGCCGGGGGGCGCTCTCCGCAGCGGCCACCTGCGTGGCGCGTGAATCCGAAGCGTCGCGCGGACGCAAAGGCTCCTTCGGCGGATCCAGCCAACGTGGCTGGCGCTGCGCAGTGGCGAGATTGCCGCGGAACGTCACCGCGGCCATCAGTTCATTGCCGCGCTCCCAGCCCACGGCCAGCTGCAGGCCCGGCGTGAGGCGGTAATGCAGGCCGACGTTGATGCGCGAATCCTGCGCAAGGCGCTTTACGCGTGGCTCCTGGTCGTAGTCGTGGCCGTCGTACTCCAGCTTGACCAGCAGCGGTTCCCATGGCGTCTGCCAGGCGATGCCGCCGAACACGCCGACCGGGCCGCGGAACATCGCATCGCTGTTGAGCTGGCCGGCGCCCTGGATGCGCGGACGGGTCTTGAAGCGGTCATCGATGGCGCCCAGCGGGTTCTCGAAATCACCGTTGCTGCCCAGGTAGCCGGTCGCCGCGCCGAAGCTCGCGTCCACCGACCCGAATCGCTTGCTGAGCACCACGTATTCGCTGGAGAACAGCCCGGTGCCGCCCATGTCGCGCATGCCGAAGGCGACATCCGGAAGCCAGCGGCTTTCCTTCCACAGCCGCAGCTTGAAGTCGACCGACTTGTCCTTGTAGTTCTGGTCGCCGCTGAGCCACTCCGGGCCATAGGGCACGCCCGCCACGTTGATGTAGCGGAACGACGCTTCCAGCCAAGGAAACGGCTGCAAGGACAGGTTGTAGCGGCTATAGGGCGAGACATGACTGGCGGTAAAGCTCAGCTCGCCCTCTGGCGCCATGCGCGCCACCGGGGTCTGCAGCAAGCCGGTGCCGCCCCATTCGCTCTGGGTGGGCGCTACCTGCGCGTGCAACTGGCCACTGATCGCCAAGGCGAGCAGGCTCAGCGCCGGCATTACGTGCGAAGGAAGCAGTCGCCGGCTCATGGCGCCGCCACCGGCAAGACCTGCGTGGCGAGGAATGCCGCAAGGTCTTCGTTGAAGGTATCGGCGTGGCCGCGCAGCAGGCGTTCGTCGAGCGGCACATAGACCACCGCGCCCGGCGCCAGCGACTGCGGCGCGCCGCGGTTCCAGGCCGCGATACCCAGGCGCTGCACCTGCCCGTCGGGCTGGATCACGTACAACGTATTGCGGTCGGCGCGGGTATCGGCCGCGCAGTCGCGCAGGTAATCCACCGCGTCACGCAGGGCCGTATGCGCGATGGCACACGGCTGCACGACAGCGCCCACCACAGTGATGGTCGCGGGCCGCGGCGGATAGACGAAGCGATCCCCTGCGGCGAGCACGCGATTGCTCGCGCGATCGACCTCGAGCCGGCGCGGATCGAGCTGGCCGATGACGCGACCGGTCACCGGCAGCGATTGCACCCAGCTGGCCAGGGCGTCCAGGCGGTCGCGCAGTTCCGCGTCATCCCCCTGTGCATCGCGCAAAGCCTGCAGGTCGAACAACAACCCGGCCTTGAGGCGACGTTGCGCCGGCGCGGCCTGCACGCGCAAGGCGGCAGCCGCCAGCGGGTAACTGGATTGCGGATCAGGCATGGCCGCCAGCACCGCATCGGCGAAGCGGCTACCCGCGGGGAGCCGAAGCGCACCGGGCTGGCGCACTTCGCCCGCCACCTCCACGTCCACGCTGGCGGCCATCGACGGCAGCGCGTGCGCCAGCAGCAGGCCCAGCAGGCAGGGACGCAAGCGCATCAGCGTGCCCTCCCGCGATAGGGCTTGAGCACGACGATCTCGAGTTCCTCGCCCGGCGCGATCATTTGCCGGCTCTTGCGGATATAACCGGTGCCGGCTTCGGCCCAGTACACATTGCGCGCCCGCACCCCGGGACCGCGCAGTGTTTCCTCGTAACGCACCAGCGCATGCGACGTGCCCAGGATATCGACCTGTTCCAGTTCACCGCGCACCAGTTCGCCGGTGACCGGCACACCGAATCGGTAGCCGGTGCGCCAGTCATAACGGCGCTGCACCGTGACCGGCTGGTCGCCCACCGTTTGCAGGTGCTCGAAGGGATTGTCGCCCTCGATGCGCATCTCCTCGAGGTCGACCGACAAGCCCTGGGTACCGGTGAGCTGTCCATCGCGCAGGAACACGACGTGGCTGCCGGCGAACCACGACAAGCGGCCCGCATCGTCATTGCCCAGCAACATCACGGCGCGAATGCCGCCGCCTTCCACGCGCAGCTGCGCGTACGGGTTGGCCATGACGGCCGCGGCGCCGGGCGTGGGATCCGGCGTGCCGTGCAGGATCGTGCGCGCGGTCTGGAAACCAGTGAGCGAGATGGAGTTGCAGCCGCCGATCAGCAACGCGGCGGCGCACACGCACGCCACGCGCCACCGCCACCCGCCGAAGCCGGTGCCGGGAACGTGGGCGTGCGCCGAAGCGCCGCCACGCAGGGGATCGCTGGGGTACTGCAAGGCGATCCCTTACTTCAGGTCCGACGTGGCGCTGGCCGCGTTGCTGAGGATGCCGGAGAACGGCAGCAGCTGGGTCACGAAGCGGCTCCAGCGGGTGATGCCGGCGGCGCCGACGAACACCACGTCACCGGGCAGCAGTTCGAACTGGCTGGCCACGGCGAAGGCCGCCGGCGAGCGTGCCTCAAGCTGGTACACGACCGAAGGGGTCTGCGCCAGGTCGTGGCTGCCACGGATCACGTACACCGCGTTGCCATCGGACGTGGACTGCGCCAGGCCGCGCGAACGGCCCAGCGCCTGGCTCAGACTGATGCTGCCGGTCTTGAAGTTCTGCGCGCCCGGCAGGTTCACTTCGCCGACCACGAACACTTCCTTGGCATCCAGGAACGGGATGTAGATGTGGTCGTTGGCCTTCAGGTAGATCGGGTTGCCGCCCAGCGAGGTCAGGTCGAGCGAATAGGTCACGCCGTCGCGCGTCAGGCGCACGCCGGACAGGTCCGCTTCGGCCGGGTTGAAGCCGGCATTGCTGACCGCATCGTTCAAGGTGAGTGGCACCACCGTGAGCGGCACCACCGCCGAACGCGCCGTCGCGCCGGTCACCCACACGCGCTGGCTGGCGTAGGTCAACACGGAAACATCGACCTGCGGGGACTCGACGTAGCGCGCCAGCTTGGCAGCGAGATCGTCGCGCAGTTGGTTCGGCGTCATGCCGGCGGCGTTGATCTTGCCGACATAGGGATAGAACAGCGTGCCGTCGCCCTGCACCAGGCGGCCTGCGGCGTTGAGTGCCTGCTGCGCGCCCGCCGGCACCGTCAACTCGGGATGCTCCCACACGGTGATGTACAACACATCGCCCGCGCCAATGCGATAGGCCTGCGGCACGTACGCGGTCAGCGCATCCGGAATGCCATCGTCACCGCGCGCGGCACGGTCCATGGCGATCAACTTGGGGGTAATGGCGACCAGGTCGATCTGGTCGTTGCCTTCCGTACGGATCTGCGCCGGGCCGGGCGCGGTCTTGGCCAGGTGCTGTCCGGGCGACCAGACACAGGCAGACAGGCAGGACATCGCCACCATGGCGATGGCGAAGGGACGCAAGGGGTTCATCTTCGTTCCGATACATGCGGCTGCTGTTGCGGCAGCCGTTAAAAAGCCCGCCGGGTCATCCCCGACGGGCTGTCAGGACTACTGGCGCAGGTTTAGTTCGTGCCGGTGGTGCCGGTGCTGCCGGTGGTGCCGGTCGTACCGGTACCGCCCGTGCCACCGGTGCCGCCACCGCCGCCGCCGCCATTGCCGCCGCCGTCGTTGCCGCCGCTGCTGTCATTGCCGCCGCCATCGCCGCCGCCGCTGGCGGCCGCCGCGATCACGCCCGCGGCGATCACGCCACCGACGACCAGGGTGGTGGTGCTGACGCCGCCAGCCGCGGCGCCGCCGCTACCGGCAGCCGCGCCGTCCTGGGCTGCTTCGGCCGGAGCGGCCTGCTGGGGGGCTGCGGTCTGGGCAAAAGCCATGGACTGCGCGCCCAGGAAAGCAAAGGCGGCCACGGCGGCCAGCGAGAACTTCATGTTCATGAGGGATCCCCATCCATAATTGTGAGTAGCGGATGAACAATAGGTGTCATCCCGGTGTCATGTCAATTAAGGAAAACCCCTACGCCGGCTAAGAGTCGAGATATGCGACGAATGTCGGCGAATCCGACCTCACGCGGTCAAGTGCTTCGGGTACACTGCGCCGCTTGTCCGGCGCTTCACCAGGCCGGCAGGGGGAAGCGTCAGCGGAAGACGCATGCGCGTAGAGCAGGGGTCGTAGTGTTCAGGAAAGTGCTGTTCGTCTGTATCGGCAACATCTGCCGAAGTCCCACCGCCGAGGTCTTGATGCGCCACCACGTGGGCGCCCGCCCCGGCGTGGAAGTCTCATCGGCCGGGCTGCAGGCCCTGGTCGGGCGCCCCATGGACGCCACCGCCGCCGAGCTGCTGCGCGAGGCAGGCCTGGACCCGGACGGGCACCAGGCACGCCAGGCCACGCCTTCGGTGCTGGCCGCGGCCGACCTGATCCTGGTGATGGAACAGTCCCATCAGGCGCGGATCGCGCGCGAAGTTCCCCAGGTCAGCGGCAAGACCTTCCTGCTGGGCAAGTGGGAGAACCGCGAGGTGCCGGACCCCTATCGCCAGCAGCGCATCGCCTTCGAGCACGTCTACGGACTGATCGACAGCGCCGTTGCCCGCTGGGCGCCCCACATCAAGTAATCGCAGAAGCCATGACCAAGCAAAACGGTACGCGGACCAGCCGCGATGAAGACGAAATCGACCTGCGCGAACTGCTCGGCGTTCTCGTCGATCGCAAGTGGTGGATCATCGGCACCACGCTGGTGTTCCTGGTCCTGGGCACCGCATACGCACTGCTCGCTTCGCCGATCTACCAGGCACAAGCCATGGTGCAGGTCGAATCCAAGATGCCCAGCATTCCTGGCTTGGCCGACCTGACCTCGTTGACGGGCGGCGGCAGCAGTACCGCAGCCACTACCGAGGTCGCGCTGCTGACCTCGCGCACCGTCGTCGGCACCGCGGTGGATCACCTTCGCCTGGATATCCAGGTAGAGCCCCGTCGCTTTCCACTGGTCGGCAACTTCTTCGCGCGCCGTTTCGAGGCCAATGCGCCCGACGAGCTGGCACCCGTCAAGCTGGGACTGTCGCGTTACGGCTGGGGTGGCGAGTCCGTGCTTATCCACGGCTTGGACGTTCCGCGGCAGCTGGTCGAACAGCCGTTGACCCTCCAGGCCGGCGACGCGCCCGGCACTTTCGTTCTCTACGACCCGGATGGCGAAGAACTCTTGAGCGGCATCGCGGGCAAGCAGGCGGAAGGCCACGGCGTCGTCCTCCAGGTCGCCCAGATCCGTGCCAATCCCGGCACCCGGTTTGAAGTGACCAAATGGCGTCACCTGGATGCGGTCGCCCAGTACCAGGAAGACATCAAGGTTTCCGAGCAGGGCAAGGAATCGGGCATCCTGCAGATCACCTACGAGGACAAGGACCCGCTGCGCGCAGAGGCCCTCGTGCAGAACGTGGCCGAAGCCTACGTGCGCCAGAACGTCGAGCGCAGCTCGGCCGACGCCGCGGCCCAGTTGCAGTTCGTGCGCGACCAGCTGCCTTCCGTGCGCAAGCAGGTGGAAGATGCGCAGGCCGCCATGGCCACCTACCAGTCGCGCGCCAACTCCGTCGACATCACCATGCAGACCAAGGGCCTGCTGGAACAGGAAGTCGCCGTCGAGACCAGCATCCAGCAGTTGCGCCTGAAGCAGGCCGAGATGGATCGCAGCTACACCCGCGAACATCCGGCCTACCGCGCCCTGCTCAAGCAGATCGGTGACCTGGAATCGCGCAAGGACGGCTTCCGTCGCGAGGTTAATGCGCTGCCCGATACCCAGCAGGAACTGCTGCGCCTCACTCGCGACCTGCAGGTCAGCAACGAGCTGTATACCGCCCTGCTCAACCAGGCCCAGCAGTTGGACGTGGCGCGTGCCGGCACCGTCGGCAACGTGCGCATCGTCGACCCGGCGGTGGTGGATATCAGCCAGCCGGTGAAGCCGCGCAAGGCGCTGGTGGTACTGGTGTCGCTGCTGCTCGGCGCGTTCCTGTCGATCGGCGCCGTCTTCCTCCAGCGCATGCTCAACCCCGGCATCGAAGACCCCGCGCAGATCGAGGAACTCGGACTGCCGGTGTACGCCGCCATCCCGCTCAGCGACTCGCGCGCGCTGCCCAGGCTGAAGCGCACCCGCAGCGGTCAGCAGCGCATCATCTCCGATGGCCGCTCGCACCTGCTCGCCGCCGCCGCGCCGGCGGACCTGGCAGTGGAAGCGCTGCGCAGCCTGCGCACCAGCCTGCATTTCGCCATGCTGGAAGCCAAGAACAACATCCTCGCCATCTCCGGTCCGCGCCCGGGCGTGGGCAAGACCTTCATCTCGGCCAACCTGGCGGCGGTGATCGCCCAGGGCGGCCAGAAGGTGCTGGTCATCGACGCCGACATGCGCAAGGGCACCCTGCACAAGGTGCTGGGCGTGACCCACACGCAGGGCCTGTCCGACGTGCTGGTCGGCAAGCTGGACGTTCGCGCGGCGATCCACGCCGTCGATGGCCTGGACAACATGCACTACGTCGTGCGCGGCGACATTCCGCCGAACCCGGCCGAACTGCTGATGCACCCGCGCTTCCAGCAAATGCTCGAAGCACTGGCGCGCGAGTACGACCTGGTCATCATCGACACCCCGCCCATCCTGGCGGTGACAGACGCCGCACTGGTCGCCACCCACGCCGGCTCCAGCCTGCTGGTCACGCGCTTCGGCCTGAACCAGCCGAAGGAAATCCTGCTGACCATGCAGCGCTTCGAGCAGAATGGCGTGCAGGTGAAGGGTGCGATCTTCAATGCGGTAGAGAAGCGCGCTACCGGCTACTACAGTTACGGCTATTACGAGTACAGCGCCAAGGAAGCCTGAGGCTTCCCCGCCGGGGCATGCATAGGGGCGCCGCAAGGCGCCCCTTCGTGTTTCCGCCGCTGGGCAATACCGTCGTAGTTCCCGTCAGGGCCCGCGATCGCCTTCCATCACGGCGATGGGCTCGGCCGACTTTCCGCCACCCCAGCGCACGACAAAGGCATCGCCCTTTGCATCTGCCGGCAGCGCGCGCACGCCTACCTTGCCGTGGCGGCACAGGTCCACATCCTCATAACGCAGTGTGCGGCCATTGGCGAAGCCGAAGCGCAGGTCATAGCGGCAACCCCGGCGCTGCAGTGCGATGGTCTGGCTGTCGCCCCCGCCCTGCAGCCGGCCGTCCAGTGGCACGTCCACGAAGGATGCGCTCGCGTGGGGCGCGACCTGCATCGCGACGATGCTGTCGGCGGCATGGTTGACCACTTGCACGTAGCGCGGCGGTGCGGCCAGCGCCGCCATCGGCAGCAGGCAGGACAGGCACAGCGGGAACAAGGTCGGGCGCATGACGGCGATCTCCTCTGTCGGTTCGAGTCGGCCGCGGAAGCGCGGCCTTGCGCACATCTGGCGCGCGATCGACGCGAGGAGGGAATGGAAGCGGGACGGATCGTAGTGGCGGCGGGACGAAACGTAGTGCGGGGGCGGTCACTTTCCCGTCGCCGCCCGGCGTGCTTACGATGCCGCACGATCTGGAGAAGCCGCCATGAACATCCGCCTGGGGCAGACCGAAGTCCCGCTGGCCCGCTACCTCGTGCTGTGGACCCTGGTGGTGGTGGTCTTCGCGACGCAGGGCCTGTTCCAGGACGCCCTGCTCAACGACAACGTGTGGTCGCCGTTCGACTACCTGCGCTGGTCTGCGATCCAGTGGTACACCTGGGCTGCGTTCGCGCCGTTGGTGTTCCGTTTCGGCGAGCGCTGGCCGTTGCCGCGTCCGCTGCGCCTGCGCTCGCTGCGCCGGCACTTCATGTTGTCCTTCGCGCTCACGCTGTTGGCGATGGTAATCGGCGCGATCGTCAGCGCCGGGGATTTCGGCGACCAGCTGGCCCAGTTCATCGGCAGGCATTTCGCCATCGGCATGTTCACCTATTTCGCGTTGCTTTCGGTGCAGCAGGCGCTGCATTACCGCGACGAAAGCACGCGCCGGGAGATGGAAGCCTCGCGCCTGTCCACCGAACTGGCACGTTCGCGCCTACAGGTGCTCAAGACCCAACTGCAGCCGCATTTCCTGTTCAACACGCTGCACGCCATCGTCACCCTGCTCGATGAGGACAAACGCTCGGCCGAGGACATGCTGTTGCGGCTGAGCGAACTGCTGCGTGCCTTCCTGGAGGAATACGATGGCCAGGAGATCCCGCTGCGCCGCGAACTGGAACTGCTCGACCTCTACCTGGGCATCCAGCGCCGGCGCTACGGCGAGCGCCTCGATACGCGCATGTACATCGACCCGCAGGCGCTGGATTGCGCGGTGCCGAGCCTGATCCTGCAACCCCTGGTGGAGAACGCCATCCGCCACGGTATCGGCCGTCATGCGGGCGGCGACTGCGTGGAGATCGAGGCCACCCGCGAAGGCGACATGCTGCGCATCGAGGTGCGCAACCGCAACAGCGTGCTGGAACCGGAACAGGCGCCGCATGCGGATCATGAAGGGCACGGCATCGGCGTGGCCAATACCCGGCTGCGCTTGCGCGAACTTTATGGCGAGGCCGCCGAACTGCGACTGGATGTGACCTGGCCGCGCGGCGTCGCCTGCCGGCTGCGGCTGCCGGCGCACGAAAGCGAGGCTTTGGACGACACCCCGGAACACGTGCCTGCATGAGCCTGACAGCCCTCATCGTCGACGACGAGCCCATCGCCCGGCACGCGTTGGCCAGGCTTCTACGCGAACAAGCAGACATCGAGATCGCCGGCGAGTGCGGCGATGGCGCCAGCGCGTTGGCGGCGATCCGTGCGAACTCGCCGGACCTGGTGTTCCTGGACATCCAGATGCCCGAGATGACCGGGCTGGAGGTGGCGAGCGCCTTGGGCGCCCAGTTGCCCGCCACCGTGTTCGTCACCGCCTACGAGCAGTATGCGGTGCGGGCATTCGAAGCGAACGCGGTCGACTACCTCGTCAAGCCTTTCAGCCGCGAACGCTTCGCGCGGACCTTGCAACGCGTGCGCGAGCGCCTGGGCCGCGGCGCGGATGATCCGCGCCGGGTCGCCGAGGCGCTGGAGGCCTTGCGTCGCCGCGAGGATTACCTCGAACGCGTGCCCGTGCGCGTGGACGACCGCGTGGTGCTGGTACCGGTCGATGACATCGTCTGGATCCGCGCCAATCGCAATACCGTGGAGCTACATCTGAAGGAGACCACGCACGAGGTGCGCCAGAGCATATCGGCGCTGGCGGCGCGGCTGGATCCTCGTCGTTTCGCACGCGTGCACCGCTCGGCCATCGTCAACGTGGGCCGGGTGCGCGAGATCCACCCCTGGTTCAACGGCCACCACGTGCTCACGCTGGATACCGGCCAGCAGCTGCGCATGAGTCGTTACCAGCACGAGCTGTTCATGCGCCTGGTGACGACCGGCAGCAGTCGGTAGGCCTTCGCCGCCGGCCTCGGTCAGTGCGCCGGGCTGTCCAGCAGTTCGATGCGCGTGTCGGCGTATTGCCGGTTGAGTTCCTGCGCTTGCTGCTGCAATTGCCGCCAACGATCGCGCGGTGCGTCACGAAGCGCCAGCGCCTCGCGCAGGACGCGGCTGGCGAGGGCTTCGAAGCGCGCCGCGTAGCCGCGCAGCTCGTCCGACATCTCGAACGCGCCCACCGAGCCCAGCAAGCCTCTCACTTCGGCGACGTGTTCTTCGAGCGTAGCCAGTTCCGAGCGCGCGAGCCGGCGGTCGGCCCGCGTGGCCAGTACCTTGCGCCGGCTCCACTGACCCAGGAACGTACGCGTCGCGCTCAAGGAAGGGGCATGCATGGCGATTCACCATCGCGGCGGGGGGGGGATGCTGCGCAGGACAACAGGTCCGGCGCCCCCGGGGAAATTCTCTCCCGGCATGTCCTTATTCAAGCGGGTGTGCGTCCACGCCCGTCAACTCCAAACCATCCAGTACGGTTGACAGCCATGCCTCGCGCCGACCAGACTGCGCCGCTTCTCAAGCCGCCGACTGCCAGGTAAGCCGATGTCCGCCGAACTCCGCCACGACTGGCGCGCCGAGGAACTGCATGCCCTGTTCTCGCTGCCGTTCCCCGAGCTGCTGCACCGCGCCGCCGCCGTGCATCGCGCGCATTTCGACCCGGCCGAGGTCCAGGTTTCCACGCTGCTCTCGGTAAAGACCGGCGGTTGCCCGGAGGACTGCGCCTACTGCCCGCAGGCCCAGCGCTACGACACCGGCGTGTCGGCGCAGAAGCTGATGGAAACCGATGCCGTCGTCGCCAAGGCCCGCCAGGCCAAGGCCGCCGGCGCGTCGCGCTTCTGCATGGGCGCGGCCTGGCGCTCGCCCAAGGACCGCGACATCCCGAAGGTCGCGGCGATGATCGCCGAGGTAAAAGCGCTCGGCCTGGAGACCTGCGCCACCCTGGGCATGCTCGACGCCCACCAGGCCAGGGCGCTCAAGGACGCGGGCCTGGATTACTACAACCACAACCTCGACACCTCGCCGGACTTCTACGACTCGATCATCCACACCCGCCAGTACCAGGACCGCCTGGACACGCTCGGCCACGTGCGCGATGCCGGCTTGAAGACCTGCTGCGGCGGGATCGTGGGCATGGGCGAGACGCGCGAGCACCGGGTCGGCCTGCTGCTTGCGCTGGCCACGCTACCGGCGCACCCGGATTCGGTGCCGATCAACCGGCTCGTGCAGGTCGCCGGCACGCCGCTGCACGGGACTGCACAGCTGGACCCGTTCGAGTTCGTGCGCATGATCGCCGTGGCCCGCATCACCATGCCGCGCTCGATGGTGCGCCTGTCGGCCGGCCGCGAGGCGATGAGCGACGAGCTGCAGGCGCTGTGCTTCATGGCCGGTGCCAACTCCATCTTCTATGGCGAGAAGCTGCTGACCACCGGCAACCCGGATACCGAACGCGACATGGCGCTGTTCGAGCGCCTGGGCCTGCGCCCGATGGCCATCGAGGTGGATGCCGCCGACCACGACCACGCCGGCACCGTGCACGCCGAGATCACCTGCTCCACCCGCTGCGAGCAGGCGGCCTGACCGCCTGCCCCTGCCGCCCGGTCCCCCGGGCGGCCCGGCCGTCGGGCCAAGCCCCGCCGGGGCCGGGCTGCGGTTAACCTAGCCGGCCCGGACCCGGACAGCCAGAAGGGACGATCATGGCCCGACCCGACCTGCACGAACGCATCCAGGCGCTGCGCAAGCTGCGCACCGCCCAAAGCCGCATCCGCGTCCGCCGCACCGTGGCGCGCCGCGATGGCGTGCGCGTGGAGATCGACGGACGCTGGCTCACCGGCTTCTGCAGCAACGACTACCTGGGCCTGTCGCAGCAATTCGAAGTGGTCGCCGCGCTGCAGGATGCGGCCTCGCGCGAAGGCGCGGGGGCTGGCGCCTCGCACCTGATCTGCGGCCACCACGCGCTGCACGAGGCGCTTGAGCGCGAAGTCGCCGACTGGCTCGGCTATCCGCGCGCGCTGTTGTTCGGCAGTGGCTTCATCGCCAACCTGGCCGTGCAGCAGGCGCTGCTGAGCGAGGAGGAAGACCTCTGCGTGCAGGACCGGCTCAACCACGCCAGCCTGCTCGACGCCAGCCGCCTGGCCGGTTGTCGCCTGCGTCGCTACCCGCACATGGATGCCGAAGGCGCGATGCGCCAGTTCAAGAGCGCGCCCGAAGGCGCGGCAATGCTCGTCACCGACGGCGTCTTCAGCATGGATGGCGACATCGCCCCGCTGCGTTCGCTGAGCCTGGTGGCGCGCATGCAGGAAGCGGTGCTCTACGTGGACGACGCCCACGGCGTGGGCGTGGTCGGCCCGCAGGGACGCGGCTGCGCCGCCGATGCCGGCCTGGGCGTGAGCGAGGTGCCGCTGCAGTTGGTCACGCTGGGCAAGGCGCTGGGTGGACACGGCGCGTTGGTCGTCGGCGAGGAAACGCTGATCCAGCACCTGGCAGAAACCGCGCGCCCGTACATCTACACGACCGCGATGCCGCCCGCGCAGGCCGCCTCGGCGCTGGCCGCGGTCAAGCTGGCGCGCCGCGACGACTGGCGCCGCGAGAAGCTGGCCGCCTTGGTCGGCCAGTTCCGCGACGGTGCACGCCGCCACGGCCTGGAGCTGATGGCCTCCGACACCCCGATCCAGCCGCTGCTGTGCGGCGACGAATCCACGGTGATGGCGATGTCCGCCTCGCTGGAGAACGCCGGCTTCCTGGTCAGCGCGATCCGCCCGCCGACGGTGCCCGAGGGCAAGGCACGCCTGCGGGTGACCTTGTCCGCGCTGCATACCCCGCAGCAGGTCATGGAACTGGTGGAGGCCACCGCCCGCGCGCGCGACATCGTGCAGCGCCAGCAGCACGTGGCGGCGCTGCGCGCCTGATCCACCGGAACACCGCATGCACATCGATACCATCGGCCAGGGGCCGGACCTCGTCCTGATCCATGGCTGGGCACTGCATGGCGGCGTGTTCGCCCCGCTGGTGGCGCGGTTGTCGCCACGTTTCCGCCTGCATCTGGTCGATTTGCCGGGTCATGGCCACAGCCGCGACGACGACACGCCACTGGCGTTGCCGCACGTGGTCAGCGCGATCGCCGCGGCCACGCCGCCGGCGGTATGGCTGGGCTGGTCGTTGGGCGGTTTGTTCGCGCTGCATGCGGCGGCGACGCTCCCGCAGGTGCGCGCACTGGCGATGATCGCCGCCACCCCGCGCTTCGTGCACGGACCAGACTGGCCGGACGCGGTGGATGCGGAAGTCTTCGCGCAGTTCGGCCGCGACCTGGCCGGCGACTATCGCGGCACGCTGGATCGCTTCCTCGCCCTGGACACGCTGGGCTCCGAACACGCGCGCAGCGAACTGCGCACGCTCAAGCAGGCGCTGGTGGAACGCGGCGAACCGGCACCGCGCGCCCTGCAGGAAGGCCTGGCACTGCTGCGCCGCACCGACCTGCGCCGAGCGCTCGCCGCGCTCGAGAAGCCCAGCCTGTGGCTGGCCGGCCAACGCGACCGGCTGGTGCCGGCGGCCGGGATGCAGGCCGCCGCGGCGCTGTCCACGCGCGCGCAGGCACACACCATCAGCGGTGGCGGGCACGCACCCTTCCTCGGCCACGCCGACGAGGTGGCCGACCGGCTGGAACGCTTCGTCTCCGCACAGGGCTAACCGCCCGGTTCGCGGCTGGCCGATGATGTCGGCCGGTTCGCATGGGATACACGACATGGATCTGGGCATCGCGGGACGCTGGGCACTGGTATGTGGCGCCAGCAAGGGGTTGGGTTACGGCTGCGCGCAGGCGCTGGTCGGAGAAGGCGTGAACGTGGTGATCGTGGCCCGTGGCGCCGAGGCGCTGGAGGCGGCCGCCACCCGGCTGCGCGCCCTGCCCGGCGCCGGCGAGGTGCGCGCCGTCGCCGCCGACATCACCACCGCCGAAGGCCGGGCCGCCGCGCTGGCGCAGTGCCCGCAGGTCGACATCCTCGTCAACAACGCCGGCGGCCCGCCGCCCGGCGACTTCCGCGACTGGACGCGCGACGACTGGATCGCGGCCCTGGACGCCAACATGCTCACCCCCATCGAGCTGATCCGTGCCACGGTGGACGGCATGCGCGCGCGCCGCTTCGGCCGGATCGTCAATATCACTTCCAGCGCGGTGAAGGCGCCGATAGACGTGCTCGGGCTGTCCAACGGCGCGCGCTCGGGCCTGACCGGCTTCGTGGCGGGCCTGGCGCGCAAGACCGTGGTGGACAACGTGACGATCAACAACCTGCTGCCAGGCGCGTTCGATACCGACCGCCTGAAGGCCAACTTCGCCCTGGCCGCGCAGGCGCAAGGGCGCAGTACGGAGGATGTGGCCGACGCCCGCCGCCGCGCGCAACCTTCCGGCCGCTTCGGCACACCGGAGGAGTTCGGCATCGCCTGCGCCTTCCTGTGCGGCGCGCATGCCGGCTACATCACCGGCCAGAACCTGCTGATCGACGGCGGCGCCTATCCGGGCACGTTCTAGGCGGCTGAACGCCCCGGGTTTCCCCACCGCGCCCGGCGCGGCGACAATACGCAGTCCATGAATTCCTCCTTCGACCCCCGCCACGTCCGCCGCGCGTTCTCGCGCGCCGCCGGCAGTTACGACGCCGCTTCCGCCCTGCAGCTGGAGGTCGGCAAGCGGCTGCTCGAATCGCTCGATTATCTGGACGACCGCCAGCCGCAGGTCGTGCTCGACATCGGCGCCGGCACCGGCCATGCCAGCGCCGCAATGAAGAAGCGCTGGCCCAAGGCCCAGGTCATCGCGCTGGACCAGGCCGTGCCGATGCTCCAGGAGGCGAAGAAGCAGGCCGGCTGGTGGCGCCCGTTCCAGCGCCTGGCCGGCGACGCCCGCGCGCTCCCGCTGGCCGATGGCAGCGTGGACGTGATCTTCAGCAACCTGTGCCTGCAGTGGGTCGAAGACCTGCCGGCGGTGTTCGCCGGCTTCCGCCGCGCGCTCAAGCCCGGCGGCCTGCTGCTGTGCTCCACCTTCGGCCCGGACACGCTCATCGAGTTGCGCGAAGCCTTCGCCCAGGCCGACGGCGCGGTCCCGCACGTCAGCCGCTTCCCGCCCATCGCCCAGTTCGGCGACGCGCTGATGATGGCCGGCTTCCGCGACCCGGTGCTGGACCGCGATCCCTTCACCCTCACCTACCCGGACCTGCCCGCGCTGATGCGCGAGCTGCGGGCGATGGGCGCGACCAACGCGCTCAGCGCGCGCCGCCACACGCTCACCGGCAAGCAGCGGTTCGCCGCCGCCGCTGCCGCCTACGAGCCGATGCGCCGCCCGGACGGCAAGCTGCCCAGCAGCTGGGAAGTCATCTACGCCCACGCCTGGGCGCCGGACCCCGGCGCGCCGATCCGCGAGCGCGGGCAGGACATCGCCGCCGTGCCGGTGGCCCAGATTCCGATCCGCCGGCGGCCGCGCGAACCGCAGTAACCCATGGGGTGAACAATCCCGGCCCGCCCGGTGCGCAGGCCGGGAGTAGAATTGCGCCCGCACCGTCTCCCCCAAGGCCCCCATGCTGAAGTGGTTCCTCATCGCGCTGTTCATCGCGTCGGCGCTCTATATCCATTACCGCGGCCGGGTGCGCCATCGCCTCAGCCGCCAGCTGCTTGACCACTCGACGTTCATGGCGCCGATCAACGCGCTGATGTACCTGTGTTCACGCGTGCCGACCACGCCGTTCATCGACCCGGGCAAGGAATTTCCCGAGTTGGCGCCGTTGCGCGCGCAGTGGCCGGCCATCCGCGACGAAGCCGTGGCGCTGGCGCAGATGCAGAAGATCCGCGCGGCCGACGGCTACACCGACATCGGCTTCAACTCGTTCTTCCGCCGTGGCTGGAAGCGCTTCTACTTGAAGTGGTACGGCACCGCGCACCCGTCCGCGGCCGAGCTGTGCCCGCAGACCACCGCGCTGCTGGCCTCGATCCCGACAGTGAAGGCGGCGATGTTCGCCGAGCTGCCGCCGGGCAGCGAACTGCGTCCGCACCGCGACCCGTTCGCCGGTTCCATGCGCCTGCACCTGGGCCTGGCCACGCCGAACGATGACCGTTGCTTCATCGAGGTCGACGGCCAGCGCCACAGCTGGCGTGACGGCGAGTGGACGATGTTCGACGAGACCTACATCCACCACGCCCGCAACGATACCGACCAGGACCGCATCATCCTGTTCTGCGACATCGAGCGGCCGATGCGCTGGCGCTGGGCGCAGGCGGTAAATCGGATGGTCGGCAAGACGCTGCTGGCAGCGGGCGCCTCGCCGAACCAGGACGGCGACAAGACCGGCGGCATCAACCGCCTGTTCCGCTACTTCTACGCCCTGCGCCTGAAGGCCAAGGCGCTGAAGGAACGCAACAACCCGCTGTACCAGACGCTGAAGTGGGGCATCTTCGCCGTGGTGGTGGTGGCGATCATCCTGGTCTGACCGGGGCGCAACCCAAGCCCGACGCCCCTCTGTAGGCGCGACTTCAGCCGCGACCGCGGGTCACCCGGTCGCGGCAGCCCCGCGGGTCAACCCCCGACCTGCGCGATCCAATCCTGCAGGTTGTAGTAATTGCTCACGCGCGCGATGCGCCCGCCCGCGATGTCGAAGAACGCCCCGCCCGGCAGCACGTAGCGCTGTCCATTCGCCTTCGGCAACCCTTCGTCGTCATGGTGGTACTCCCCATGCACGACATATTCCGCCGCGGCCCGCGCGCCATCGGCCGAGGCCATCACCACGACATCGCGCAACTGTTCGCGATAGCTCGCCTCCATCCGCCCCAGGAACGCCGCGAACGCCGCACGCCCTACCTCGCGCGCCCCCTGGTTGAGGTCGTGCGCCACCTCGTCGGACAGGCAATCAAGCATGCCGTTCCAGTCGCCACGGTTGAAAGCGTCGTAGTAGCGCTGCACGAGATCGAGGGTGGCCTGCTGGCTCATGGTGCCGTCCGGAGAAAGGGGGAGGGCCCCATGATAAAGCCGGCGAGCCAATCGCTAAGCCGCGCTCAGGAACAAGTCGCGGTGGAAGAAGTAAAGCTCCTGCAGCAGGAACCGCCAGCGTGTATGGAAGCTGCGGAAGCGCGTGCTCGGCGTCGATGAGGCCAACGCGTCGATGCCCAATTCCCTGCATAGCCGCAGCGCGCGCGCCATGTGCAATGGATCGCTGACGATGATCGCCCGGCGCATGCCTTCGCGCTGCATCAGCGCGCGCGCCTCCACCAGGTTCTGCCGCGTGGTGCGCGAGACGGTCTCGATCAGCACGTCCTTGCCCGGCACCCCGTGCCGCAAGGCATAGCGCTCGGCGACCTGCGACTCGGAGAAGCGCGCCCCGGTGCCGCCAAAGCCGCCGGTGAAGATCAGCTTCGGCGCGTAACCTGCGTAGTACAACGACAACCCATGGCGGATGCGCTCCTCGAAGACGGGCGAAGGCTTGGCGTCGTAGGCCGCCGCGCCCAGCACGATGATGACGTCGGCCGGCGCGGCCTGGTCGCGGTCGCCCACCCAGATGATCCAGGCCGAGACCGCCAGCAGCCACGCCAGCAGCACGCAGAGCAGGCGCCATGCCCAACCCCATGCACCTGGCCGGCGGGACCTCACCGCCATGGCAAAGCCTCCAGGTCCACGTTGCCGCCCGACAGCACCAGCCCGACGCGGCGGCCGGCGAAGCGCGCCGGCTGCTGCAGCACGGCCGCCAGCACCGTGGCCGAGGATGGCTCGATCACCTGCTTGAGCACCTCCCACGCCAGACGCATCGCCGCGACCACCTCGCTGTCCGCCACCGTGATGACCTCGGCACGCGCCTGGCGCAGCAGGTCGAAATTGGGCACGCCGATGCCGGCGCGCAGGCCGTCGCAGATCGTGTCCGGCACGAAATCGACATCCCGCCGGCCGGCGGCCAGCGAGCGCGCGGCATCGGCCGCACCGGCCGGCTCGGCCAGCACGAGTGCGCACTCCGGCGCCTGGCCGGCCAACGCCAGCGCGGTGCCCGACGCCAGCCCGCCCCCGCCCACGGGCACCACCATCGTGTCCAGCGGGCCGGCGGCGCGCAGCAGTTCCAGCGCCGCGGTGCCCTGGCCGGCGATCACCGCGGCATCGGCATAGGGATGCACCAGCGTGGCGCCGGTGGAGGCCTGCACTTCGGCACACATCGCCTCGCGCGCGGCGGTGGTCGGCGCGCAGCGCCACAAGGTGGCGCCATGGCGGGCAATGTTGGCCAGCTTGGCAGCCACCGCACCTTCCGGCACGACCACATGGCAAGCGATGCCGCGCGTGCGCGCGGCCAGCGCCAGGGCCGCGCCATGGTTGCCGGAGGAATGGGTGACCACCCCGCGCGCGGCGGCTTCATCGTCCAGCGACCACACCGCGTTGCACGCGCCACGGAACTTGAAGGCACCGCCGCGTTGCAGTTGCTCGGCCTTGAAGTGCAGGCGGGCCCCGGTCAGGGCATCAAGAGCGCGTGAGCGCAGGACCGGTGTGACCTCGGCAAAGGGGGCGATGCGGACCGCGGCGTGGAGGACGGCGTTGTAATCAACCAGGCGGGGAGCACTCATGCCTTAAAGGTTAACTGATCCATTCCGAACGGCGATCGGACCGCTACGTTGCGCCCGCTGCGACAAAGCGAAACGCCAGCTTCGGACAGGTACGCACCAGGACCCGAATTAAGGACGGATTCAATCCACCGCAAGGAGAGTAGTCTCGTACACCTATGACGAGAAGAACGATGAGACTCCGCCTGTTGATCGCCGCCGTGGCGTTGGCGGGACTGGCCGGTTGTGCCACCTACGATTACACCGGCGGCAACGCCGGCTATTACCGGGGCACGCCCAGCGTCCAGTACCGCTATCCGGCGGGCTACTACAACTACGGCTATCCGTATTACGGCACCGGGATCGGTGTGTATGGCGGCTATGGCTACCCTTATTACTACGGCGGGCGTGGCTACTACCGTCCGGTGGCTCCGCCGCCGCGGCCGGGCCATGGGCATCGCCCACCTCCGCCGGACCATCGTCCGCCGCCGAACCATGGGCGCCCGCCGACCCGTCCGCCGGATGGCCGGCCCGATCGCCCGCCACCGCCGCGCCCGGACACCGCACGCCCGCCGCCGCCGCGCCCCAGTGCCAGGCCGCAATCGCAGCCGCGCCCCAGCGGTCCGCGCGTGCGACAGGTCGAACCCTGATCGATTCAGCCGCTGCACGCGCTGGTGCGACGAACGGCACATTTGCACTGATCGGGGGCTTGCGCGGCGTTCGCGCAAGCCCCAAGCTAGGCCCACGGGTGACCTACTGCGTCGGTTTCTGACCCAGCCTTCGGCACCTGCCCGCTTCAATGTCGATGTCCGACAGGGAAATCTGGATCCCCCCTGTTCCGGCCCTGTCGGACGTCGGCGCCTAACACAGCAAAGCCCTGGCCCCCGCCGGGGCTTTGCTTTTCTGGCTTGCGGAAGAATGTGCGCCTGTGCCGGCGCGGCTTGCGGGCAGAAACCGCGGACAAAAAAAGGGCCGGCAGTCCCCCGACTACCGGCCCCGCGCTTCCCCAATGTGCGCCTGGCTGGCCCCTGTTCCAATTCCAGCCCTACGCCCCTGTGTCGCATTGCCACGATTGGGTGCTATCGGGATATCCGCAGGAAGCGTGCCAACTTGAGGGTCACTTTCGTAAAATGTGATCTCGCCGACAAAATCGACCTTCCTCCGACGTGTCTCCCGCCGCGACCCGTCCATACTGCCGCCCCCGCAGGGCCCTGACGCCATGACTGACTCCTTCTACCGCTACGACGTGATCGTGATCGGTGGCGGCCACGCCGGCACCGAGGCGGCGCTGGCTTCCGCCCGCACCGGCGCGCGCACCCTGCTGCTGACCCACAACATCGAGACCGTGGGCGCGATGAGCTGCAACCCGGCCATCGGCGGCATCGGCAAGGGCCACCTGGTCAAGGAGATCGACGCCCTCGGCGGGGCGATGGCGCACGCGGCCGACCTGGCCGGCATCCAGTGGCGCACGCTCAACGCCTCCAAGGGACCGGCCGTGCGCGCCACGCGCTGCCAGGCCGACCGCGCGCTCTACCGCAGCGCGATCCGCCGCATCGTCGAGGCCCAGCAGCAGCTCACCGTCTTCCAGGCCGCCGTGGATGACCTGGTCATAGAGGGCGATGCCGTGCGCGGCGTGATCACCCAGACCGGCCTGCGCTTCGACGCCGAAGCCGTGGTGCTGACGGCGGGCACCTTCCTGGCCGGCAAGATCCATGTCGGCCCGACCCAGTACGCGGCCGGCCGCATGGGCGACCCGCCGGCGACCACGCTGGCCGCGCGCCTGCGCGAACGGCCGTTCGGCGTGGACCGCCTGAAGACCGGCACCCCGCCGCGCATCGACGGCCGCACGCTGGACTACACGCTCATGGAGGAACAGCCCGGTGACGTGCCGCGCCCGGTGATGTCCTTCCTCGGTTCGGTGGACGAACATCCGGCGCAGGTCAGCTGCTGGATCACCCATACCACCGAGCAGACCCACGAGATCATTCGCGGTGCGCTGCATCGCTCGCCGCTGTACAGCGGCCAGATCGAAGGCATCGGCCCGCGCTACTGCCCCTCCATCGAGGACAAGGTGGTGCGCTTTGCAGAGAAGGCCAGCCACCAGATCTTCGTCGAGCCCGAAGGGCTGGACGTCACGGAGATCTACCCGAACGGCATCTCCACCTCGCTGCCGTTCGACGTGCAGCTGGCGTTGGTGCGCTCGATCCGCGGCTTCGAACACGCGCACATCACCCGGCCCGGCTACGCCATCGAGTACGACTTCTTCGACCCGCGCGGCCTGAAGCCCTCGCTGGAGACCAAGCTTGTCGAGGGCCTTTTCTTCGCCGGGCAGATCAACGGCACCACCGGCTACGAGGAAGCCGCCGCGCAGGGCCTGCTCGCCGGCCTCAACGCCGCGCGCCACGCCCGCCAGCTGCCGGCGTGGTCGCCACGGCGCGACGAGGCCTATCTCGGCGTCCTGGTGGACGACCTGATTACCCACGGCACCACCGAGCCCTACCGCATGTTCACCAGCCGCGCGGAGTACCGACTGCAGCTGCGTGAGGACAACGCCGACGCGCGCCTCACGCCGGCGGGCCGGGAACTCGGCCTGGTTGGCGAGGCGCGCTGGGCGCGCTTCAGCGCCAAGCAGGAAGCCGTGGCGCAGGAACGCCAGCGCCTGGGTGCGCTGTGGGCGACGCCGGGCAACGCGCTCGGCCGCGAAGTGGAACAGGCGCTGGGCGTGGCGGTGAGCCGGGAAACCAACGTGCTGGACCTGATCAAGCGTCCCGAACTGGACTACGCCAAGCTGATGCGCGTGCCCTCGCTGGGTCCGGGCGTGGACGACGCGCAGGTGGCCGAGCAGGTCGAGATCGGCGTGAAGTACGCCGGCTACCTCGATCGCCAGCGTGGCGAGATCGAACGCCAGCAGCGGCACGAGACCACCGCCATCCCGGAAGGTTTCGATTACGCCGGCGTGCGCGGGCTCTCGGCCGAAGTGACGCAGAAGCTGGCGCGCGTGCGCCCGGCGACAATCGGCCAGGCGCAGCGCATCCCCGGCATGACGCCGGCGGCGATCTCGCTGCTGCTGGTGCACCTGGAGCGCGCACGACGCGCGAGCGCGGCATGAGCGCATCGCCGCTGCGGCCCTTCGACGGCAAGTGGCCGGTACTCGGCGAGCGTGTCTACGTTGACCCCGCCAGCACGGTGATCGGCGACGTCGTGCTGGGCGACGACGTCTCGATCTGGCCGGGCACGGTGATCCGCGGCGACGTGAACTACGTGCGCATCGGGGCGCGCAGCAATATCCAGGACGGCACCATCATCCATGTCAGCCACCACAGCCCGTTCAACAAGGGCGGCTATCCGACGCTGATCGGCGAAGGCGTCACCGTCGGGCACGGCACCATCATCCATGCCTGCACCATCGGCGATTACAGCCTGATCGGCATGGGCGCATGCATTTTGGACGGGGCGAGCGTCGGCAAGTACGGCTTCGTGGGTGCCGGGGCGGTGGTCGGGCCGGGCAAGCAGGTGGGCGAGGCGGAGCTGTGGCTGGGCAATCCGGCCCGGTTCGCGCGCAAGCTCAGCGAGAAGGAAATCGAGAGCCTGGAATATTCGGCGCAGCATTACGTGCGGTTGAAGGACAAGTACCTGGCGGGCTGAACAGTCGCAGCCGAAGCCGCTCCTGCCACGCGAGGCCGTGGGCACCGGGGCGGATCAGGGCCGGGTGGCCAGTTCCAGTGCAGCCAGCAGCGACAACGCTTCCTCGCGTGATCCCCCGCACATGTCGGCGGACGGCCGCAGGCTGCCGCAGAAGCCCGGTCGCTCCGGGCGGCCGAACACCCGACACCGCATGTCCGCATCCAGCTGCGCGCACGGCACGCCCGCCGGCTTGCCGTGCGGCATGCCCGGCAGGGCAGAGGTGATGGACGGCGCGATGCAGCAGGCGCCGCAGCCATCGCGGCATGAAAGGCAGTCGCGCATGCGCTGATTCTACCGCCCGCCGGTTTCTCGCCCGTGCACCACGGTTTCAGTGGCAACCAAGGGAATCCCGTATAAGGGAAGCGCATTCCGCTCCACGCCAGCCTTCCCCGCCCGCATGCCCGAATACCGCTCCCGTACTTCCACCGCCGGCCGCAACATGGCCGGCGCCCGCGCGCTGTGGCGCGCCACCGGCATGAAGGACGACGACTTCCACAAGCCGATCGTCGCCATCGCCAATTCGTTCACCCAGTTCGTGCCGGGCCACGTGCATCTGAAGGATCTCGGCCAGCTCGTGGCCCGCGAGATCGAGCAGGTCGGCGGCGTGGCCAAGGAGTTCAACACCATCGCCGTGGACGACGGCATCGCCATGGGCCACGACGGCATGCTGTATTCGCTGCCGAGCCGCGAGATCATCGCCGACGCGGTCGAGTACATGGTCAACGCCCACTGCGCCGACGCGCTGGTGTGCATCTCCAACTGCGACAAGATCACCCCGGGCATGCTGATGGCCGCGCTGCGCCTCAACATTCCCACCGTGTTTGTTTCCGGCGGCCCGATGGAAGCCGGCAAGACCAAGCTGGCCGCGCACGGCCTGGACCTGATCGACGCGATGGTTGTGGCCGCCGACAGCAGCGCCTCCGACGAGAAGGTCGCCGAATACGAGCGCAGCGCGTGCCCCACCTGCGGCTCGTGCTCGGGCATGTTCACCGCCAACTCGATGAACTGCCTCACCGAAGCGCTGGGCCTGTCCCTGCCAGGCAACGGCACCACGCTGGCCACCCATGCCGACCGCGAAGCGCTGTTCAAGCGCGCCGGCCGCGTGGCGGTGGAACTGTGCCACCGCTGGTATGGCGGCGAGGACGAGGGCGCACTGCCACGCGGCATCGCCACGTTCGAGGCGTTCGAGAACGCGATGACGCTGGACATCGCGATGGGCGGTTCGACCAACACCATCCTGCACCTGCTGGCCGCCGCGCAGGAAGCCGAAGTGCCGTTCACCATGCGCGACATCGACCGCCTCTCCCGGCGGGTGCCGCAGCTGTGCAAGGTGGCGCCGAACACGCAGAAGTACCATATCGAGGACGTGCATCGCGCGGGCGGCATCATGGCGATCCTTGCCGAGCTGGCGCGCGGTGGCTTGCTGCATACGGATGTCTCGACCGTGCACGCGAAATCCCTCGGCGAGGCGATCGCGCAGTGGAGCGTGTCCGACCGCGACGACGAAGCGCTGCACACGTTCTACCGTGCAGGGCCGGCCGGCATTCCGACCCAGGTGGCCTTCAGCCAGGCCACGCGCTGGCCGTCGCTGGACCTGGATCGCAGCGAAGGCTGCATCCGCGACGTACCCCACGCTTACTCGCAGGAAGGCGGGCTGGCCGTGTTGTACGGCAACCTGGCCGTTGATGGCTGCGTGGTGAAGACCGCCGGCGTGGACGAATCCATCCATGTGTTCGAGGGCCGCGCGCGCGTGTTCGAAAGCCAGGACGCCGCGGTGAAAGGCATCCTCGCCGACGAAGTGGTGGCCGGCGACGTGGTGGTGATCCGCTACGAAGGCCCGAAGGGGGGCCCGGGCATGCAGGAAATGCTCTACCCCACCAGCTACCTGAAATCGAAAGGGCTGGGCAAGCAATGCGCGTTGCTCACCGATGGGCGTTTTTCCGGCGGTACCTCGGGGCTGTCGATCGGCCACGCCTCGCCGGAAGCGGCGGCCGGCGGCACCATCGGGCTGGTGCGCGACGGTGACCGCATTTTGATCGACATCCCGAACCGCGCGATCAACCTGCTGGTCGACGACGCCACGCTGGCCGCGCGCCGCCTGGAACAGGACGCGCAAGGCTGGAAGCCGGCCGCGCCGCGTGCGCGCAAGGTGACCACCGCGCTGAAGGCCTACGCGTTGCTGGCGACCAGCGCCGACAAGGGCGCGGTACGCGACCGCGCGCTGCTGGACGGATGAGCCCGGCCGCGCCCGACCCGGACGACGGCCAGGCGACCCTGTCCCCGCTGCTGCGCAAGCTCAACCTGCGTCCCGGCACGCCAGCGCTGTGGCTTGGCGTGCCGGACGATGTGCGTGACCTGTTCGACCCGTGGCCCGCCCCCACGCCGCGCGAGCAAGCCGAGGGCGAGGCAGGCTTCGGGCTGGCGTTCGCCATCACCCAGGACGAACTGGACGCGCGCCTGCAGGCGCTGGCGAACCATTGCCCGGGCGATGCGGTGCTGTGGATCGCCTACCCGAAGCAGACCTCGCGCCGCTATCGCTGCGAGTTCAATCGCGACAGCGGCTGGGACCGGGCCGGCGAGCTCGGCCTGGAACCGGTACGGATGGTCGCCATCGACGCGGACTGGTCGGCGCTGCGGCTGCGCCGGGTGCAGTACATCAAGCAGCTCAAGCGCGATCCTGCGCGGCGCTGGACGCCCTGACCGGGGCAGACACGCCCCTCACCCGCGCTGCACGCGCTGCTAGCGGCCCTGCGGTGATGCTGGCCGCTCGATCCCAAGCGAGCACGGCCATGAACACGGACCGCAAACCCGAAGGCCCCGCCAGCGACCAGGAAAAGGCGCACACCCCCGACCAGCACCGCACCGACACGGCACGCTGGAAGGACCACGACATGCCCGACGAACCGCGCGAGCGCGGCCACGCCGATCCGGACGACTACGAAAAGCCACCGGCCGGCTGAACCGATGGGGGTTGTTGACGCGATATCGATCTGGCTCCGGCCACATTGAGGCCACGGCGCTTCCGCCAGTCCTTCCGAAACGGCCATGAGCATCCGAAAGCTGTTCAACAACCTCGCAAAGAAGGCCTCCACCGCGGCAGGCTCCCCCTGGGTATTCGGCGGTGCGCTGGGCATCGTCATCCTCTGGGGCATCAGCGGGCCGATCTTCGGCTTCAATGACACCTGGCAGCTGGTCATCAATACCGGCACCACGATCATCACGTTCCTGATGGTGTTCCTCATCCAGCACACCCAGAACGCCGACACCGCCGCGCTGCACCTCAAACTCGACGAGCTGATCCGCGCCACCCGCGCCGCCGACAACCTGCTGCTCAACATGGAAGAGCTGGACGAGAAACAGCTTGAACGCATTCGCCAACGTTACGAGCAGCTGGCGTCGAAGGCGCGCGAGCGCGACAGCCGCGGCCGCAGCATCGCCTCGCCGTGTCGCGACGAGGAACTGGAGACCGACGAGCCGCCGGGCGGCTGACGATTCGCTCAATCTCCCGTCTGCGAATGCGGCGCCCGCACCGGCTTGGACTGGGGGGAATCCTTCTCGCGCAGCCAAATCGTCAGCAGTACCAGCGAAAGCACCGCGAGGAATTCGCTCTGCCAGTTCTGCATCGACTCGAACCAGAAGTCGGCACTGGTGAAGTGATCCCACAGGCTCTCCACGGGCAAGCCTTCGCGCAGTTCCTCGGCCACCGCCGCGCGCCAGCTGCCCAGCAGGTGCACCGTGAAGCTCATCGCGAACAGCACGCCGAACGCGATGGACAGCGAATGGCTGTACAGCCACAGCCATGTGCCGCCCTTGCGCACGGGCCACGGTGTCGTTCCCGGATCGATGTCCTCGTGCTCCTCCCCGGGGTCCACCGGCCGCGATTCCGCCGAGCCCGCCTGGCGCAGGCGCACCGTGAGCAGCACGTACATGCCCATCTGCAGGAATTCGCTTTCCCAGTTCTCGAACGTCGCCGAGACGAAGTGCCCGGTGTGCAGGTAGGCCCAAAGCCCCAGCAGCGGCCGGTGCGCGCGCGCGAGTTCTTCATTCAAGCTGGCGTGTCCGGCCAGCACCTGCCCGGAAAGGAACAGCACGGCCAGGACCGCGAGGGTGATCGACAAACCGTTGCGCCGCCAGAACATCGCTGACTCCTGCGTCATGATGCCGCGCAGTGTCCGCGCGGTACGAGCAAGGATCGATGAAGACAGGTTAGGCTGGGATCTCCCTCACCCGCGCCGTTCGCCATGCCCGAGTTCGCCGCCGATACCGCCCTGCTCGTCATCGACCTGCAACCCGACTTCATGCCCGGCGGCGCGCTGCCTTGCGCGGAGGGCGATGCCATCGTCGCGCCGATTGCCGCGCTGCTCGCCGCCAGGCGCTATGCCACGGTGGTGGCCACGCAGGACTGGCATCCCCCCATCCATGCGTCCTTCGCCAGCCAGCATGCCGGGCGCGCCGCGTTCGAGCAGATTTCGCTGCATGGGCATTCGCAGACGTTGTGGCCGGACCACTGCGTGCAGGGTACCCCCGGCGCCGCACTGCATCCGGCGGTGGACTGGGACACCGCCGACCTGATCCTGCGCAAGGGCACGCGCGCGCAGGTCGACTCCTACAGCGCGTTCCGCGAGAACCACGGGCCGGGCGGCGAGCGCCCGGCCACCGGACTGGTCGGCTGGCTGCGCGAGCGCGGCATCGGCGAAGTGCATGTATGCGGACTGGCACGCGACTACTGCGTGCTGTGGAGCGCGCAGGATGCGGCGGCCGCCGGCCTGCGCGTGCGCTTCCTGTGGGAGCTGACCCGCCCGGTGGATGCCGCCCACGATGCCGATACGCGCATCGCACTGGAACGCGCCGGCATCCGCATCGGCTGAACTAGCGGAACACCACCGTGCGGTGGCCGTTGAGCAGGATGCGATGCTCGACGTGCCGGCGCACGGCGCGTGCCAGCACCAGCGACTCGACATCGCTGCCCAGCCGCACCAGTTCGCGCGGATGCATCGCATGGTCCACGCGTGCGACGTCCTGCTCGATGATCGGGCCTTCGTCCAGGTCCGGGGTGACGTAGTGCGCCGTCGCCCCGATGATCTTGACCCCGCGCGCGTACGCCTGGTGATACGGCTGCGCGCCCTTGAAGCTGGGCAGGAAGCTGTGGTGGATGTTGATCGCACGGCCCGCCCACGCCAGGCACAGTGCCGGCGAGAGGATCTGCATGTAGCGCGCCAGCACCACCAGGTCCACGCGCTCGCGCGTGGCCAGCGCCTGCAGCTGCGCTTCCTGCTCGATGCGGTTGCCCGCCTGCACCGGCAAGTGATGAAACGGCACCCCGTAGGAAGCAGCGAGCGGGGCGAAATCCTCGTGGTTGGAGGCCACCGCGGCGATGTCCACCGGCAACTGTCGGCTATGCGCGCGGAACAGCAGGTCGTTGAGGCAATGGCCCTGCCGGCTCACCAGGACGAGCAGGCGCGCACGCCGGCGCGCGTCGTGCAACCGCCAGTCCATCGCGAAATCCGCCGCGAGCGCCTCGATGGCGGTGCGCAGGCGCGGCGGCGCGAGCGCGGCGTCGCTGTCGAAGTGCACGCGCAGGAAGAAGCGGCCGCTGTCTTCGTCACCGAACTGCTGCGCGTCCAGAATGTTGCAGCCCAGCTCGAACAGCAGCCCGGTCACCCGGTACACGATGCCGGTGCGGTCGGGGCAGGACAGGGTGAGGATGTAGTCGGGGCGCATCGGCCGATCATAGCCAGCGTGCTCGCCGCGCCGCGACACTTGCAGACGCAACCGTGCGCGCCGGCCTCAGCCTTGTCCGGCGCGCCGTGCGGCCACTTCCGCCAGCACCGCCCAGTCGCAATCACCCTCGCCGCTGGCGATGGCCTGGTCGAGTGCGGCACGCAGCACGTCAGCCAACGGCATCGGCACCCCGCGCGCCTGTGCGGCCTGCATGGCCAGGTCCACGTCCTTGCGCCCAAGCACGGCGGGGAAACCGGCCGGGCGATAGCGCCGCTCGGCCATCAACCGGCCATAACCCTGGTAGACGGGGGCGGCGAACAAGGTGCTCCACAGCAGTTCCAGCCATTGCGCCGGGTCGACATCGTGGCTGCGCACGAGTGCAGCCCCTTCGGCCATCGTGCCGATCGCGCTGGCGATGCACAGGTTCGCCGCGAGCTTGGCGGCATTGGCCTGTGCCGGTTCGGCGCCGAGCGTCCAGGTTCGCTGGCCGAGCAGATCCAGCAGCAGCTGCACGCGTGCCAGTGCGAGCGGGTCGCCAGCCGCAAGCAGGTTGAGCTGGCCGCGTGCGGCGACGTCGGGGCGACCAAGCACCGGCACCGCCAGGTATGCCACGCCGCGCTCGGCATGCAGCACGGTGAGCTCGCGTGCGAGAGCCACGGAGATCGTGGCCATGTTGATATGCACGCTGCCAGCGGGCAGCGCATCGATCACGCCACCGTCAATCAATACCTGCCGTGCGGCGGCATCGTCGGCCAGCATCGAGAACAACACCTGGCCGTGCGCCGCCTGTGCCGCCGTCGCCACCGGCGTGGCCCGGGCATGCTCGCGCGCGAGTACTTCGGCCTTGGCCGGGTCGCGGTTCCATATGCGCAGCGCGTGGCCGCCGCGCAGGAGGTTGGCCGCCATCGCATGGCCCATCGCGCCGAGGCCGAGAAATCCAATCGCCATCCGTTCCCCCTGTGCCTGTCGCTATCGGCTACGCGCTGGGCGCGGCAAACAGGCCACGCGCCTGGCGCGGCTCGCAGCGCAGGTACTGCGGCGCCGGATGCAGCTGCGCGCCCAGCTCGGCTGCCGCGTGCCACGGCCAGCGCGGGTCGTAGAGGATGCCGCGCGCGAGCGCGATGGCATCCGCGCGGCCTTCGGCAAGGATGGCCTCGGCCTGCGACGGCTCGGTGATCAGGCCGACGGCGATGACCGGAAGGTCCACCTGCGCCCGGATCGCCTCGGCCATGGGCACCTGGTAGCCCGGGCCCAGCGTGATCTGCTGGCGCGGATCCAGGCCGCCGCTGGAGACATGCACGTAGGCGGCACCATGCGCTTCCAGCTTGCGGGACAAGGCGATGCTCTGCGCGACATCCCAACCGCCCTCGACCCAATCGGTGGCCGAGATGCGCACGCCCACCGTCACCGCCGGCGACACCGCTGCGCGCACCGCATCGAGCACGCGCAAGGTCAGGCGCATGCGGTTCTCCAGCGAGCCGCCGTATTCGTCATCACGCTGGTTGGAGAGCGGGGAGAGGAACTGGTGCAGCAGGTAGCCATGCGCGGCATGGATTTCGATCAGCTGCAGGCCGATGCGTTCGGCGCGTCGCGCGGAGGCGGCAAAGGCTTCCACCACCGCATCGATGCCGGCAGCATCCAGCGCCTGCGGCGTGGTGTGTCCCGCGTCATACGGCAACGCGGACGCCGATACGGTGGGCCAGCCATTCGGCGCGTCGGGCGCGATCGAGCCACCGCCCTCCCACGGCCGCGCGGTCGACGCCTTGCGGCCGGCATGGGCGAGCTGCACGCCCAGCGGCATCGGCGAATAGCGGCGCACCGAGGCGAGCACGTCGGACAACGCCGCTTCGGTCGCGTCGTCGTACAGGCCGAGGTCGGCATGCGAGATGCGACCGCGCGGCTCTACCGCCGTCGCTTCGAGGATCAGCAGGCCCGCGCCGGACTGCGACAGCGTGCCGAGGTGGATGCGGTGCCAGTCGTTCGCCAGGCCGTTCTCGGCCGAGTACTGGCACATGGGGGCAATGACGATGCGGTTGGCCAGCGTGAGCGAACCCAGCGCCAGCGGTGAGAAAAGAGCGCTCAAACGGATACTCCGGTGCGAGCCGCCGTGGGGGTGGCGGGCAATGTGCCATTGCAGCGCCGCCGGGGCGCGCGATCAACCGCGCGGCTGGATCACTGCGTCGCGTGCCCTGCCGGCGCGTGCAGGAAAGCCAGGGCGTCGGCGCAGTCGTGCTCGACCTTGAGCGAGAGCAGGTCATCGGCGCGGGTGCGACCGCGATTGAGCGCGGCCACCGGCAGCCCGGCGCGCGCGGCGGCCTGCACGAAGCGGAAGCCGGAATACACCATCAACGAGGAGCCGACCACCAGCACCGCGTCGGCCTGCTCCAGCGCGGCCTGCGCGTCGGCCACGCGGGTGCGCGGCACGTTCTCGCCGAAGAACACCACGTCCGGCTTGAGCACGCCGCCGCAGTGCGCGCACGCCGGCACCACGAAGTCGTCGAAGGAGGCCTGCTCCAGGTCGGCGTCGCCATCCGGCGCCTGCCCGGCTTCGAGCTGCGACCATTGCGGGTTCCGTGCTTCCAGCACCTGTTGGAAATCGGCACGGGGCAGGCGCGCTTCGCAGCCCATGCAGCGCACCTGGTCGAGCCGGCCGTGCAGGTCGATCACCTGCCGGCTGCCGGCCGCCTGATGGAGGCCATCGACGTTCTGGGTGAGCAGCAGGCCAAGGCGTCCGCGCGCTTCCAGCAAGGCCAGCGCATGGTGGGTGCCATTGGGCCGGGCCTGGCCGAAATGCCGCCAGCCGACCAGGCTGCGCGCCCAGTACCGGCGACGCGTGGCCGCCTCGCCCATGAAAGCCTGGTAGGTCACCGGCTGCGCGCGCTTCCAGCCGCCGTCGGCATCGCGGTAATCGGGAATGCCCGAGGCGGTACTGCAGCCGGCACCGGTCAGGACGAACAGGCGCTCGTGGCGCTCGATGAATTCACGCAGGTCGGCGGGCGAGGTCATGCCCTGCAGATGAGGCCGGTACCGCGCCGGCACAAGCGCGGCTCAGACGTAGTTGCTGACTTCGATCAGGTTGCCGTCCGGGTCACGGAAATAGATCGACAGGATCGCCCCGCGCGCACCGGTGCGCGGCACCGGGCCTTGCTCGATGGCCACCCCGCAGGCCTCGATCTCCGCCTGTGCCTGCGCCAGCGGCATCCCCGTCACCAGGCACAGGTCCGCCGACCCCGGCGTGGGCTGCCGCGCCTTGGGCTCGAACTCGCGCCCGGCCGGATGCAGGTTGATCTTCTGCCAGCCGAACGACAGCGCCTTGCGTCCTTCGCCGAAGGTGACGACCTCCATGCCCAGCACGCGATGGTAGAAGTCGCACGTGGCCTGCACGTCGGCGACGGTGAGCACCAGGTGGTCAAGGCGATCGATGCGCATGCGCTCAGGTTCCGCGGGTGGAGGTGGCAGGGCTCGCGTCGCGGCACGGCGGCGCGGGCAATGCGTCGCGCGCGCCGTGACGCAGGACATGCGCGGCGAGCTGCGCCACCAGCAGCAGCAGCAGGCAGAACGTGGCCAGCGCGTTCCAGCCGCCCCATTGCCAGACACTGCCGCTCAGCGAACCGAGCAGGCTCGCGCCGACGTAATAGGCCAGCAGGTACAGCGACGCCGCATGGCTGCGGTGTTCACCCCCCAGCCGGCCGACCCACGCACTGGCCGCCGAATGGGCGATGAAGAAGCCGATGGTGAGCAACACCACGCCCAGGATCACCCACGCCAGCACGTGCGCCAGCGTGAGCAGCACGCCGGCGATGGCGCACACCACGCCCGCCTGCACCACCGGGCCACGGCCGAACCGGTCCGACGCCGCCCCCGCAATGGAAGAACTGACGATGCCAAACACATAGGCCCCGAAAATCAGGCCGATCTGGCTCTGGCTCAAGCCGAACTCCGGGCCGCCAAGACGGAAGCCGGCGTAGTTGTAGACGCTCACGAAGCAGCCCATCAGCAGGAACGGCAACGAGAACAGCCACGGCAGGTGGCGGTCACGCAGGTGCCCACTCCATGCGCGCAAGTGGAAGCCGAGGTTGATGCCGTGGCGGCGCAGGAAATGGCGCGAGGGTGGCAGCAACAGCACGAAGCCGACCGCGCACAAAAGGTCGACCACGCCCAGCGTTGTCAGCGCGGTGCGCCAACCGAAGTGGTCGGTGAGCACGCTCATGGCGATGCGCCCGGTCATGCCCCCGAAAGCATTGCCGGCGACATACAGGCCGGTCGCCGCACCCAGGCGGGTGGCTGGCAGCTCCTCGGCCAAATACACCATGGCCACCGCCGGCACGCCGCCCAGCGCCAGGCCGGAGAGCGTGCGCACCACCACCAGCGAACCCCAGTGCGGCAGCCATGCGGCGATGATGTTGAGCACGGCGGCCAAGGCGATGGAACAGAACATCAATCCACGCCGGCCGAGGTTTTCAGACACCGCGCCGGCGCAGAAGATGGCAATCGCCAACGCACCGGTGGCCAGCGAGAGCGGCAACGAGCTGGCCGCCGCGCCCACGTGGAAGGTGCGCGCGAACTCGGGCAGCAACGGCTGCACGCTGTACAGCAGCGAGAAGGTGGCAAAGCCGGCCAGGAACAGCGCGATGCGGATGCGCAGCAGGGTGGCCTGTGGGAGATCGCCGGGGCGGGCCACGGCGGGAGCAGAGGTGTTCACGACAGTGCGGCGGGAAGAAGTGGCGCCATTGTTCGCCGCACCCGACCCCCTGTCCAATATATGATGCAAGCGGTCTCCATATCTGGTGCATATGATGGAATTGCGCCACCTGCGGTATTTCCTGGCCGTCGCCGAGGAAGCCAATTTCACCCGGGCCGCGGCCCGGCTGGGCATCGGCCAGCCGCCGCTGAGCCAGCAGATCCAGGCGCTGGAGCGGGAACTGGGCACGCCGCTGTTCCGCCGCACCCATGCGGGCGCTGAACTGACCGAAGCCGGCGAGGCGTTCCTGGTCGAGGTACGCCGCGTGCTGGCCGATGTGGAACGCGCGGCCGACACGGCGCGCCGCATCGCCCGCGGCGAGGCCGGCCGGCTGCGGCTGGGCTTCACCGCGTCGGCCGCGTTCAATCCGCGCGTGCCGCGTCTGATCCGCGATTTCCGTCGCCAATGGCCGTTGGTGCAACTGGTATTGGAGGAAACCAACACGGCCGGACTGCTGGACGCGTTGCGCAACGGCCGGCTCGATGCGGCCTTCATCCGCTATACGCCGTCCGCATTGCCGGCCGGGCTGGACCTGATGCGTTTTCCCGATGAGCCCATGCTCATCGCAGTGCCGGCCGCGCATCCGCTGGCGCAGCACGCCAGCGCTCCGCTTCGCGCGCTCGCCGGTGAGCCGTTCATCCTGTTCCCGCGCAGCTTCGGCAGCAGCTTGTACGACGAAATCCTCTCGGTATGCCGCGAGTCGGGCTTTAGCCTGCAGATCACCCAGGAGGCGCCGCAGATGTCCTCCATCGTCAATCTCGTCGCCGCCGAGCTGGGCGTTTCGGTGGTGCCCGCCTCCACCGCGCAGATGCAGTTGCCCGGCGTGCGCTACGTGTCCATCGAAGGGCGCGTGCCGCTGGCGCGCCTGGCACTGGCGACCCATCCCGCCACGCGCGCGAGCGCGCCGGTGGTACGCCATCTGTGGGCACTGGCGCACGACACGCCGCAAGCGCCCTGAACCCCGGCGCGCTGCTCAGCCCGGCAAGCGGAAGAAAGCACGCGCGGCGGCGGTGGTGGTCATCGCGCTGGTGGCCACATCCTCGCCGCGGTCGCGAGCCAGCTCCTCGACGATATGCGCCAGGAACATCGGCTCGTTGCGCCGGTCCTTGGGCATCGGCTTGAGGGTACGCGGCAGCAGGTACGGCGCGTCGGTCTCGATCATGAGCCGCTCGGCGGGAATGTGCTTCACCAACTCGCGCAGGTGCTCGCCGCGGCGCTCGTCGCACAGCCAGCCGGTGATGCCGATGTACCAATCGCGGTCGAGGTAATCGAACATCTCCTCGCGCGTGCCAGTGAAGCAGTGCACCACCGCCGCGCCGACGCGGCCTTCGAACTGCTTCATCACTGCCAGGAAATCGGCGTGTGCGTCGCGCTGGTGCAGGAACAAGGGCTTCGGGTGGCCGGCAGCGGCCAGGTCGGCGGCGATCTGCAGTTGCCGTTCGAACGCGCGGCGCTGGGCCGGGCGCGGGGAGAAATCGCGGAAGTAATCCAGCCCGCATTCGCCCACCGCCACCACTTCCGGGTGTGCGAGCAGCGCGCGCATCTCGGCATCGCATTCCTCGGTGTATTCCACCGCATGGTGCGGATGCACGCCGGCAGTGGCGTACAGGAAGCCGGGATGGCGCTGGGCCAACGCCAGTGCCAGCGGCGAATGCTCGCGGCTGGCGCCGGTCACCACCATCGCCGCCACGCCGGCGTCGCGGGCGCGTTGCAGCACGGCGTCGCGGTCGCGGTCGAAGGCGTCATGGGTGAGGTTGGCGCCGATGTCGATCAGTTGCATGGCCATGGGACGTAAGCGGAAAGCGCGGCATTGTATCCGGCGCGGGCTTTATCCTTGTCACGATGGCCACTCCCGATTTCCCGATCTCCCCGCTGCTGCCGCAGATCCGCGACAGCCTGCTGCAGCATCCGCGGCTGGTGCTCGAAGCGCCGCCCGGCGCCGGCAAGACCACCCAGGTGCCGCTGGCGCTGCTCGATGCGCCATGGCGCGAAGGTCGCCGCATCGTGATGCTGGAGCCGCGACGCGTCGCCGCGCGCAGCGCCGCCACGTTCATGGCGCGGCAGCTGGGCGAGGAGGTCGGCGAGACGGTCGGCTACCGCATCCGCTTCGAGAACCGCACCAGCGCGCGGACGCGCATCGAGGTGGTCACCGAGGGCATCCTCACCCGGATGATCCAGGACGATCCGCTGCTGGAAGACGTGGCCGCGATCCTGTTCGACGAATTCCACGAGCGCCACCTCGCCGGCGACCTCGGCCTGGCGCTGGCGCTGGACGTGCAATCGCAACTGCGCGAGGACCTGCGCATCGTGGTGATGTCGGCCACGCTGGATGGCGAACGCCTCGCCCGCTTCCTCGACGCGCCACGGCTGTCCAGCGAAGGGCGCAGCTTCCCGGTGGAGATCACGCACTTCCCCGCGCGACGCGACGAGGGGCTGGAGCCACAGGCCCGGCGAGCGGTGGAGCAGGCGCTGGCACAACATCCGGGCGACGTGCTGGTGTTCCTGCCCGGCCAGCGCGAGATCGCGCGCGTGCAGACGGCGCTGGAAGGCGTGCTCGACCCGGCGGTGCAGGTGCTGCCGCTGCATGGCGAGCTGCCGCTGGAACAGCAGACGCGTGTGTTGCAGCCCGATGCACAGGGCCACCGCCGCGTGGTGCTGGCGACCAATGTGGCCGAATCCTCGGTGACATTGCCCGGCGTGCGCGTGGTGGTCGATGCCGGCCTGGCACGCGAGCCGGCCTACGACCCGAACAGCGGATTCTCGCGCCTGGAAACTGCCACCATCTCGCAGGCCTCGGCCGACCAGCGCGCCGGCCGCGCGGGCCGCGTCGCCTCCGGCTGGGCTTACCGACTGTGGCCGCAATCGCAGCGGCTGGAAGCACAGCGGCGCGCGGAGATCGGCCAGGTCGAACTGGCGGCGCTGGCGCTGGAGTTGGCGGCGTGGGGATCGGACGCGCTGCGCTTCGTCGATGCCCCGCCCCCCGGCGCGCTTGCCGCGGCACGCGAACTGCTGCAGCGGCTCGGCGCGCT
>JAEWJB010000085.1 GCA_023386795.1 Pseudomonadota bacterium
GTCCAGTCCAAGCCGGCCTCGGCCCTGTCGCCGGTATTCGTCACCCCCGATTCCCTCGGCGACCGCTGGAAGGACGGCAAGCTGCACGGCGAGCTGACCGTCCAGCTCAATGGCCAGGATTTCGGCAAGGCCGACGCCGGGACCGACATGACCTTCGACTTCGGGACCTTGATCGCCCATCTCGCCAAGACCCGCAGCCTGTGCGCCGGGACCATCATCGGCTCCGGCACCGTCTCCAACCGCGACGCCGACGGCGGCCCCGGCAAGCCGGTCAGCGAGGGCGGCCTCGGCTACTCCTGCATCGCCGAGGTCCGCACCGTCGAGACCATCCTGCGCGGCAAGCCGGAGACCAGCTTCCTCAAGCACGGCGACACCGTCCGCATCGAGATGCTGGACGACCACCACCACTCCATCTTCGGCGCCATCGAACAGACGGTCGGGCCGGCCTAGCCCAGCCGCCTCAGCGCCGCCTCCAGCGCCTGCTCCGCCGGCACGGCCACGTCCGGCTGCACGCCCACGCCTTCCCAGTTGGCCCCGGTCGCCGGGTGCCGGGCCTCCCCGATCGGCATGATCACCGTGAACCACGGGCCCAGATCCATGCCGGTCGACGGATTGGCCCCGCCGCCAGAGACCTCGCCGATCACCGTGGCGCGTCCCGCCGCCTGCAGGTCATAGGCCACCGCCTCCGCCGCAGAAAAGGTGCCCGGCCCGATCAGCACCAGGATCGGCTGGTCCGGAAAGGCCGGCGTCGCCACCGCATTGGCGTAGCGCTCTAAGGTGTCCCGGCCGTCGGCGATGCAGTCCTCGGGATCGGCCGGGTCTGGCTTGCAGCGGCGGAACTGGATGTCCTCCAGCCGCATCGGCTCGGGCGCGAAATGCCCCATCAGCTGGCGCAGCGCCACCTCGCCGCCGCCGAGGTTGTCGCGCAGGTCCAGCACCAGCGCCCGCGCCCCGGCCAGCCTGGCCATGACCGCATCGATCGCCGCCGCCGAGTCCGGATGACCGCTGAATGATGCGAGGTTCAGATAGGCCACGCCGCCGTCCAGCACCTTCGCGTCGCGCATGCCCCAGCCGTTGCGCGCCTCCTCCGCGCCCAACTGCTCCATCGTCTGTCCGCCCCCCTCGGCGGCCACCTCGTCGCGGCTGCGCGCCTCGAGCCACACCTGCAGGTGCTTGTCGCCCGACACCGCCAGCAGATCGGCGTTGATCGCCTGGCGGAAGGCCTCCGGATCGGTCAGCGCCATATACGCCTCGCGCCGCTCCGCCAGCCGCGCCCGGATGGCCGGCGTCCGCTCGACCATGACATAGTGGGCCAGCCGGCGGTCCAAGGTGTCCAGCGCCCGCGCCCGGTCCGTCGCGGTGATCGCCGCATGCTGGCTCTCCGCCGCGCCCGAGCCCGCCGCCGCCTCCTGCGCCAGCACCGCCGCCGGTCCCTGGCACGACAGCACCACCGCCCCGAGCGCGGCCCCAATCAGGTGTTTCGCCTTCATCGTCGTCTCCTTGCACGCAGGGGAGGCGACCACGGCGCCTTGCGGATGCGGGCGATCGGTTAAACCTTGGTCAGGTTCGCGGCCATGGCGGGGCGGACGGGGGCGCCCCATGTCGACCTAACAGCGGATCCCGCTCATCGTGGCCGCGGTGGGGCGGCCGCTGGCGCTGCTGCGCAAACCGCCGCCCGCCCCGACGGCTATCCCGTCGCCGGCGCCGCTCCCCGATTGCCTCGCCCCGCCCGGCGCGCTACCTCTCGCGCCAGCCGGACGGCCTGTGCGGGCGTGGTGAAACTGGTAGACGCGCCGGACTCAAAATCCGGTTCCGAAAGGAGTGTCGGTTCGAGCCCGACCGCCCGCACCATAATAAAATCAACAGGTTAGTCGACGCAGAGCGTGGTGCTGGCGCGCCCCGGCTCCTACTCTCCGATCCGTTGATTTCATTTCGCTTTCTCGGATTTTCGCCCGAGTCCGCCAAACTCCGAGCGCCGCGTCAGCGCCGCAAGGTTCTCTTGCTGTTCCAATCGCAACTGGGCAGCTACCCTACGGCATCGGCGATTAGGCGAACCCATTGTCAGCCCCACGCGACCACCACTTTCTTCCCCAGTTCTACCTCAGCCGGTGGATCGACCCCGGGATCGGGGAACTGTGGGAATACTCGCGCCCGCGTGACGTGGTCGTTGTCCGACGGCGATCAACGAAAGGCACCGGGAAGCAGGAACATCTTTACAGCATCGCCGGGGAGGTTGACCCACAGCTCCGGGAGCAGGTTGAGCTGCGCCTGATGTCTCCCTTGGACAATTTCGCGGCCGCCGCCCTGAACCATATTGAGCGCACCAAGCAGAGGCCTACTGACAAAGCACTCCGGGACGGATGGGCTCGGTTCGTCATGTCGCTGCTGCATCGGTCACCCCGACGCTTGGCATACCTAGAGAACCTCATTCGTAATCATGTCGTCGAAACCACACCAGAGGATGAGGCTGCCTACCAGGCCCTGCGCCGGCCGGAGGACCCGCCGACATTGAGCCGTCTGTTCGCCGATGGCGATGAGACCCGGCTCAGCCGCTCCCGCGCCGTGCTGCTCAGGTCGCTCGTCGACTCGACGATGATCGGAAATGCTATCGTGCTGATGTCTTGGGGCATCATTCAGGTGGGCAAACCGAAGC
>JAEWJB010000188.1 GCA_023386795.1 Pseudomonadota bacterium
CCTTGAGCTGCGCCAGCGCATCGGCGAACTGCTTGATGCGGTCAATGGAGGGCCCTTCCACGGCGTACAGCAGGTGCTCAGGCCATTCGTCCATCGGCCAGGCATCGGTGCCCAGGTACAGCCAGCGGCGGATACTCGTGCTGTTGCGGATCGCGTGTGCATCGCCCAGGCGTTGCAGGTCGTATACCAGCACGTCGAGCAGCCGCAACGCCTGTGGCCACAGCGACGGCAGCGGTTGCAGGCGCAGCGTGGTGCGCTGGGCCTCGAAATCGGTTTCCACGGCCTGCACGCGGCGCACCTGCCAGTCCACCGCGCTGCCGGTGAACTCGAACAACAGCTGGTCGCCGGCGCGCACGTCGTTGTCCACGCCGGCCACGTACAGCACGTCCAGCGCGGGGAGGGTGGCGGCATCGATGGCCTGCGGCCGTTGCCGACGGATGCCCAGGTCGTTCCACTCGCGGCGGGCCTGCATCGGTTCGTCGGTTTCGAAGGTCTGCGGCAGTTCGTCCGGGCCGGGGATCGACTGCGCGCGCGTGCCGACCGGCACCTCGACCGGCTCGACCTGGTTCGGGTCCACCGTATAGGAGAGATGCACGCTCGCCGATACGCCGGGGCGTGGCGTGTAGCCGACCAGTCGCGCCAACTCCACCAGCGAGCGCCGTTCGCCGGCGGTGCGCAGGTAGCCCTCGTTGGCGATGCGCTCCTGATAGAAGGTGAGCACGTCGCCCACGCAGGCCCAGGCATCGAGCAGGGCGAGGGCGGGATCGGCCGGGTCGCGCGTGGTGAGCGCGGCCAGCGGGCGGTATTCCTGCGGCGTCTGCCCATCGCTGCCCGGTGCGGTGAGCACCAGGCCGGGCAGGCGCGCCTTCATGCTCGCCAGGAAACGCGCCTGGGTGCCGACCCGGTAGGGCAACGCCGGCAGGCCGGGGCGTGGCGCGATCTGCACCGGCGTCATCGTCCTCACGCCTTCGCAGCAGCCGCACTGCGCGCCGCCGCATGCGCAATCGTGGCCGCTCATCGTCCACCTCCCACGCTGATTCGCAGTCGTCCGTTGGCCGGTTGTGCCGCATCGCCGTCGAGCCGCGCGATCTCGTGCCGGCGCAGGCGCAACACGCCATCGTCGAGTTCGCGGTTCGGTGCTTCGTACAGGCGTTGCAGGCGCGTGACCCGCGCGCACTCCACGCCGGGCACCGCCATCGCCTCGGCGACGATCGCGCTGATGCGCACCGGCTGGCCGAATTGCAGGCGGTCGGGATGGAAGTAGCCTGGCGTGCCGTCGCGGCGGCAGCCGGCGCTGAACACCTCGCGCAGGGCCGCCCGGATCGCGCCGCGTTCGTAGCCGGGCAGTGCGCAGGCCTGGATTTCCAGGTCCAGCGGTACGTACACGGCGGTTTCCACGTGCAGGTCGTGCCCCATGCGGCGCACGCGCTGAAGGGCGGCATCGGTGTCGGCGATCAGCGCGGCGCCGGCCGGCACCTGGCCGTAGGGATCGAGCGCCACATCGGCCTCGTACCAGCTGCCGGTCCACACCAATTCGGCGCTGGCGCGCTGGATACGGGCATCGCGTTCGGCGATGCGCGCGTAGTCGTCGGCGATGATGGCGCGCTGCGGCTCGGTGCGGAACGCGCCCGGCGCCAGCAGACGCGCCTGTGCCAGCGGTTCGGGATCGACACCGCCGCGCGCCGGCAACGGATTGCCCAACCGCAGGTCGAGCCCGCCCAGGTGCTGGCCCCGCACATGCAGCCGGTTGATGCTGCCGGCACCGACGTTCCCGGCGCGGCCATTGCCGAGGCGATAGCGGGCCTGCATCGTCGCACCGGCCTGCGGCGCACGACCGAGCTGGCCGTCGCCGAAGCGCAACCGCGCGCGGCCCGCGTTGTCGATCTCGGCCACGACATGGCGGTCGTCGGCGCGGCTGCCGAGCAGGTCGAATACCGGCGTCCATTCCGCGCCGCTGTCATCGCGAACGCTCAGGGCGGGCAGTGCCTCGCGCGGTGCGCCCTCCAGGCAGGCGCTGGCGGCGCTGCCGTCGGCGGGCGGGGAGGCGCAATGGGTCAACGGTGCCTCGGGCAGCGTCCAGCGCACGCGCGACGGCACCGGCGTGGCGTCGGCGGGCTGGCCTTCGCATTCGCAGCGGTCGTCCACGGCCACTTCCGGCACCGTGCCCAGCGCTGCCGGCCCGACGCTGGCGCCGTGGTCCACCAGCACGACGTTACCGAACGCCACCGAGATATCGCGCAGCCGTGCGCAGGTCGGCGCCGGGCCGAGCGCGGACAGGCACAGCGGGAAGGGCAAGGCGTCGGCCGGATGCCACTGAACGCGCAACAGCGGCAACGGGCGCGCATCCTCGGCGCTGCTCGGGAACAGGTCGTCGGTGCAGGCCTCCACGCGCACCAGCCGCACGGGCCACGCGTGCTGCGGGTCGGCATCGGCCTCCACGCCGCTGCGCGCGCCCACCACTTCGCGCAGGATCACCACGTCGCCCACGCGCAGGTCCAGCAGGCGCGCTTCGCCTTCCGCACCGGCCCAGCCGTCGCGCAGCACCGCCTCCGTCGCGCCGCGCGGCAGGCAGCAGTCGGCGCGCCCCCAGTCGTAGAACGCGATGCGGTTGTGCGCCGCGCGCAGGCGAACGCTGCCTGCGTGGACCGGCTCGAAGACTTGCAGCGCCGGTTCGGACAGCGCGGCCCGGCGTTCGTCATCGAGCAGCACTGGCACCGGCGCGTCGGCGGCGATACCGCTGAGGAAGGCGAGTTGCGCGGCGGGCAGGTCGAGGTCGCTGCCGGTTTCCAGCGCTACCCAGGCACGCGCATTGCAACCTTCATGCAAGCGGTAGTCCACCAGGCGCGCATGCCGGCGCACCGAGATGCGCTGGCGTGCCGTGCCGAGGTAGGCCTCGGTGGCAACGGCATCCTGCGCATAGCTCAGGTAATCGCCGGCATAGGCCAGCAGCTCGACCAGGGTGACGCCCAGGTCCGGCACGTGATCGGCCTGCCAGTGCGGTGATACCAGCGCGAGGCGATCCTGCAGCAGGCGGCGGAAGCTGGCGTAATCCTTGGCCAGGTATGAAAGCACCGGCTCGGCGAGCGCCGCATCCCCGCACGGCGGGCTCTCGGCGCAGTCGGCTTCGGCCGGGCAGCCGACCTTGAACGAAAACTCGACGCTGTCGTACTGCCGATCCAGGCCGGCGATGTCGTGCAGGCGCAGGCGGTAAGGCCCGGCATCGCCGCGACGGTCTAGCCGCAGCACCAGCCAGTCGTCGCGGTCCGGGCCATCCCCGTGCTGCGGATCGACATCGACGATGTTCACCGGCGTGCCGCCGCGCCCGCCTTCCAGGCTGAAATGCTTTGGCAGATCGGGGCCGTCCTGCGCCAACTCCGGCGGCAGCTTGCCGAGGAAGGTGACGTGCAGGACCCGCTGGTCGGCACTGACCTCCACGTAGTCCAGGCCTACGCGGCCCGCGCGGGCGCGCACCGCCTGGCGGCGCGGATCGGAATGGCAGGAAAGTTCCATGGCGGCCTCACAGGTCGTATTGGTAGTCGGCGCGGGCGTCTTCGCCGCTGCGCAGCACGCGGTAGTCCACTTGCACACGCAGCGTGGCGTTGTCGGCCAGCACCTCCACCGCGCGCACCTCCACCACGTCCTGCAACCAGCGCTGCAGTCCGGCCTGCAAGGTGAACTGCACGGTCGCGGCCAGCTCGGGGCTGTTGCCGGCGAACACCAGTTGCAGCAGCCCGCTGCCGAATTCGGGGCGATTGACCCGCTCGCCGGCCTGGGTGAACACCAGTTGCTCGATCAGGTCGCGCACATGGCCGTCGAGATCGACCTCTGCGCTGCGACCCCGACCATCGATGTGGAAAGGAAAGTCCAGATACATGGCCGTCTCCTAGAGCGCGCTCACGCGCGCCTGCATCGCGCCGAGCACGGGCGCGCCCTGCGGGATCTGCTCGGCGCTCTGGCATACACCCGGCCCGGTGCCGGGGCCGGGCGCGAGCATCACCGGCAGGCCCATCACCTTCACCCGCGTGCTCGGCTGCATCCAGCGCACGGTGACGCACGGCTGCGGCTTGGTGCCGACGGTGAACGGGCAGCCGGCCACGGCAATCGTCGGCAGCCCCGGGGGGATCACCGCCACCGGCTGCGCGTTGACCAGCACGCGGGTCTGGCCCGGTGCGAGGGTGGCCTGGCCGGAGACGTGCTGGCAGGTCATCGCGGCATTGGCATGGAGCAGGAATCCAGGCATCGCGGCCTTCCTCTAGGTGATGGTCATGGCGACCTTGTTGAAGGTGATCGTCGGGCCGACGAGGTAGATCGACGCGCCCTTGCCGTTGTCCAGGTAGATGCCGCTGTCGTTGACCACGAGCATCGCGCCGGTCGCGCTCTTGAGCACGATGCCGCCGGTGACCGGCGAAGGCGGCATGTCGCTGACCATCACCATGTTCTGCAGCAACGACTGCAGCACGATGTTCGGGTCGGCCGGATTGCCGAGCTTGGCCATCGCCGGCGCGTCGGTGCTGGTGTCGAAGCGGCAGCCCAGCCATACCGGCTTGTTGACGTTGCCTTGCTCGAACATCACCCACACGCCGGTGCCGGGCGGCGGCACCGCGTACACGCCCATGCCGGGACCGGGCGGGCCGGCCAGCACGGTGCACGGCTCGGCCCAGGTGGTGGGCACGAACGATGAAACATCCGGAATGCTCAGCATCAGCCGGCCGCGGAAATTCGGGTCGGCGTTGACGGTGACCGTGCCGCGGTAGATGCCGGGGAACTGGCCGTTGCGCTGGGACTGGCTCATGTCGGCACCTTGGGCGTGAGCGAGATCAGGCCATCGCGGCTGAGCTGGAAACTCTGCTTGTATTCGCCGCGCTTGAGCCGGTGGGTGACGCTGTCCACGTAGTACAGGCCGTCGTAGGCGAGCCCGGCACCGCGCACGCCCACCAGCATCCGCGAGCGCAGCACGTGGCCGTAGCGCAGCACGTCGAGCGAGCCGCTGGCGGTGATCGCATTGGCCGAGCCCTTGAGCAGGCGTCCAAGCACCTTCTTGGCAGTGGATGTCGTGTCATCGCCGCCGCTGTCGCGGAACAGCGCCAGGCGCAACGGCGCCAGCGGGCGCGCGCCCAGCGGCGGCTGGAAGATGCTCACCGCCGGGATCGGCAGCGGGATCGGGATACGGCCGGTGACCGGATCGTTCACCGTGACCAGCATGTTTTCCTTCGCCAGGCCGTCGAGCGAGAAGCTCAGCGATTCGACGTTGGTGTGCGCGTCCATGTTCACGTTCAACGCCGGCTGCGGCACCGGCAGGCGGATGTCCGGTCCCATGTAGGCGATGCTCTGGCCGGGCAGCGGACCGGGCTCGACATAGAAGACGAAGCCGTTGTCGCTGGCGATGCGGCGCAGGTGGGTGAGGTCGGTGCCGTTCTGCGACTCAATGCGCTCGGTCATCACCGGCTGCGCCGGGATGAAGCCCGGGATCACCACGGGCGCCACGCCGAGCGCGGCGTACTTGGCCAGCACGGCGTAGGCCTGCACGGTGTCGGACATGTTGGGGTAGGGCAGCGCCAGCTCGATGAGGTCCATCGCCGCGCTGAGGTCATCGCCGGTGATGGTGAGCGTGGATTGCCCCGGCTCGCTGCTGGGGGCCAGGTCCTGGCGGGTGACCATGCCGTCCATCAGTACATGCGGCATGCCACCCAGGGTGACGGCGACGATCACCCGCGTGGTCAGCGGATCGAAATAGCCGGCCGGCAACAGCGTGGTGAGCAGCGAGGAGGTCTTGCCTACCGAGAAGCTGAGCTGGAAGCCGGCGCGATCGCGCCCGCTCGTCACCTCCACCGACTGCAACGCGTCCACCACGGCGCGCGGCGCCGGCACCGGCACGGCCGGCCCGATCATCAGCGTGAGGTGGACGCCCTGCAGCATGGCTCACTCCCGCGCCGGCGGCGGCACGCCGTCGGGCAGGGCGACGCACACCCGCTCGCCGACCTCGTCGGTGAGCTCGTCCGGGTGCATGACGCCGTTGGCATCGCACAGCCGCCAGTAGGCTTCCGGGTCGCCGAGTTCGCGCGCGGCGACATGATCCGGGCGCTCGCCTTCGACCACGCGGTGTTCGCGCAGGATCGTGAAGCCCTCCACCGGCGGCAGCAGGCGCCGGGTGAGGTAGGGCACGGCGGTGCCATCGGCCAGCGTGAGCGTGGCCACGGCGATGCCGTGGTAGCGGCTGGTCGGCGGGAAGTCGTAGTTCGCCATCGCGATGCGCTCCTTTCAGTGGATGCCGGAAATGCCGAGCGTGCGGAAGTCGCCCTGGCCCGCCTGTGCGGCCAGGCGTTCGCGCGCCTGCAGGTAGTTCATGAACAACCCGCCGCCACGGCTGTCGAAGCCGAGGTCGTCGACGTTGAGCACGCGCAAGCCGAGCGAGACCTTGGCGCGGATCGGATTGAGCTGGGTGTCGAAGGCTTCCTCGGTGATGCCCAGCTCGGTGACACGCACCGGCACGATGCGCTGCGGGCCGAACACGAAGACCGCCAGCGGCGCCTGCGCCGGGGCGATTTCCAGCGAGCCGGTCGAAGCCACCGCATCGGCACTGCGCAACGCCGCGCTGGTGGGCTGCACCAGCGCTTCGAGCGCGGCGATCTGCGGATGCAGGCCCAGCGTGACCGCGGTGCCGCGGCCACTTTCGAGCACGTCGGTGGCGTCGATCTCCGCGTCGAGCTTGTAGGTTTCCACTGCCGGGCCTTTCAGCCGCAGCGCCTCGCTGCGGTCGCCGCTGTCGTTGCCAACGCCACGCACCTGCAACGTGCGGGTCAAGGTGTCGGGGTTGTACTGCAGGGCGACGATGCGCAGCACGGTGCCGGCCAGCGGGTCGAGCAGGGCCAGGCCACCTTTCACCAGCTTGGGCGTGCGCGAATAGCCGCTCATGGCACGCTCACGCGTAGCTCTGCACGACGCCGCGCAGCCAGCCCGGCTGGCGGCGGTCGAGCGCGGCGGTGGCCAGGCTGAGCGGGCATTCCTCGGCGCCGTCCTCCATGCGTACCAGCGGTAGCCGGTAATAAGCGTTGTCCGGGTCGTCCAGGTCGATGGACCACGAGGCCTCGCCCAGGGCCAGCACCATCACCAGGCCGATGTGCCGGGCGACGCCATCCAGCACCGCGTGCTCGGAGGGCTTCAGCGCCTCGTCCGGACCGCGGTAGCGCGCGAGCAGGAATGCCTCGACCGCATCGAGCGAATCGATGTCGCGGCCGGGGTCGCCCGGCATCAGCGCATAGAGCTCGTCGCGCGCTTCCACATCGCTGGCGAGCCAGACCTGGAAGTCCTCGCGGGTGGCGAACTCGAATGCATGGAAGGGATGGGACATGACAGATCTCCGTGAGGGGTTCGGGTTCAACGCCGGGGCAGGTTGCGGCTGACGAAGGTGGTGCCTCCGCTGCCGTCCTTGCTGCGTCTTTCAACGAGAATGCCATTGTCCAGAAGCAGCTTGAGCAGGGGCCCGCTGGGCTCGGTGTCGATGAGCACCCATTTGATCTTCCAGCCGCGCTTGACCAGCTTCGCGTCGCGCTCCACTTCCGAGACCATGTCGCGGCTGGCATATATTTCTTCGGTCTCGTAGGCCTTGATCTCGATGCCGACCTTCTTCTTGACGTCGGCGATGTCGAGCCTGCGCACTTCGGTGTCGCTGATGCGCACGGTCTGCTCGGTCTTGCCCCAGCCCAGCCGCTCGTGTTCGGCCGCGACGATCGCATTGGCCTTGCGCGCGCGCATGACGTTGGATTCGTAGACGCGCTCCCAGCTCTCATAAGGCAGGTCGCCGCCAATGAGTTCGTACATCTCGCGGCGGATCGCCTTGTGCCGGTCGGTGCCGGGATCGTTCTGCCGCAGCTTGGTTTCCAGTTCCGCGTACTGGCGCTGCTTGGCCTTGGACAGGCCCTTGGCGGCGACATAGCCCTCCGCGTCGCCGGCGAACTCGGTGCCCAGGTCGAGCGTGCGCAGGTGCTGGTCGAGCTGGACCCGCTGGCTTTCCAACTCCGCGGTCGCCTGCGCGATGGCCTCCGGGCCCAGCGTGCGCAGGTGCTCCATCTGCTCCTTGATGACTTGCGGGAGCTTCTGGACTTCGAGCATCGCCTGGTAGGACGCGGCGTGCTCGGGCTTGATCGTGTCGAAGCCGATCAGTCGCGCGATGTCGGCGATCGCCAGCCGCACGCGGCCGGAGAAACCCTGGTACTTCTGCATCGCCTTGACGGTGTCGGCATGCAGCCCGACCGTTTCCGGGCGCGCATCCGGGCTGCAACGCATGCGGATGTTCTCGATCAGCCCGGTCTTCTCGTTGAGGTCGTACTCCACGCGCACGTCGTTGCCCTGCAGCGTCTCGTCCACCTTCACCAGCCTGCGCATCTCCGGCGGCAGTTCGCGTGCCAGTTCCTCGACGGTGGGGCGGCGCTCGGCCGCGGGCTGGGTGCCCGGGCCGGCGGCATCGGCCTTCGGTTCGGCCTTCTCCTCGGCCTCGATGCGCTTGGCCTGCTCGCGTTCGGCCAGCGGGCGCTCGGGCGTGGCCAGCGGCTCACCACCGATGACCTCGCCCGGATGCGGGGTGCCGTCGGCTTTCGGCACCGGCTCGCCCGGCGCCGGCTTCTTGGCTGCGGCCTTCTCCTGCGCGGCGGCTTCCTTCTGCGCCTGCTTGGCCTTCATCACGTTGCCGGCGATGAACATGCCGTTGTTCTGCACCGCCGAGCTGATCGCCTGCGCGCGGGCACGGCGTGCGGCGGCATGGGTCATCGCGCCACTGCGTTCCTGGGCGGCGATATCGACCATCTGGTCGATGAAGGTGACGTTGCCCCAGATCAGCCCGCCGTAGTTCAGCACCTCGTTGGCGATCTCCACGCCGCGTGCCAGTTTCTGCGCGCCGCTGATCGCCTTGGTGACGGCATCGAATTGCGATTGGGTGAACTTGCCGTCCTGCAGGATGGCAAAGACCTTCTCGAACTTCTGCACGCGCAGGCCAGCGGCGAGCTGGCCGGCCGCACCGACGCCGCCGAGCACGCCGAGCACGTCGCTCACCGTTTGCGCGTCCAGGTACAGGCGACCGGCGCGCCAGCGCTCGATGAGGCGCGCACCGGCCACCGCCGCGCCGATCACCGCACCAGCGGTGCCGGCACTGGCCACGAACAGGCCTACCGCGGCCAGCGTCATCACCAGGTCATCCAGGCGCTTTTCGGCCAGCGCCCAGTTGGCCGGGGCGCTCTCGACCAGGATGGTCTTGTCGGCGTTTTCCTCCAGGGCGAGGTTGGTGGTTCGCACGCCGATGCGGCCACGCCCGTAGGATGCGCGTCCACCGAACTTGGTCAGCGCCGAGCGCAGCGCCGCGCTGGGCGTGCCGCCCATGCCGATGTAGCTGTCGCCGTCGCGGTTGGTGACATCGCTGACCAGCCAGCGGTACTGGTCGCCCGACATCGCCATCGGCCCGGCGGAGAGCAGCAGGGGATACTGCTCGCCGGTCACCTCGGAGATCAGCGTGGCGTTGAGCCGCTGCATCGGGGCCAGCCCGGCGGCGCCCTCGGTGCGGTCGGCTTCATGGCGGTTGTAGCGTGCGATCTGGTCGTCGATCAGGCCGATGTCGCGGGTGAGGTCGTAGTCGGGTAGCTGCGGCGCCTTGGCGTGCTGCTCTTCCAGTTCCTTCTGCTTGTCGGCGCGGCTCTTCTTCAGCACGTCCAGCGCCGAGCCCTCGAAGCGCAGCTGTGCCTGCGCAAGCAGCTCGCGCAGGTAGGCGGCCTTGCTGGCCTCGCCGGCCTTGTCGGCGAGCTTGATCTGCGCTTCCAGCTCGGCCAGTTGCGCGCCTGGCTCGTCCAGCGCCTCATCCACCGCCGTTTCCATCGGCGCCACTTCGGTGAGGCGCGAGGCCACCGAGGGCGGGCGGATGATCTGCTGCCCCTTGGTATCCTCGTTGATCGCCGGCGTGGTGATGGTGCGCACCAGGTAGATGCCCTTCTTGGTGAAGGGGATTTCCTGTTGCTGGCGCGGGCCGGCGAACAGGTCGGCGAACCAGCTCAGCGCCGCGCCGAGGCTGGTGATCAACAGCGATACCGGGGTCATCTCCAGCGCGAGCCGGTTGGCCGCCAGGTTGGAGAGGCGCTCGCCGGTGGTATCGCCCTGTGGGTTGCGGGTGCCGCGCGCGGCGCGGCGGGTGTCGTCGAGCCAGTCGCCGAAGGCGCGCTTGAACTCGTGGTTGGCGCCGCCCATGCCGGTGACGTCCTTGCCGCTGCCCACCGCGGAGGACTTCAGGCGCTCCAGCCGCGCCTCGTAGCTCATGCCGCTTTCGTCCACCTTCTCGCCGCGCGCCTTGGCCGTCTCCTTGGCCGCCTGTTCCTCGGCGTAGCGGGTGATGTCGAACGATTCCCAGCGGTAGTGGATGGTTTCGCCGACCTGGGAAATGGCCTGCGACATCACGCTGTAGTTGCCGTTCGCGCCCCAGTCGATGGTGGCCGAGTAGGTCGGGTTGGCGTCGACGGGAACCAGCTTCGGCCCGGTGATGCTCACCGGCCACGGTGGCGCGTTCGGCGGCTGGCCATCCGGCCGGCCTTCGACCGGGCTGGCGTACATGCCCTTGCCGCCGGCCCCGTTGGCGCTGCCGCCACTGCTGGGATAGGTGGGCACGAAGTAGATCACCAGCGGATTCATCACGCTGGTGGCGCGCTGGCGGAACGCACCGGGGTCCTCGAGGATCGAGGTGAGGTCCATGATCGGCAGCGCCTTGGGGGCGGCGGCGGCGCCTTCCTTCTTGGCGTCCTCGTCGGCCTGCTTGCGCTCCTCGGCGGTGAGGTCGCGCGAGACGACAGCGCTGTTGGTTGCCTCGACGTCGATGTGCTCTTCGGCGCGGTCGATGGTGACCGCGCGCATCGCCGCGCCAACATGTACGTAGATGCCCGGGGTGAACTTCAGCCCCGGCACCTTCTTGAAATTGAGCTTGCCGCCGATCGCCTTGCCGGTGCCGTCGTAGACCTTGAGGAACTTCGGGTGCAGGCCGACGTAGATGCGCTGGCGCAGTTCCTCGTTGCGGAAGTTCAGTTGATGGGTGGCCATGAAGGCCGCCGCGTCGTCCATGCCGGCGGCGTGGATCTGCAGGCGCGTCCAGTCCGGGCCAGCGTCCTCCTGCTTGTCGTCCGCCTTCTTCGGCGTGGCGTTGGCGCCGGGGTTGGGCTTGCGTCGCAATACCGGTGCGCCGCCACGGTCCTGCGCCACATGCGCCAGCTCGTGGGCGATCAGCTGCCGGCCCTCGTCGCGGTGCGGCGCGTAACGGCCTTCGGCGAAAGCCACGTGCGCCCCCAGGCTGTAGGCCTGTGCGTCGAGATCGCGCGTGGCCTGCGCGGCCAGGTTGTCGTGGTGTACGCGCACGTGGCCCAGCGGCGTCCCGAGCCGGGCTTCCATGTCCTGGCGCAAGTCGGCATCGAGCGGGTGGCCCGGCGTATCCAGCGAGCGCGCCAGCGAAGGCGGCGGCGCGATGCGTAGCGGCGCACTCGCCGATGGCCCGGCGTGCGACAGTGCGGCGCCGTGGCCGCCGCCTGCGGCATAGGCGTCGGCGAAGCGGTCGGCCTCGTGTTCGCGCGGGTCGTCCATCCCGCCCAAAGCCAGCGTGCCCTGCGCCGCGCACGAAGCGCAGCAGCTTTCGCCCAGCGTGTGGTTGCCGCAGGCGCAGCGCGACGACGTGGCGGCCTCCGCAGGACGCACGAGCGCGCTGTCGAGCTGGCGGGCCGGCTCGCTCATGGCCGCAGGCATCCGTGCAGCGAGGTGGCCACGGCCTGCGCGCTGTCCTCGGCGCGGGTCTGGCGGGTCCATGTGACCGGCGCGGCGCTGCGGGTTTCGTGCGCGAAGGCTTGCGGCGCCAGGGGGCGGCGCGCGAGCAGGTCGCCGAGCTGCCGCTCCAGTTCGGCATGGAAACGCTGGCGCTGGCCCGGGCCGAGATCGACGCCATGCAGCACCACGCGTTCGATGCGCAGGCGCGTACTCATGGCGTCACCGGCCGGGCAGCATCGCGGAACTCGGCCTCGTTGACCGGCCGCCCGAGCTTGCGCAGTTCGGCGCGCACGGCGGCAAGCAGGCGCGGCATGTCCACCGCGTCGTCGTCCGCGGCGGCGGCGAAGGCCGCGTTCAACGCGATGGAATGGATGTTGCCGCCACTGAGGTTGAAACGCGCCAGCCGCTCGCTGTCCAACCCGCGCTGCGGCACGCCGGCCGGCAGCGCGTGCTGCCAGATGCGCCGCCGCTCGGCCGGGCCGGGGAAGGGGAAGTTGACCACGAAGCGCAGGCGGCGCAGGAAGGCATTGTCTAGCGCGGCCTTCATGTTGGTGGCGAGGATCGCCAGGCCGGAGAAGGCCTCCATGCGTTGCAGCAGGTAGTTCACCTCGATGTTGGCGTAGCGGTCGTGGCTGTCGCGCACTTCGCTGCGCTTGCCGAACAGCGCGTCGGCCTCGTCGAAGAACAGCAGCGCGCCGCCCTGTTCGGCGGCGTCGAACAGCCGGCGCAGGTTCTTCTCGGTCTCGCCGATGTACTTGCTCACCACCGAAGAGAGGTCGATGCGGTACAGGTGCAGGCCCAGTGCGTTGGCGATGACCTCGGCGGCCATGGTCTTGCCGGTGCCGCTCTCGCCGGCGAACAGCGCGCTGATGCCCATGCCGCGGTTCATGCGCTCGCCATAGCCCCATTCGCGGTAGACGCGATGCCGGCCCTGCGCCTGCGCGGCGATCTGGCGCAGCAGGGTGTGGGCTTCCTCGCCCACCACCAGGTCGTCCCAGCGCGCCTTGGCGTCGAGCCGCTGCGCGAGCAGGTCCAGCCGGGCGGCGGACAGTTCGCGGCATACGTCCCAGGCCGGCACGCCACGCACGCGCGCTTGCGCGGCCGCCGATTCGATCCGGCCCAGGTCCAGGTGGTAATGGCTGGACAGGCGCGCGGCTTCGCGCGTGGATTCGGCTTCCGGCAATGCCTGCTGCCAGGCGATGAACTGCTCGGCGGCCTCGGGCAAGGGCGCGTCGAGGTGGCAGGTGGGCACGTCCAGCGCCAACGGCGTCTCGCGCACGCCCACGAACACCGGCCCCAGCGGCTGCGCGAGCCAGGCGGCGAGTGCACTCGCGCGCTCGCCTTCTGCCTCGTCGGCGTCGATGTACAGCGCCAGCGGCAGCAACAGGCTTTCGCGCCGCCACAACCGCGCCAGCGTATCGAGCTCACCGCGCTGCGCGGGCAGCGTCTCGGCGGCGACGCGGTGCAGACGCCGGCCGAGCCGCGCGCACACCTGGCTGGCGATGGCCCAGCGGCTGTGCACATCGTGGCCGACCAGCTGCACCACGGGCAGCGCATCCGCCGGAACGTCGTCCAGCGTCGCCAGCAACTGTTCGACGCGCGCCTGCTGCGACGCCGACACCGGACGTGGTTCGAGGCAGGCCCCGATCCAGGCGGCCAGTCGCGCATCGGGCACGTTGAGGCCCTTCACCGCGTTGACGATGCGCTCGTCGGCACGCAGCGACGCGGCAGTCAGCGCGGTGGCGCCCGGCTGGTTGATCTCCAGCAGGCGCAGCTGGCGCAGCGGGCGATGCGGCGACAGCGCTTCCCAGGCCGGCTGTTCGAACAGGCGCAGGGCCAGGGCGAAGGTGGGGACCGGCGGACCGGGCTGCGCGGCAGCGATCAGCGCGGGCAACACGGGATCGAGTTCCATCGCGATGCACAACCACAGGATATCGGCCTCGAACGCACCCAGCCCGAAACGGCGCGCCAGCGCGACCAGGGCGGGCGCGGGCTCGGCCTGGGCGGCGGCCGCGCGCGCGGCGGTGGCTTCGGCCAGACGTGCGGCGGCATCCGGCGCCGGCAAGGCCGGCAGCGTGGAGGTACGCCGCGGCCAGCGCAGCCCGCGCTTCGTCGGCGCGGCCTCCATCGGCGGTGGCGCGGGTGCGAGCGCCTGCAGGCGCAGCCGCAGCCATTCCAGCGACGCCGCCAGATAGCGTTCGTTGGCGGCTAGCCAGCCGGGATGGTCGAGGGGCGCGAGCGGTCGCATGATCATCTCAGTCCAACTGCACGGTCTGTTGCGGATCGAACTGCGGCACGCCATCCACCAGGCTCACCGGCAGGCTGTCCACGCCGTCCACGCGCAACGCGAGCGGATGACGGCCGGCCACGGCCAGGGCGGCCGGCACGACCACGGTGATCGCGCTGGGCTGCGTCTCGTCGGCCGGGGTGTCGACATGGCCCGGTGCGATCTCCTGCGTGCCGAACAGCACGCGCACGCCGGCATGCTGCGAAGGCAGCAAACGCGGACGGCAATCGAAGCTCAGCGCCAGGTCGCTGCCCGCGCTGCCGGTGAGCGGCGCGACGCTGATGCGCGGTGCCAGCATCCACGGCCACGGCGCGCTGAGCAGGTCGGGCGCATCCGGGCGCGGCGTGCGCAGGCGCAGCGTGTACAGGCCCGGAGCCCACGCGGCGATCGCGCCGGCGTCGGTGTCGGCCGGCAGCTGCACGCGCCAGCGGCGCGGGCCGTCGGCGAGCAATGGCAGTGATTGGCGCGTTCCCGCCTGCGCAGGTTCGAACCACAGCTCGGTGCCTTCGCCGACGCCCTCGGCGTCCACCTGCAGCACGTCGCCCAGGCGACCGCCACGCAGCGCCGGCAGGGTGAGGTTGGAGACGGCGCGCAACCGGGGCGGCGCAGCGGCCACCGCGCGCGGGCCACGATCATCCGGGCCACGTCGCAGGACCGGCAACGCGGCTCGCACGGCGGCATCGGACTGGATCAGCACGACCGACACCTGGTAGGCCATCGACGGGCGAAAGTGCGCCTGCGCGGCGGTCCACAGCTTGGAGAGTTCCTCGACCCCGAGGTACTGCGGGGTGATCTTCAGCCATTCGACCTGGTCGGCCAGGCTCTCGGCCGGGAAGGCCCCGAAAGGCGATGCCGGCGGGCCGAGCACCTCGCGCAGCCGCGCCCGGTCGAGCATTGGCGTCTCATGCAGCGCCTGCATCCCGAGGCCGAGCAGCGCATCGCCGTTCAATTCCTGGTTGGCGAACGCGCACAGCAGGTAATGCAGGTCCAGCGCCAGGGGCGGGTTGGCGGTGCGCTGGCCGCTGCCATCGCGCGTGGGCAGGCCGTTGTTGCGCCAGCCGCCGTTGGCGCTGACCTGATAGAGGAACAGGTTGATCTGGTTGGGCTCGTTGTCGCCGGTGGCGATGCGGTCCAACGGCAACGCGGTCACCCCGACGCTGCCAATGGCCGACAGGTCCAGGCCGTCGAGATGGCGGTCGACCACGTCCTTCAGCGCGGCGGTGACACCGGCGATGGCCAGCGCGTTGCTCATCGCGGCCCTCCGTGGCGCTCGCGCAGATAGGCATCGAGGCTGGGGCGCGGCGCCGACGCGGCGGCAGCGCGCGTGCGCGGGGTGGGCGCGGGGGCCGCAGGGGCCTGCGCGCGGATCTCCACGCTGCCGATGCTCACCTGCACCGGCGTTTCAGCCGGTGCGGGCAACGAAGCGCGGCGGGCGGGATGGGCGACCGGTGCCGTGGCGCGTTGGGCCTGCGGCAAACGCGGCGGCAATGGCAGGGCGCTGGCTTGCCTGGGCGCGGCGGGTGCATCAGGCGCCGAAGGGGAACGGGACGGCGCCGCCGCTTCGATGCCCCCGCGCGCGACATCGCGCGACGCGGGCGTCGCCGTTCCCTGTGGCGCTCCGCGCTCGCGACGCGGCGCCTGGGTGGCCGACGAGGCATCCGGCGCGATGTTGCGCGCAATGGCCCGAGTGGGCGAGGCGAGGGCCTCGCGTGCCGGTGCACGCAGCGTGGGCGGCGTGGGCAACGAGGGGGCCGGCGAGGGCGCTTGCGGGAGCGGCACCACCCGCTCGGACACAGTGTGCAGATGCTTCGTCCGCAGCGGCTGTGGCGACGGGGCCGGCGCTGCGTCGTGGTGGTGGATTTCGCGGGTATGGACCCCCTGCGTCTGCCCGCGTGGCGCGGGCACCACGCCCGGCAAGGCCTCAGGCATGTGCGTGGGCGCCGTCTCGCGCGCTTCGAACAGGCTGGGCCGGCGTCGCCGCAGGGGCGCGAGCGTGGCGTCGTGGCGGGTCAGCACGCGGTGCAGGAAGCCGCTCATGGCGTCACCAGGTCGAGGTAGAAGCGCCGCCGCACGGGGTTGAGCGCGAGGATGTCGCGCTCGCGCCAGCCGTAGCCGCGCGCGAGCTGGTGCACTTCGGCCAGCAGGTCCTGCGCCCAGTCATCGAACGCCTCCCACAGGTAGTCGCCGATGTCGAACACCGCCGACCACTGCGTGGCGCAGGCGGGGCAGCACACGTCCAGGCGCAGGTCGGCGAGGGGGTCATGTACGCCCATGCGCTCTTCCAGCCGCGCGACCAGCGCGGGCGGCAGTTCGGCCGGGTCCGTGGGCTGGCCGCCACGCCGGGCATCGAGCACGCAGCGGTGCAGCAGCGCGGCGACCAGCACGGCGGGGTCGGCGTCGTGTTCGCTCAGCGCCATCACGTCGGCGCTGCTGGGCAGGCGGAATGCGATGTCCCACTCCTGCTCGCGCAGCCGCAACGCGTCGGTGGCGGCGGGCGGCGGCGTCGCTTCGCCGCTGAAGAACTGCGTGCAGTCGAACTGCGATTCGAGTGCCTCGCCGCAGGCCGGGCAATGCGTGAGCGTTTGCAGGCGCGGGCCAAACAGCGCGGCATGCAGGCGGAACAGCGCCGCATCGCGCTCGCCAATCGGCGCGGCCGGCCACGCCTGCGGCTCGGGCTGCGGCCACACCGCCTGCAGCAGGCCGACGGCGCGCGCATCGGGGCCGGCGCCATGCAACTGCTCCCACGCACGCAGCAGCGTGCGCTGGAAGCGGGCATCGGTGGGGGCGGCGGGCGCGCTCATGCGGGCTTATGCCGGTTCGGTGAAGCTGGGCTCGGCCGGCTCGACGACATCCACGTCGCGCTCCCAGCCTTCGTTTTCCAGCTTGATGTGCTGGATCGCCACCGCGTTCGCGTTGGCGTCCAGGTCCGGCAGCGCCTGGTACTCGGACACCCAGCAGCGGAACACGCGGTAGGCGATGGCCAGCTGGCCCGCCTCGTTATAGACCTCGATGATGAGGTCCTTGCGGAAGTCCTTCAGCGAGGTCTCCGAACCGAGTCCGGCGCCGAAGTTCCAGACCTTGTTCGCCCACTGTTCGAACTCCTTGTCGTGGGTGACACCGCGCTCCAGGGTGATCGGGTCGCACTTGGTGCGGCCGGGCGACTTGCGCGCGATGCCGGGGTCGCCGCCTTCGCGGTGCTCGACCACCTCTGTGCTGCGCTTGAGCGCGCCGACCTTGCTGATGCCGGCGACATACTTGTTGTCCCATTTGACGCGGAACTTGAAGTTCTTGTACGGATCGAAACGCTGCGCGTTGACGGTGAACTGGGCCATGGGAGTGCTCCGGTGGTGAGGGGGATCAGGTTTCGATCGCGCCGGCGATCTGCTGCAGCTTCAGCACCACGAACTCGGCCGGCTTGAGCGGGGCGAAACCGACCACGACGTTCACCACGCCCAGGTTGATGTCGTTCTGCGTGGTGGTGTCCTTGTCGCAGCGCACGAAGTAGGCATCGCGCGGCGAGCTGCCCTGGAAGGCGCCCTGGCGAAACAGGTTGTGCATGAAGGCGCCGACGTTGAGGCGGATCTGCGCCCACAGCGGTTCGTCGTTGGGCTCGAACACCACCCACTTCAGGCCGCGAAACAGGCTTTCCTCGATGAACAGCGCCGTGCGCCGCACCGGCACGTACTTGTATTCGTCGGCGAGTTGGTCGGCGCCGCGCAGGGTGCGCGCGCCCCACACCACGCGGCCGCTGGCAGGCATCGCGCGCAGACAGTTGATGCCCAGCGGATTGAGCTCGCCGTTCTCGGCATCAGTGAGTGGCACGGAAAGCTGGGGCACGCCGACCAGGCTGGCATCCAGCCCGGCGGGCGCCTTCCACACGCCGCGCTGGGTATCGGTACGCGCGAATACCCCCGCCACGGCGCCGCAGGCGGCAAAGGTTTCCAGCGCGTTGTTGCGCAGCAGGTTGGGCTGGCGCAGGCGCGGGAAGAACAGCGCGGCGTTGCGGCTGCGCGGGTCGGCGAATTCGTCCAGCCCGTCGATGGCCTCGGCCTTGGTGTCCCAGCTGCTGGGGGCATCGATGATGTGGAAGGCCCGGCGCTGTTCGCAGTAGGCGGTCGCCGCGGAAAGCACCACCGGCTCGGCATCGAAGGCCACGCCGTCGTCGCTGCGGTACGGCGGGATGCACAGCAGGTTGAACAGGTCGGCCTGCTCCAGCGCGTAGAGGCCGCGCTTCTGCGCCAGGCCCAGTTCGGGCAGGAAATCGGTCGCGGCTAGCGCACCGCCATCGCTGGCGCTGCTGTCGGCAGCGTCGTAGGCGGCCTGCAGCGCGGTGCGCTTCTCGTCCAGCGCCTGTTTGCTGGCGGAGGTGTCGCCACCGTCGCGCACGGTCTTGTCGTGGGTGCGCTTGGCCTCGGCCACGTCTTCCTCGGCCTGGCTCACGGCGTCGACGCCGTCGCTGACCGTGGCCGGCAGCGGCGCCACCGCGCGTGCCAGCCGCGATTCGGCCGCCAGCACGCGGTCCACGCGGCGCGGGCTTTCCACCACGGTGACATTGAGCCAGGTCTCGCTGGCACCGCCGGGGCTGGCATCACGCACGGTGAGGTTGAACAGGTCACCCACCGCCACGCCCAATGCCACGGCGACATCGGCATTGCCGGATTTGCTTACCGCCGCGCGCAGCTTGCCACCCCAGCGGCCCTCGCTGGCCGCCTGCAGCGTGAGGCCGCCGGCTTCCAGCGGCGCGCGCGAGGGCGCCGCCGCGCGGCGTGCCGCGGCCAGCGCGCTGTCCTTGCTGGCACCGTCGAGCTGCGAGGCCGCGGTGATCGCGTCGGCCACCGCCTTGGCGGCGGACTGCTCCGGCTCCTCGGTGTAGGTGGCCGCCTTCGCGCTGGCGTTGGCGACGACGGTAGCGAGGTCCGCACCGGTGCCGGCGGCATCGGCCACCGCTTTGGCGGCGGCTTCGGCGTCGGCACGCGCGCCGTCGTCGGCATAGCTGGGATGGAACAGCCGCACGACCACGGCCTGGCCGCCGCCGTTGAGGAAGAAGTCGCGCACCGCAAAGCCGAGCTGGCTGTCCAGCCACAGGCCGCCGAAGGTGCGTTCGAAGTCGCCGAAGCTGTTGATCGTTACCGCCTCGTTGACCGGCCCGCGCAGGGCGCGGCCGATGAAGGCGGTGATCGAGGTGGCGACGCCGGTGATGGTGCGCACGCCGCTGGAGACTTCTTCGACGTAGACACCGGGGTAGGTGAGGGCAGCGGGCATTTCGGTTCTCCTTGCGGGTTCAGCGCGGGTCTGGGGAGGCGTCGCCGGGACGAGCCGTCCCCAGCGCGTAGAGGGCGGTGCCGTCCGGGAGCGCGCGCACCTGCAATTGGCCGCGCGCGGCGAGGACCTTCAGCGCCCCCTCGATGCGTTCGAGCTCGCGTTCGTAACGCTGCTGCGGCAGCCACCAGCGGGTGATGCCTTGCAGCGTGTCGGCCGCTTGCGGATGCATGCGCAGGTACGCCAGCACCGCGTCGACGACTTCGGGGTCCGGGGATTCCTCGTGTGCGGGGCTGGGCGTCATGCAGGCGCTTCCGGAAGGTTCACGGAAGGAATCGCAACAAGCGTGCCAGCCGCCCGCCGCAGGACCGAAGGCACGCGAAAGCCCTGAAAACAAGCACTCCCGCGCGAGGCGGGAGTGCAGGGGAACGCGGCGGTGTCGGCGCAAGTGGGGGTTGCCGCGCCCGCTTTCCGGGGCGGCCGGGTGCGCGCGGACCCGCTCAGTCCGGGCGCGCGATGCCGTGGCGCTTGAGCATGCGGCCGAGGTGGCGGCGCTCGGTGTCGGCCAGGGTCGCGGCGCGGCTGACGTTGTAGTTCGACCGCGCCATCAGCTGGGTGAGATAGCCTTGCTCGAAGCGGTCGATGGCCCGCTGCTTGGCATCGGAGAAAGACAGCACGCCTTCCTCCTGGGGCACGACGGGCGGCGCGGGCATCCCCAGCGCGCTGGCGGCGAACACGCTGCCGGCAGCGGCGGCCAGATCGTCCACCCCGATTTCTCCACCGCCCACGCGCACGCAGGCGCGCAGGATCACGTTCTCCAGTTCGCGCACGTTGCCCGGCCAGTCGTGGCGCGAGAGCGCCTGCAGCGCCGGCGCAGTCCATTCGCAGGCGGCCAGGCCGAAGCGCTCGCGCAGCTCGCCAAGCAGGTGCAGCGCGAGCAACTGGATATCGTGCCCGCGCTCGCGTAGCGGCGGCAGCGTCAGCTGCAGCGCCCCCAGCCGGTAGTAAAGGTCGCTGCGGAAACGGCCTTGTTCGATGGCCTGCAGTAGCGGCGCATTGGTCGCCGCCAGCACGCGCACGTCGGCGGTTCGCACGGAGCGTTCGCCGACCACACGGAACTCGCCGCTCTGCAGGAAGCGCAACAGGGTGGTCTGCGCATGCGCGGACAGTGAATCCACTTCATCCAGGAACAATGTGCCGCCGCGCGCGAACTCGACCAGGCCTTGTTCACTGCTGCGCGCATCGGTGAAGGCGCCGCGGCGGTGGCCGAACAGTTCGGCCTCCAGCAGGGTATCGGGCAAGGCCCCGCAGTTGACCGGCACGAACGGCTGGTCGCGGCGGGCGCTGGCGTAGTGCAGCTCGCGGGCGACCAGCTCCTTACCGGTGCCGGTTTCGCCTTCGATCAGGACCGAGGCATTGCAGCGCGCATAGCACTGCAGCAGCCCCTTGAGGTGACGCATCGCGGCGGAGTCGCCCACCATCGACGACACGGCCGGGTATTCGGACTGGGGGGACATCGCAAGCTCCGTCTGTGGGTTGCTCCATGGGCGTCGTCCCCGGACACGACACGGGCCGGGCGCGGGAACGGCTCTTGAGGGAACGCACGAACGGCGGGAAATGCGGCCAGGCTTGGCTGAACGCTTCGGACCGAGCCCGGCAGCGAGTATCCATGGCGAGAAACTACCTGAGGATTGGGCCTCAATCCATTGATTAATAAAGCTACTTTCCGAAGCCCTTGAGCAACGACACGAGCACTTCGGCCTCGCGCTGGCGCTTGGCGGGGTCGGGCTCCGTGACCACGTGCTCGTCGAGGTGGCCCACCAGTACTTCCATCATCAGCGCGTGCATGGCGCCCTTGGCGGCGGCGATTTGCATGAGCACATCGCTGCAGTCGGCCTCATCGAGCAGGGCTTTCTCCAGGCCGGCGACCTGGCCGGCGATGCGCCGGATGCGGCTGAGCAGGGCCTTCTTCTGGTGGGAGACGTGCGACATGGGATCGGACGATATACCCTAGGGGGGTATACAGGCAATCCAACCGGATCCCCCATGTCGCTTGAAGCCGCCGCGGCGCAACGCCGCCACTCCCACGCCTTCGATACCGGCAATGCCGGCGCCGAGCGCGCCGCCCGCCGCGCGATGTGGCTGACCCTGGCGATGATGGTCATCGAAATTGCCGGCGGCTGGTGGTTCAACTCGATGGCGGTGCTGGCCGACGGCTGGCACATGAGCTCGCACGCACTGGCGCTGGGCCTTTCGGCGTTCGCCTATGCCTGCGCGCGGCGCTATGCGGCTGATCGCCGCTTCGCCTTCGGCACCTGGAAGATCGAGATACTCGGCGGCTATACCAGCGCCATCCTGCTGCTCGTGGTGGCGGGGTTGATGGCCTTCCAGTCGATGGAGCGGCTCATCCAGCCCAGTCCGATCCACTACCGGGAGGCGATCGTCATCGCTGTGGTCGGCCTGGCGGTGAACCTACTGTGTGCCTGGTGGCTGCGCGACCACGACCATGGACACGACCACGGGCATCACCATGACCACCACGATCATGGTCATGCCCACGGCCATCCCCACGACCACGATCACGCACCCGGTCACCACCATGACCTCAACCAGCGCTCGGCCTACCTGCACGTGGTCGCCGATGCGGCCACCTCGGTCCTGGCCATCGTCGCGCTGCTCGGCGGCATGTACCTGGGCGCGAACTGGCTGGACCCGGTGATGGGCCTGGCCGGCGCCGCGCTGGTGACGGCCTGGGCATGGGGCCTGCTGCGCAGCAGCGGCCGCGTACTGCTGGATGCGGAAATGGACGCGCCGGTGGTGGAGGAGGTGCGCGAGGTCATCGAGCAGGGCGACGTGCGGGCGCGCATCAGCGACCTGCACGTATGGAAGGTGGGCCGGGGCAAGTTCGCCTGCGTGCTGTCTCTTGTGACCGACAGCACGCTGGGTGCGGACGACTTTCGCGCGATGCTCGCCGTCCACGACGAGCTGGTCCACGTCACCGTCGAGGTGCACAGGCTGCCGGCCGGCTGATTCCCCGGCCGTCCGCGAGCTGCCTTTCGCGGACAACATGACCCATTGCGGACATGGCGGCCTCCGCGCCTGTTAACGCTAACAGAATCAAGCACTTTTCGCGCGCGGCGCGTTGCGGCGCAACATGGTTTTCAGGCGAAAACTGCGATTCATGGCGAATTCATTGCAGATTTTTCGCAAAGTTTGACAACGCTGTCAGATTCCGATTCCAATCCGCCCCGAACTTATGAGTTCCAGCTATAGCTGCGCGTTGCGGCTATGGCGCGCCAACAGACGCAGCACATCAGACGTCATCGCGACTCCGGGGAGGGAAGTTCCATGAAGCAAGCACAGTTCGTACCCAAGAAGCGTGTCCTGGCATCGGCATTGATGGTGGCCCTCGCGGGCCCCGCCTTCGCCCAGGACGCCAATCCGCAGACCACCGCCAACCAGGCCAGTACCGGCGCCACCGCCGCCTCGCAGGACCCGGCCACCACGCTGGATACGGTGCAGGTCACCGGCATCCGCGGCAGCCTCACCTCGTCGATGAACCTCAAGCGCGACGCGCAGGGTGTCGTCGACGGCATCGTGGCCGAGGACATCGGCAAGTTCCCTGATTCCAACCTGGCCGAGTCGCTGCAGCGCATCTCCGGCGTGTCCATCGACCGCAGCAACGGCGAAGGCTCGCGCGTGACCGTGCGCGGCATGGGCCCGGACTTCAACCTGGTGCTGCTCAACGGCCGGCAGATGCCGACCTCGACCGGCAGCCGCGCGTTCGAGTTCAGCGACCTGGCCTCCGAATCGATCTCCGAGGTCGACGTCTACAAGACCAGCCGCGCGGACATCCCGACCGGCGGCATCGGCGCGACCATCAACATTCGTACCGCGCGCCCGCTCGACAACCCGGGCACGCATGCCAGCGCCGCCGCCAAGGGCGTGTGGGACACCTCCGACGACGACCTGCCGAGCCGCCTGAAGGGCAGCTCGGTGACGCCGGAGCTGTCGGGCATCTTCAGCACCACCTCGGCCGACGGCCAGTTCGGCCTGGGCATCAGCGGCAGCTACCAGGAGCGTGATTCCGGCTCGGCCTCGGCGTTCGTCGCCCCGGGCAACGGCTGGCGTCCGTTCATCGACACCCCGCGCGCCGATGGCCTCGGCGGTGGTTCGGCGCTGCCGCTGCCGGGCCAGCCGGGTTCGGAGAACATCACCAACCGTCCGGGTCCCAACGACGTGTATTCCATGCCGCAGAGCCTGGGCTACAGCGTCAACTCGGTCGAGCGCAAGCGCACCAACGGCCAGGCCGTGCTGCAGTGGCGCCCGATCGACGAACTGACCGCGACGCTGGATTACACCTACTCGGAAAACAAGATCCACACCCGTCGCAACGACATGTCGGTGTGGTTCAACATGACCCCGAACGAAAGTTCGTGGACCTCCGGTTCGGGTTCCTCGCCGCTGCATTACGAAGAGCTCTACAACGGCAATTCCGACTTCGCCAACGGTGCCGGCGATTCGGCGGTCAAGCACGAGAACAAGTCGCTGGGCTTCAACGTCGAGTGGAAGGTCAGCGACCAGCTGACCCTGACCATGGACTACCACGACTCCTCGGCGACCTCCAAGCCGGACAGCCCGTACGGCTCGAGCAACACGCTCAGCGCCGCCGGGTTCTTCCGTGCCGGCAACATCGCCGACTTCAGCGGCGATTTCCCGATCCTGACGCTGATCCTGCCCAATGGCATGACCGCGATCGACCCGTCGCAGATGCTGGTCACCGGCTCGGTGTTCAGCAACAACTACAACCGCGCCGAGATCCAGCAGTGGCAGGGCAGCGGTGAATTCGTGTTCGAGAACTATTCGAAGTTGAACTTCGGCGTGGCCTCGACCACCTACAACAACCGCTCGGCCTTCACCAACGTCCAGCTCGACACCTGGGGCGGCGCCACCAGCGCTGCCGATTACCCGGACGAGGTGTGGCAGCTCGAGCACATGGGCGACTACTTCGACCAGTTCGGCGGCGCGAGCAACCCGAACTTCACCGACGACTTCTTCGGCTTCGACTTCGCCACCGTCCGCCAGCTGGCGGCCGATGCATGGGTGCGCGCCGGCAAGGGCAGCGCCCAGGACTACCTGGCCTCGTACGACTACACCGGCCAGCCGGTGCCGGGCAGCACGGCCAACCGCACCGTCGGCGACAGCCGCGTGCAGGAAAAGTCGCGCAGCGCGTACATCAGCTGGAGCAACACCTTCGACTGGGGCCTGCCGGTGAGCGTGGCGGCCGGCATCCGCTACGAAGAAACCAAGGTGCAGTCGCAGTCGCTGCAGCCGGCGCCGGTCGGCATCAACTGGGCCGGTGCCAACGAGTTCAATATCATCTACAGCGGTTCGGAATTCCGCCGCGATGATGGTGAGTACAAGTACTGGCTGCCGAACCTGGACATCGGCGTGGACCTGACCGACTCGGTGAAGCTGCGCGCCAGCTACAGCGAGACGCTGGGCCGTCCGAACTGGGGTGACCTGAACGCGGCGACCTCGCTGGGCGGCGTGGCCCGCTTCGACGGTGGCAGCGGTTCGTCGGGCAACCCGGGGCTCAAGCCGCTGGAGTCCTCGAACATCGACCTGTCGGTGGAGTGGTACTACGCCGATGCGAGCTACATGTCGCTGGGCTACTTCCACAAGAAGATCGACAACTTCATCGCTGCCCAGACCAGCGTGCAGACCCCGTATGACGACGTGCATACGCCGGCCGGCGGCGCGTACTGGAACGCGGCGGTGGCCGCGGGCTGCGCCAGCACGGACCGTCCCTGCATCCGCGATTACATCTTCGACAACTTCGACGGCCAGCCGGGCGTCAATGCGGCCGCAGGCACGATCGTGGGCCAGCCGGGCGACCCGGTGATCCCGTTCAACCTGTCGCAGCCGGTGAACAACCGCTCCGACAAGCTCGATGGCTGGGAGTTCAACATCCAGCACATGTTCGGCGAATCGGGCTTCGGCCTGGCGGCGAACTACACCTGGGTGGATTCGGGCCTGACCTACAACAACGGTGCGCTGGGCACGCAGTTCGCGCTGACCGGCCTGAGCGATTCGGCCAACTTCGTGGCGTTCTACGAGAAGTACGGCTGGTCGATCCGCGCGGCGTACAACTGGCGTGACGAGTTCCTCAACGCGCTGGGCGACGGCAAGGGCTCCAACCCGCTGTACACCGAGGCTTATGGCCAGCTGGACATGAACATCAGCTACGACGTGACCGACAACCTGACGCTCTCGGTGGAAGGCATCAACATCACCAACGAGACCACCCGGGTGCACGGCCGCAATTCGAAGCAGCTGTACTCGGTGGATCAGCTGGGTCCGCGCTACATGTTCGGCCTGCGCTACAAGTTCTGATCCGGCCCGGCCTGTCGCGGCGGGCCGCCCCCTCCAGACCGCCGCTGCCAGGGCGGGGGCCGGGGGTCCGAAAGGACCTCCGGCCTTCGCTTGTCCGGTCTGCCGAAGTTGCAAGAGGTCCGTCTTGACCCAATCCATCCGACACGTGGTCATCCTGGGCGGCGGCTCGGCCGGCTGGCTGACCGCCGGCGTGCTCGCCGCAGAGCATGGCGGCCCCGGCGCCGACGACCTGCGCATCACCGTGATCGAATCGCCCGACGTGCCGATCATCGGCGTGGGCGAGGGCACCTGGCCGACGATGCGCGACACGCTGCGCCGCATCGGCGTGAGCGAGGCCGATTTCATCCGCGAATGCGAAGGCGCTTTCAAGCAGGGCTCGCAGTTCGTCAACTGGACCGACGCAGGTCCCCGCGACACCTATTACCACCCGTTCCACCTGCCGGGCGGCTATGACGAGGCCGACCTGATCGGCGGCTGGCGCCAGCATCATCCCGACGCCCAGTTCGACCACCTGGTCTGCGCGCAGCCGCACCTGTGCGATGCGAACAAGGGACCCAAGCAGTTCGCCACGCCCGAGTACGCCTCGGTGGCCAACTACGCCTATCACCTGGACGCCGCCAAGCTGGGCGGTTTCCTGCGCAAGCACTGCGTATCGCGGCTCAACGTGCGCCACGTCCCCGACCTGGTCACCGAAGTGCGCTCGCACGACAACGGCGACATCGCCGCGCTGCGCACCCGCGAGCATGGCGACATCGCCGGCGACCTGTTCATCGACTGCACGGGCCTGCGGGCGCTGCTGATCGGCCAGCACCTGGGCGAGCCGCTGCTGCCGCAGCAGCACCTGCTGTTCAACGATCGCGCCATTCCCACCCAGGTTCCCTACACCGATGCACGCGCGCCCATCGCCTGCCAGACCATTTCCACCGCACAGAAGTTCGGCTGGATCTGGGACATCGGCCTGCAGGGCCGCCGTGGCATCGGCCATGTCTACTCCAGCGCCTACGGCAGCGAGCAGGACGCGCACGACGCGCTGGTGCGCTACATCGTCGATACCGGCGGGCGCGAACAGGACATCACCTGGGTGCCACGCGTGCGCATCGAGCCGGGCTACCGGCTGCGCCCCTGGCGCAACAATTGCGTGGCGGTGGGCCTGTCCAGCGGCTTCCTTGAACCGCTGGAAGCCAGCTCGCTGGTGCTGGTGGAACTGGCCGCGGCGATGATCGCCGACCAGTTCCCGGCCACGCGCGACACCATGGATATCCTGGCCACCCGCTTCAACGACACCTTCCGCTACCGCTGGGAGCGGGTGGTGGATTTCCTCAAGCTGCACTACGTGCTCAGCCGGCGCGACGATTCGGACTACTGGCGCGACCACCGCCGCGAGGAGACCTGGCCCGAGCGCCTGCGCGACCTGCTCGCGTTGTGGCGCTACCAGCCGCCCTCGCGCTACGACCTGTACCGGATCGAGGAGGTCTTCCCCTGGGCGAGCTACCAGTACATCCTCTATGGCATGGGTTTTGTGCCGCAGGGCAGGGCGGGCACGGCGCACACGGCGGCCATCCAGCGTGCGGAACGCTGCTTCCGCCAGACCGCCGAGCAGACCGCGCGCATGCTCGCCGCGTTGCCCGGCCACCGCGAATTGATCGACCACATCCGCGCGCGCGGCCTGCCGCGCGTGTGAGCCACCAAGAAGACCGATGACCCGCCACGTCCCGCTCAACAACGTCGACCACCACGGCCTGCGCATCGACACCCGCCGCGTACCCGGGCTGGGCGACGAAGTGATGTCCGTACTGACCTTCCCCGGCGAATTCCGCCAGCTGCAGGCGCATTACCCGATCGTCTTCCACAAGGATGCCGAGGGTGCCTTCCATCCGCTGGCCCTGCTGGGCCTGCGCGAGCACGAAAACCTGTTCCTGGAGCCGGACGGCTGGGATGCGCACTACCTGCCGCTGGCGATCGAACGCAAGCCGTTCCTGATCGGCAGCACCGACGGCGAACCGACGGTGCACGTGGACCTGGACAGCCCGCGCATCGCCGCCGACGACGCGCCGGGTGAGGCGGTGTTCAAGGAGTTCGGTGGGCAGACCGTCTACCTGGAACGCATCAGCTCGGTCTTGCGCGCCCTGCATGAAGGCTTGCAGCAGAACCCGGGCTTCACCGCGCTACTGCTCTCGCTGGACCTGCTGGAGCCGTTCGCGTTCGACGCACGCCTGCGCGACGGTACCCCGCTGCGGGTAGAAGGGCTCTACACGATCCACGAGGAGCGCCTGCGCGCGCTCGACGGCCCCACGCTGGCGCAGCTCAACCGCAGCGGCGCGCTGGAAGCCATCCACATGGTGATCGCCTCGGGCGCGCATTTCCGCGACCTGATCGAACGCACCGAGCGCCGTCGTGCTGCCGGTCACCACTAAGGTTCGCGAGGTTCACGGGCTCGATCCGCGGGCCCTGCCGGAATCGGTCCTCACCTCCACCGAGCCGCTGCTGCTGCGCGGGCTGGTCAAGGATTGGCCGCTGGTGCGTGCCGGGCTGGAATCGCCACGCGCCGCGATCGATTACCTGCGCCGCTTCGCCCGCCGCGACGCGCAGGTGGCCGTGCTGGTCGCGCCGCCGCAGGTGGAAGGACGCTACTTCTACAACGAGGCGCTGAGCGGCTTCAATTTCCATACCGAGCGCCCGCCGCTGGGCGCGATGCTCGACGCGATGGAACGCCATCTCGACGACGCGCGGCCGCCCTCGCTGTACATGGGCTCGACCACGGTGGATACCTACCTGCCGGGCCTGCGCGAGGAGAACGACCTGGATCTGTCCGCGCACGACCCGCTGTTCAGCGTGTGGGTCGGCAACCGCACCCGCATCGCCGCGCACCAGGACGTGCCGGACAACATCGCCTGCGTGGCGGTCGGGCACCGGCGCTTCACCGTGTTCCCGCCGGAGCAGTTGCGCAACCTCTATATCGGCCCGCTGGATCTCACCCCGGCCGGCCAGCCGGTAAGCCTGGTGGACTTCGCCGCCCCGGACCACGCGCGCTTCCCGCGCTTTGCCGAAGCACTCGCGCACGCGCAGGTCGCCGAGCTGGGCCCGGGCGATGCGATCTTCATCCCCAGCCTGTGGTGGCACCACGTCGAGGGGCTGGATCCCTTCAACGTGCTGCTCAACTACTGGTGGCGGCGCACGCCGGCGTACATGGATTCGCCGATGAACGCGCTGATGCTGGCGCTGATGAGCGTGCGCGACCTGCCCGCCGAGCAGCGTGCCGCCTGGCAGGAAATCTTCCGCCACTATGTCTTCGAGCCGGACGCCGACACCGCCGGCCACATTCCCGAGGCCGCGCGCCGCACGCTGGCGCCGATGACCCCGGAAGTCGCGCGCGAGTTGCGCGCGCGCCTGTTGCAACGCCTCAACCGCTGAAGGATTTCCCGCGCATGACCCGTGACGCCCTCGACCTCCCCGACACGCCCGTACGCCGCGTCGTCATCGCCGGTGGCGGCACGGCTGGCTGGATGGCCGCCGCGGCGATCTCCAAGATCCTGGGGCGGCAGTTGGAGATCACGCTGGTGGAGTCCGAGCAGATCGGCACCGTGGGCGTGGGCGAGGCGACGATCCCGCCGCTGGTCACGTTCCATCGCCTGATGGAGATCGACGAGCGTGAATTCATGGCCGCCACGCAGGGCGCCATCAAGCTCGGCATCCTGTTCGAGAACTGGCGCCAGGTCGGCCACCGCTATTTCCACTCCTTCGGCACCACCGGTCGCGACCACTGGACCGCCGGCTTCCAGCATTTCTGGCTGCGCGGCCGCGAACGCGGGCTGGCCAGCGACTATGCCGACTACAACGTCGAATCGGTGGCCGCGCGCGAGAAGCGCTTTGCGCACCTGCCTAAGATGGGCATGAACTACGCCTATCACTTCGACGCCAGCCTGTACGGCAAGTTCATGCGCAAGATTGCCGAACGACATGGCACGCGGCGGGTGGAGGGCAAGATCGCCGACGTGATGCTGCACGAGGACACCGGCTGCATCCGTTCGCTGCGACTGGAATCGGGCGACGTCATCGAGGGCGACCTGTTCATCGACTGCACGGGCTTCCGCGCGTTGCTGATCGACAAGGCGCTGGGCGTCGGATTCGAGGACTGGTCGCACTGGTTGTTCAACGACAGCGCGCAGGCCGTGCAGACGGCCGCCGTGGAGGACGCCGCGCCGTACACCAGCGCCATCGCCGAGGAAGCCGGCTGGCAGTGGCGCATTCCATTGCAGCGACGGGTCGGCAACGGCATCGTGTATTCGAGCCGACACATGGACGACGACCGCGCACGCGAAATCTTCGAGGGCAGCCTGCGCGGCGAGCAAACCTCGCGGATGCTGCAGATCCGCTTCCGTCCCGGGCGGCGCGAACACAGCTGGTACCGCAACTGCATCGCGCTGGGGTTGGCAGGCAGCTTCATCGAACCGCTGGAATCGACCACCATCCATTTGATCCAGCGCGGCATCACCCGCCTGATGCAGTGCTTCCCGAAGGTGCTCACCGCGGTGGACATCGAGGAATACAACCGGCAGATGGCCGAGGAGCTGGTGCACGTGCGCGACTTCGTCGTGCTGCACTATGCACTGACCGACCGCCGCGACACGGCCTACTGGCGCGCCTGCAACGAAATGACGCTGCCGCCCTCGTTGCAGCATCGCATTGACCTGTTCCGCGAGACCGGCATCGTGTTCCACCAGCCCAACGAGCTGTTCGCCGAGAACTCCTGGATCCAGGTGATGATGGGGCAGGGCAACATGCCCCGGCAGCACCATCCCACCGCCGACCTGATGGGCGACGAGGAACTGGCGCGCTTCCTCAACGCCGCGCGCGAGCACGCCACGCGCACGGCCGCGCAATTGCCCAGCCACCAGGCTTACCTGGACCGCTGGTGCCCGGCCACGCCGCAATCCTGATCGCCATCACCGCCATCACCGCCATCACCCGAGGAGGCCACGCCATGAGTGCGATGAAGTGGATGCTGTCATGCTTGCTGATGCTGGCCCCGTGGGGACCGGCGCTGGCGGCGGGGCCAAGCGAGGTGAAGATTGTCGAGACGGAAGGCAGCTATCGGCTGTTCGTCGATGGGCAGCCGTTCTTCATCAAGGGCGGTGGCGGCAGCGGCCACCTCGATGAGCTCGCCGCGCGCGGCGGCAATGCCGTGCGCACCTGGCGCGTGGACAGCGACCCGGCGCAGATGCGCGCCTTCCTGGACAACGCGCAACGGCTGGGATTGAAAGTGGCCGTCGGCATCGAGGTCGGCAATGAACGCCATGGTTTCAACTACGACGATGACGCCGCGGTGGCCGCGCAGCTGGCGCGCATCCGGGGCGAGGTCGAGGCATGGAAGGATCACCCGGCGGTGTTGATGTGGGTGGCCGGCAACGAGCTCAACCTGCACTATTCCAACCAGAAAGTATGGAATGCGATCGGCGGCATCGCCGACATGATCCACGAGGTCGACCCGAACCACCCGGTGATGACCACGCTGGCCGGCTTCGGCCCCCCGTTGATCGAACAGATCAAACAGCGTGCCGGCAGCCTGGACCTGATCGGCATCCAGCTCTACGGCAACCTCGGCGAGCTGCCCGAGAAGCTGCGCGACAGCCACTGGACCGGGCCCTACGTGGTGACCGAATGGGGCCCGACCGGACATTGGGAATCGCCGCTGACCTCGTGGGGCGCGCCGATCGAGGACGATGTCTCGCGCAAGGCGGGCGTTTTGCTGGAGCGCTACCAGCGCTACATCGGCGACGAACATCGCCAGGGACTGGGGTCGTTCGTGTTCTTGTGGGGACAGAAGCAGGAGCGCACGCCGACGTGGTATGGCCTGTTCCTGCCGGAGGGTGAATCCACGCCGAGCGTGGACGCGATGCAGTTCGCGTGGACCGGCCAGTGGCCGGCGAACCGCGCTCCCTCGATCGCGCCGATCCGCGTGGATGATCGGCTGGCGGCCAGCAGCGTGGTGCTCAAGGCGGGCAGCAAGCACAAAGCGCACGTGCGGGCGTCGGACAAGGAAGCAGATCCGCTGGCCTACCGCTGGACGCTACGCGAGGAAACCACCGCCACCAGCATCGGCGGCGACCCGGAACACCTGCCGGCCGCGGTGGAGGGCGTGATCCAGGATGCGGGGACAGGCGAAATCACGCTGACCGCACCGCAGAAAGTGGGCAACTACCGGCTGTTCGTCGAAGTCCGCGACGGGCAGGGACACGCGGCGTATGCCAACTTCCCGTTGCGGGTGGAGTAGCCGGAACGCGCGCAGCCGCGCAGGTAAGTAGAACTACTGGCAACGCGCCAGTAGTTCCCTCGATGAAATCGCGCGCCGGGCAGGAGACGCTTGCCCTGGGGTCCTCTGAAGGCCCGCACGCGGTTTCGGAAGAGGTGGCGGATGGCGAGCGCTCGAACGAGCCGCAGCACACGAAAGCGGGGATTCATGCGGCCGGCTGGGCTGCTCGTCCTCGCCTCATGGATCGTCTGGCCGGTGGATGCCGCGCCGCCGTCGGCAGCCCCATCACCCGACGCCGCTGCCGCTGCCGAGGCGGAGCCTCCTGCCAGCGCCGCACCAGCCGGCAAGCAGCACCTGTTCCGTGACCCGACCGACGGCGCGTTCGACATGTCGAACTGGCTGCTGGAGCATCACGGTTTCCTGCCGGTGCCTATCGTCATCACCGACCCGGCGCTTGGCTATGGCGGCGGCCTGATGGCGACCTTCTTCCATCGCCCGGAAAGCGCGCCGGCGACACGGACCGGTGCGGATGGTCAGCCGCAACTGATTCCGCCGAACATGTACGGCATCGGCGGCATGAAGACCGAGAACGGCAGCAAGGCATACGCCGCCGGCGCGATCATGCATTTCAAGGAAGACACCTGGCGTTACCTGGGGGGTGTCGCGGACACCGACCTGAACATCGATTTCTACACCAGTGGCCGCCTGCTGCCGGAGCGGAAGATCGCGGTGAACATGCAGGGCGTGATGTCGCTGCAGCAGCTGCGGCGGCGTATCGGGCAGAGCGAGCTGTTCGTCGCTGGGCAATGGATCTACATGGATCTCGACCCGCGGCTGGAGAATGCCAGCGATCGGCAGTACCTCAAGAAGCTGGACTTCGAGCAGGTCAGCTCGGGTCTGGGCGTGCAGCTGGAATACGACAGCCGGGACAACTCGTTCACGCCCTCGCGCGGCTACCTTTTCAATGCCGAAGGCAACTTCTACATGCCTTTCATCGGCAGCGACGTCGAGTTCCAAAGCTACCGGGTCCACGGCTACGGCTATTGGCCGCTCGGCAAGCAGTTCGTGCTTGCCGGGCGCGCGGACCTGCGCCATGTGGAGGGTGACGTTCCCTTCTATCGGTTGCCCTACATCGACATGCGCGGCGTGCCTTCGGCCCGGTACCAGGACGACAATACCGGCGTACTGGAGGCCGAGCTGCGCTGGAACGTGACCCCACGCTGGGCGGGCATCGGCTTCGCAGGCGCCGGCCGCGCCTGGGGCGACCGGGCCAGTTTCAGCGACGCGTCCACGGCCGTGAGCAAGGGCGTCGGCGTGCGCTACCTGATCGCCCGCAAGCTGGGCATATACATGGGCCTGGACTACGCATGGGGCCCGGAAGACCAGACCGTCATCGTGCAGATGGGTAGCGCCTGGCGTTGAGCAGCCGGTGACGCGGCGCATTCCCGCATTGCCCTTAGAATGCACTTCACTGGCATCGAGGGGAGCGTGACGTGATCCTGCGTTTGGGACTTTGCATGGCCGCCCTTGCCTGCGTGAGCGTCGCGCAGGCAGCGGAGCAACCAGGCTTTCGTTGGCCGGAGGGTCACCGCGCGGCAGTGAGCCTGGCCTACGACGATGCGCTGGATTCGCAGCTGGACCACGTGATCCCGCAGCTCGACAAGTACGGCTTCAAGGGCAGTTTCTACCTGCAGCTCTCGCGTGATCCGGTGGGCCAGCGGATGGAGGAATGGCGTGCCGCCGCGCGCAACGGCCACGAGCTGGGCAACCACACGCTGTTCCACCAGTGTTCGAGCTCGGTGAAAGGGCATGAGTGGGTGGAACCCGCGCGTGACCTGGACCACACCAGCGCGGCGCAGATGCGCGACCAGGTGCTGCTGGCCAACGTGATGCTGCAGGCGCTGGACGGCAAGCGTGTGCGCACGATGACCGTGCCGTGTGGGGACGTGATGGCGGAGGGTTCGAACTACATTCCGCTGGTGGCGGACCAGTTCGTGGCGATCAAGCTGGGCTCGGGTGCGGTCGTGGAGGACATGGCGCGACTGGACCTGCATGCGGTACCGGTGGAAGCGCCGGTCGGCGTGACCGGCGAGCAACTGATCGCGCAGGTGGAGGAAGCTGGACGCCGCGGGACGATGGTGAATTTCACCTTCCACGGCGTTGGCGGGGATTACCTGACCGTATCCAGCGAAGCCCACGAGGCGCTGTTGCGTTACCTGGCCGCGCACCGGGATGTGTACTGGGTGGATACGTTCGTCAATCTCACCCAGTATGTGCAGGAACAGCGGGCGGGGAAGGGGCGCTGACCCGGCGCCCCGTTGTGTTCAACGCAACGAAGGCTGCACTGCATCCACCAGAGCGCGCAGACGCAGTGCATCTCGCAGCGCTTCCAGACCCGCGTCGGTCCGCACCCGCACGGTGGCGGTTTCTCCGGGCAACAAGGTCAGCGCGTTGTCGGAGACTTCGACATCCAGTTCGCCGAAGTCGATCCACGTAGCGCGCGCCAGTGCACTCGCGTGCACGTCCAGCGCATAGCCGTCGCCTTCGCGTCGCAGCTCTGCGCGTAGCCCCGGGTCTGGCCACGCCATGTCCTTCGCCGCACTGAAATACACGACCTGACGCGACACCGGCTCGCCGGCGACAGACAGCTCGAATACCGCGACCGTCGACCGGGGATCGGCGTCGCCGAGCAACTCCGCATCACGATACCGGGCGATCTTCGCCGCCGACAAAGGCGCCAGCTCTACCGTCTTACGCTCGTCGCGCAGCTGCCTGCCGTCCAGTGACATCACCCGCAGGCGAAGCTCGCCGCTGAGCACGCGGGTGCGGTCGTTGATCAGGCTGACCTCGGTGTGGCCTGCGGCATCGCGCAGCGCGGCCAGCGCCACTGGGGCAAAGAAGCGGCGCGCATGGAATTGCAGGGCCTTCCAGCGGCCGAACCAGTCGACGCTCGACCACGAGGCGCCGGGCCACACATCGTTGAGTTGCCAGTACAGCGAGCCCATCGTGTACGGGCGACTGGCGCGGTGATGCAGGGCGGCCAGCTCGATGCCCTCGGCCTGCATGACCTGGCTGAGGTAGATGAAGTCGGCGAAGTCCTTCGGCGAGCCGAACTCCCTCTGCACGTACTGCATCAGCCGTTCGTTGCCCTTGCCGGCCATGAACTTCTGGTGGGCCTCGATGACCGGCGTGTCGATGCCCTGGGCGTCGCGCGGGGCAAAGGCGTCCACCGTGCGACGGTCCGGCCAGGCTTGCAGGCCGTACTCGGACATGAAGCGTGGCGTGATCTCCAGGTACTTGACCGGCGGGTGCGCGGGATTTCCCCAGACCTCCCAGTAATGCATGTCGCCGGCGGCCGGCGTGTTCGCCACCTCGGCGAGGTCGTTGCTGGGTGAGCTGGCCCAGTAGCGGATGCCGCCGCCCTCCTGCGCGACGACCTCCCGCAGGTCATGGCCGAACAGCTGCACGTAGCCGTCCCAGACCTTTTGCGCGAAGACCGGGTCGCGCGCCTTCAAGACCTGGCCGTGGTCACCACCGCCCCAGTATTTCCAGGCGATCTCTTCTTCGTTGTTGCCGCACCACAGCACGATGCTGGGGTGATCGCGCAGGCGGCGCACGTTGTCGCGCGCTTCGGCGACCACGTTGTCCCGGAACGCCTTGTCGTAGGCCGGCTGCATGCCACCGCCGAACATGAAGTCCTGCCAGATCATCAGCCCCAGCTCGTCGGCCAGGTCATAGAAGCGATCGCTCTCGTAGATGCCGCCGCCCCAGCCGCGGATCATGTTCATGTTCGCGTCGGCCGCCGATTGCAGGACACGCCGCAGCTGGGCCTCGCCCACCCGCGGCGGAAACATGTCGAAAGGAATGTAGTTGGCCCCCTTGGCGAACACCGGGATGCCGTTGATGACGAAATGGAACGTGGCGCCCTGCGCATCCGCATCCGTGCGCAGCTCCACGCTGCGCAGCCCGGTGCGCTTGCTGGCCTGCGCCAGCAGTTGGCGTCCCTGGCGCAGTTCCACGTCGTAACGATAGAGCGGCTGCGCACCATAGCCGTTCGGAAACCAGCGCTGCGGCTGCTCTACGGTGACCGGCACCGAGATCGCCCCGTCGCCGGTGGCCTGCAGCGCCACCGACTGTTCGGCGACCTGTGTCCGTATGCCGTCCGGCGAGGTTTGCCAGACCAGCAGGTCGTACTTGCCCGCACGCACGACATCCACGCCGACGCGCACGTCGAGCAGGGCACGCGCCTGCGTCACCTGCGCCTGGCGCAGCTGCACGTCGTCGATCCGTACCGCGCTCCAGCTTTGCAGCTTGACCGGCCGCCACACGCCGGCGGTGACGTAGCGTGGGCCCCAGTCCCACCCGTAGTGATAGCCGGGCTTGCGCACGAAGTTGGCGGTCATCGCGTCCTTCGGTTCGTCGCCGTAGGGCGAGGGGTAATTGCCGCCGATCTTGGCCGGCATGGCCTGTACCTGCGGCAGCAGGCGGTTGATCGGCGAGTGCAGGACCACGCGCAGTTCGTTGCCGCGCTCCCGCAATTTGCCTTGCACCGGCACCCGCCAGGTGCGGAAGAAATTGTCGGCCTCGAGCAGCTTCTCGCCGTTGAGGAAGACCTCGGCAAAGGTGTCCAGGCCTTCGAAGACCAGGTCGCTGCGTGCGGCGGCCAGCGTCTGCATCGGCACGTCGAAAGTGGTGCGGTACTCCCAGTCGGAAATGCCGATCCACTGCAGGCCGGCCTCGGCCGTGCCCACGTAGGGATCAGGGATCAGCCCGCGCGCGAACAGGTCGGTATGCACGGTGCCCGGCACCGTGGCCGGTTGCCACGCAAGCGTGCGGGGGTGCGCGGCGGCCTGCGGGCTGTCCGGGCGCTGGCGGAACTGCCAGCCGCTGTCGATCCGGCTTTCGCTGAAGGCCTGCGCCCGCGCGGCATCGCAACACATCGCCAGAAGGACAGTGCACAGCAGGGTCCGCAGCAGCGCGTATGTACTCATGCTCATCCCGGCAAGAAGACGGCAGTGGCCCGGGGAGGGAGGGCCACTGCCGGAAAAACCTCCCCGGCCTGGCAGCGCGGGGAGGGAGGAGGGGCGGATCAGAACTTGTAGGTCATGCCGAGATACATGACACGACCGGCGTAGCTGTTGGTGTAGAAGCGCGCCTTGGTGTCGTTGCCGAGGTGGGAGCGGGTCTCCTCCTCGGTCAGGTTCAGCACCGAAGCAGTCAGGCTGAGCGCCGGCGTGAAGTTGTACGCGGCATTCAGGTCGATCTGCTCGTAAGGCTCGTCGTAAACGTTCAGGCCGTTCACCAGGCCCTGGACCACTTCGCCACGGCGGTTGTACGAGGCACGCAGCAGCAACTTTTCGTTCTCGTAGAACACGGTGAAGTTGGCCTGGTTCTTCGCGCTGCCGACCAGTGGGGATTCGCCCAGTTCAGTGCCGTCCTCCAGCGTGATGGCCGCCTCGTTGGTGTCGTTGTAGGTGTAGTTGAACTGGAAGCCCAGGCCGAAGTCCAGCGTGTGCTGCGCATACACTTCCACGCCCTGCGAGACCGCATCGCGGCCGCCCGCCTCGGTGGAGTAGTTCTGCACCGTCACGGTTTCCCCGTTGACGACCATGTCGACGTCGGCGATCACCGGCACGGTGAAGTTGCTGACGTCCTTGCGGAACAGTGCCAGGCCCAGGACCGAGCCCGGGCGGAAGTACCACTCCACGCCGAGGTCGTACTGGTCGGCCTTGTACGGCTGCAGGTTCTTGTTGCTGCCCGAACCATACCAACCCAGTTCGCCGGCACCACCGGTCAGGCGGCGGTCGTTGACGTATTCCTCGCTGTAGTACTCCAGGCTGCCGGGCGCGGCGATGCTGTCGTAGCTCGGGCGGGCGATCACCTTGGAAGCGGCGGCGCGCAACACGAGGTTCTCGGTCAGGTCGTAGGCCAGGTTGAGGCTCGGCAGCACGTCGGTGTAGGTCCTGTCGAGCGCGCTGACGGCGAACGATTCCTGGCGCTGCACGCTGTCGGACAGGCGCCAGAAGCCCTCGGTGCCGCAGTAGGTGTCGGCGGGCGCGCCGCCGGGCGCCGCGGCACCCTGCTGGCAGGGCAGCGGGCTGCCATCCGGGCCATCGAAGAAGTAGTCGTTGTAGGAGGTGATCTTGTCCGTCGAATCGGCGTGCTGGCGCGTGCTGGCCACGCGCACGCCGACATTGCCGCGCAGGCGGTCGGTATGGAAGTTGGCCTGCAGGTAGGTGGAGTAGATCTTCTCGTCGACGTTGTAGACGAAGTTGTCTTCGTTGCGCGACTGCATCGCGCCGTACGTCTGGTTGAGATAGTTGACGTAGGCGGGGAAGTTGATGGCCGGGAACGCGCTGGCGTTGAAGCCGCCGGTGAGGTTGCCCACCGACTTCAGCAGGTCCGGCGAGAACTGGCTGGCCAGGTCGTTGCAGCGGCCGTTCCAGAACCGGTTCTCGTAGTCGGACGGGTCGGTGCCCGGGCATACCCAGTAGCTGTTGCCGGTGTTGCGGTGGATGCCACCGTCACGTGCCTTCACGCCGAACTGGATCGAATCCAGGAAGTTCATGTCGGTGTGCCAGGTCGTATCGATCTGGGCGAACTTCTGCTCGGTGGTGTTGCGCGTCCACGACGAGCCGGTCGAGCCAAGGTCGACCTGCAGGATGCCGTTGCTCAGGTTCTGCATCAGTTCCGGCGAGAATGTCATCGTCGGCGTGCCGGTCAGGTCCCAAGCGCTGGCGTAGTTGCCCAGGCTCCAGCTGCCGTCGGCGTTCTGCCGGCGCGGCTTGATCGGCACCGCGAACTGCAGCGAGGGACCGCCCGAAGCCCACGTGCGGCCCGCCTTGGCGACGACGTCCACCGATTCGCCGCGCCACTCGGCTTCCAGGTCGAACGCCTGCGAGCGCGCCTTCTCGATGTTGTAGCTGCCGGTGATCTGCGGCGTCGGCATCGTGCAGTCGTCCGAACCCCAGCCACCCGGGGCCATGCCGGCGGCGGCGGCCTGCGCCTCGCTGCAGTAGTAGGTCTTGCCCGGATGGACACTGTAGTTGGCGCCGGTGACGATGGTGCCGCTGGGATCCAGGGTCAGGCCGTCGAGCATGCGGCCTCCGGGCCAGTTGCCGTCGCCGTAGTAGCGGGCAATGCTCCACTCGGGGATCTTCAGCGAGTTGGTCTGCGAATTCTGCGAGAGGTCGAAGCGGAAGTAGTTCGCCGTCAAGGTCAGGTTGTCGGTCGGCTTGAACTGGAAGGTGATCTGGCCGCCCTTGCGCTCGCGTTCTTCCTCCTTGACCTCCGCGTTGACCGAGGTCGGCATCATGAAGCCCGTGTAGTAGTTGCCGTTCTGGTCCCAGAAGCCGGTGCCACCCCACCAGTTGGAATTGAAGTTGGACGGATTGCCATTGACGTCCACCGCCGGACCGCCTTCGTCGCGGCCGTACCACTGCCAGTTCTCGGTGGTGGTGTCCAGCGTGCGGATGGTGCGCTTTTGCTGGGTGTAGCCGACGAACACGCCGAAGCGGTCGTCCTTGTCGTGCCAGGCGTAGGAGCCGGCGAACTGGCCATCGGTCTTGCGGCTGGTATCGGCGTAGGTGCCTTCGGCGGACACGAAGCCGGTGTTGGATTCCATCTCCAGCGGGCGGCGGGTGTGCAGGATCACGGTGCCGCCCACGCCACCCTCGTCGATGCGCGCTTCCGGCGACTTGAACAGTTCGGCGCTGGACAACATGTTCGAGGGGAGCAGGGTGTAGTTGAACGAGCGGGTCGGATCGCCGTTGGATTCGGCCGATGCGATGTAGTTGCCGTTCAATTCGGTCAGCGTCAACTCCGGGGACAGGCCGCGGACGCTGACGTTCTTTCCTTCGCCGCCATCGCGGCTGACGATCACGCCGGGAACGCGCTGCAGCGCGTCGGCGACGTTCTTGTCGGGGAACTTGCCGATGTCCTCCGCGTTGACCACTTCGATGATGGCGTTCGCGTTGCGCTTCTGGTCCAGGCTCTTTTCGATCGCGTAGCGATATCCGACCACGGTGACCGCATCGAGGTCGGTGGCCTGGGTGGACGGAGCGGGCTGCTGCGGAGCGTCCTGCGGCGCTTCCTGCGCGAAGGCGGCCACCGGCAGCGCCACCACCGCACCCAGCGCGATCGCGATGGCTGCGGACAAGGAACTACGGTTATGAGTGCGTGACATCGGATTCAACCCCTCTCTCGTTGAACGGTGCGGATTTAAAACGATCTAAAATTCACGCCAAAAAATTGACCCAACAAACTCCGGGAAACCGCGATGCGGCGAACCCCCTCTCACGGCCTTGCCACGGCCGCGACCCTGCGTGAAATTTGGATCGATCTAGGTCGGCGTAAAAAATTTGTAGCACGAGATTTGCCGGCTGGCATGCTGCTGCGCAGCAGGGCGCTGGCCCCGGCCACGCGACGGCCGGGCAGGGGCAGCCCGGCCTGGCCTGTTTCTGTTGCAGTGCAGAATGCGCGGGCCGCCGATGTATGGTTCTTTAGATCGATCTAGTTGATGTGTTAACCACGATGGCCGGGGTTCCCCGGGGCGAGCAGGGATGGGATTTGGATCGTTTCAAACGGCCGGGTTGCGTGGCCGGGCGGGACCCGAGCACATCTATGCAGCCCGGCGGCCCTGTCATCCCGACTGCCGAACCAGGAGCGCGTTGTGTCCCATAGCCTGCTGTCGAGCCGATTGAACCGATCCCTGCGCGTATTGGCCGCCATCGCCGCGCTGGCGCTGCCGCCCCTGGCCGGCGCGGCGCCCGCCGAAGACCTGGCCAGCACGGTCAACACGTTCATCGGCAGCAAGGACGACGGCAACACGTTCCCCGGCGCTTCGGCACCATTCGGTCTGATCCAGGTGTCGCCGACCGGCAAGCACTACTCGGGCTGGCGCTATGACGACCCGAAGATCCTGGGTTTCGGCCATTCCTTCATTTCCGGCGCCGGCTGCTGGGAGCAGGGCGGGCAGGTCTCGACGTTGCCGGTGACCGGGACCATCGGCCCCGGCGGCGACTTCGACACCGGCAAGCGCGAGGACTTCGATCACGACCGCTATGGCGCGGCGTACACCCATGAAGGCGAAGTCGGGCAAGCGGGCTACTACCGGGTTCACCTGTCCGACTACGGCGGCATCGATGTCGAGACGACGGCGCTCACCCGCGCGGCGGCTGAGCGCTACACCTTTCCGGCCAGCGCGGCGCAGGGCCACGTGCTGGTCAACGTCAGCCAGGCCAATGCTCGGCACCGGGTGATCGGCAGCCGCATCGAGGTGGTGGGCGACCGTGCCGTCGAAGGCAAGGTCACCACGCAGAGTTTCTGCGGCGGCCACCAGTACACGACCTGGTTCCGCATCGAGTTCGACCGCCCGTTCAAGACGTTCGGCACCTGGGGGCAGGCCGGCGGCACGCCGGGGTCGCGCGCGAGCATGGAAGGCGAGGGCGACCGGTTCAACGGCGCGTGGCTGACCTTCGACCTGTCCGGTAGCAAGGGCAAGGGCAGGGCGGTGACCGCGGTCAGCGCGATCTCGCATGTCGATGCCGAAGGCGCGCGGGTCAACCTGCGTGCCGATGGCATGCGCAACGGCAAGCTGCTGGGCTTCGATGCGATGCGCCGGGCAGCGCAGGATGCCTGGCGCCGCGAACTGGCTTCGGTGCGCGTGCAAGGCGGCAGCGGCGATGACCGTGCGGTGTTCTACACCGCGCTTTACCACGCCCTGCTGCAGCCGATGACCGGCAGCGATGCCGACGGCCGCTACCGCGGTTACGACGAGCAGGTCCATCGCGCCGAGGATTGGACCTACTACGAATATTTCTCGCTGTGGGATACCTACCGCTCGCAAAACCAACTGCTGGCGATGCTGCGTCCGGAACGCGCACGCGACATTGCGCGCTCGGTGCTGGCGATCCATGCGCAGGGCGGATGGTTGCCGCGTTGGGGCTACGCGAATTTCGAGACCAACATCATGACCGGCGACCCGGTGACCCCGTTCCTGGTCGACCTGTGGCGCTACGGCGCGCTGGAAGGCCGCGAGGCCGAAGCCTGGGCTGCGCTGCGACAGAACGCGTGGGAAGTGCCGCCGACGAACTCGCGGTTCGCCGGCCGTAGCGGCAACGCGAATTACCTGGCGGCTGGCTTCGTGCAGTTCGACAAGGCATTCCCTTCCAAGGGCATGGACGTCGATCCCCATCACGGGGGCTCGGCCACGTTTGAATATGCCCTGGCCGATTGTGCGCTGGCCACCATGGCCGAAAGCCTGGGGCATGCCGACGATGCGGCTGCGCTGCGGCGGCGCGGCGGCAACTGGCGCAATGTGTGGGACGCCTCGCTGACGGAAGAGGAGACCGGCTTCCGCGGCTTCCCGCGTCCGCGCCTGGACGATGGCAGCTGGTTCACGCCCCCCGATGGCCGCTACAGCCCGCGTTCGCATTACGGGTTCCATGAAGGCACCGCTTGGCAGTACCAGTGGCTCGTGCCGCAGGATCCGGCCGGCCTGGCCGAGGCGATGGGCGGAGGCGAGCGCACGCTCGAACGCCTGGACCGCTTCTTCGCCATCGACGAGCTGCGCAAGGATCCGCAGGGCGCGCGTGCGGCGTGGGTCGCTGGCCCGTACGCGTACTACGGCCAGTACCGCTTCAATCCGAACAACGAGCCGACGATGCACGTGCCGTGGATGTACACCCTGCTCGGCGAGCCGGCACGCACCGCCGTCATCGTGCGCGCCGCGCAGACGCTGTTCGTCAACCGGCCTGATGGCGTGACCGGCAACGACGACCTGGGCACGATGTCGGCGTGGTACCTGTTCAGTGCGATAGGCCTGTATCCGGGAATGCCCGGCACTGGTCAGGTGCTGCTCCATCCGCCGCGATTCAAGCGCGTGGACCTGGACCTCGGTGGCGGCCGCCAGCTGCGTATCGACGCCCCGGGCGCCGATGGGCAAAGCATCCAGTACGTCGGCGGCGTGACCTTCAATGGCCATGCCCACGACCCGGTCTGGCTGGACTGGTCGCAGTTGCGACAGGGTGGGAACCTGCACTTCGCCCTCGGCAAGCAGCCGACGCAGTGGGGCAAGGCCGCCTCGATGCGTCCGGCGCCTGCCTGTCCCTCGCCGCCGTCCGGCGACTGAGCCCGGCGATGCAGGCCGTATGGGCGGGCAAGTTGAATCGATCCACATGGGCAATAATCCGATGCGGACAGCGCGCCGCCTCGAGGAGAACCGTATGGATGCAGACCAACCCAAGCCCCGCGCGAAATCCGGCCGGGGCGCGGTCACCGTCACCGATATCGCCCAGGCCTGCGGCGTCTCGCGCGCGACCGTTTCGCTGGTGCTGCGCGGCAGTCCGCTCGTCAATGCCGATACCCGCGCACGAGTGGAGGCCGAGCTCAAGCGCCAGCGCTACGTCTACAACCGCGCCGCCGCCAACCTGCGCAAGCAGACTTCTTCGTCGGTCGCGTTGGTCATCAATGATCTGTCCAACCCGTTCTTCGCCGAATTCGCCGCAGGTGTTGACGAAGCGCTGGGCGCGGGGCGATACGTGACCCTGCTCGGCAGCACGGCCGAATCGCCGCAGCGGCAGCAGGCCGTGCTCGAATCGCTGGTCGAGCATGCGCCGGCGGGCATCATCCTGTCGCCCGCCGAGCACAGTGATGCGGTCGCCGTGCAGCGCGTGCTTGGAGCACGCATGCCGGTACTGGTGTTCAACCGCGAGCTGGCGGGCCACGACTGGGATTTCCTCGCGCTGGACAACCAGCGCGGCGCGCGCCGGGCCGCCGAACACCTGCACGCGCTCGGCCACCGGCGGATCGCCTTCTTCGGTGGGCACTCGGACTCCAGCTCATGCCGGCAACGCCGCGAAGGCTATCTGGAGGCGATGCGCGGCGTGGGCATCGAACCGGAGCCGGGTTGGCTGGTCGAGTCCAGTCCTACCCGCGTGGACGCGGCCGTGCGTACCGCCGCGCTGTTCGAGCAGGCGCCGGGCGTGACAGCGGCCGTCTGCTACAACGACAACGTCGCCCTCGGCCTGATGCTCGGGCTGCGCGCGCGAGGCCTGCAACCCGGTGTGGACTTTGCCCTGACCGGTTTCGATGACATCAGCGAAGCGGCGCTTTCGACCCCGCCCCTCACCACCCTGGCCGTGAAGCCGCGCGCATGCGGCCGCATGGCGGCCGAGATGTTGCTCGAACGCGTGCGCGATCCCGATGCGCCGCCGCGTCGGGCGATCGCGCCGGTGCAGTTGGTGGTCCGCGGCAGCTGCGGGGAAGCGCAGTCGTGACCCATTGGCCAGCGCCTTCCCGGTTTTTCCCTTGCCGCGCCATCGCGGCGCCCGACCCGCGAGTACCCCACCTCCCATGAGCACACCCGTCCGCCTCGGGGCGACGAAGACCCAGGTCCCTCTCCGCACCATCGTCTGTTTCGGCGAAGCGTTGATCGATTTCTTCGCCCAGCCAGTAGCCACCCCGGCCAGCCCGCGCACTTTTGTCCAGCATGCGGGCGGCGCACCGGCCAACGTCGCCGTCGCCGTGGCCCGGCTCGGTGCCCCGGCGCAGTTCGTCGGCGCGCTGGGCGCCGACATGTTCGGCGATTTCCTGCTGGAAAGCCTGCGCGCCACCGGCGTGCGCACCGACCACGTGGTGCGTACCGATGCCGCGCGTACCGCGCTCGCGTTCGTCGCCATCGACCACGAAGGCGAGCGCAGCTTCAGTTTCTACCGCCCGCCGGCTGCGGACCTGCTGTTCCGGGCGGCCGACTTCGACGCCGACTGCTTTGCGGGGGCGGGCGCGTTCCATGTCTGCTCCAACAGCCTGACCGGTGAGCCGTCGGCCAGCGCGACCTTGCAGGGCATGCAGCGGGCGCGCGATGCCGGTGTGCTGGTGAGCATGGACCTCAACCTGCGTCCGATGCTGTGGCCGCAGGACGTCGATCCACGTCCGCTGCTGTGGCAGGCGCTGATGCAGGCCGATGTGGTCAAGCTGGCGCGCAATGAACTCGAATACCTCGCCGCAGACGGGGACGAGGACGCGGTGCTCGCGCGCCTGCTGCAGGGCGCCGCCCGCTGGGTGGTGGTCACCGACGGCCCTCGGCCGATCCGCTGGCATGCCAGGGAAGGGAAGGGCGAGTTGCCCAGTCCGCGGGTCACGGCAATCGACACGACCGCCGCGGGCGACGCCTTCGTCGGCGGTCTCCTGTTCCACCTGGTCCAGGCCGGCATCGATGCCGGCCAACTGGCCGGATTCGTGCGGGACCGCGTAGCGGTCGAAGGCGCGCTGCGTTTCGCCGCATCGGTCGGCGCCATCGCGGTGACCCGCCAAGGCGCGTTCGCGGCCATGCCCGGCTTCGAGGACGTACAGCAACTGCTCAAGGAGCACTACCCAGATGTCGCCTGAAAACCTGCCCGATTTCCGCTCACCCGTCTTCCTGCGCGAGCATATCGCCGACACGATGGCGTTCTACCACCCGCGCTGCATCGACCCGGACGGCGGCTTCTTCCATTACTTCAAGGATGACGGCACGGTCTACGACCGCAGCCATCGCCACCTGGTCAGCAGTACGCGCTTCGTCTTCAACTATGTCATGGCGGCACGCGAGTTCGCGGCCGACACCTCGTTGCGCGACGAGTACCTCGCCGCGGCGCGCCACGGGCTCGATTATCTGCGCCGGGCGCATCGCAACCCGCGCACCGGCGGCTATGCCTGGACGCTGCGGGATGGGCAGGTGGAGGACGCCACCAACCACTGCTACGGCGTGGCCTTCGTCCTGCTGGCGTATTCGTGCGGACTCAAGGCCGGCTTCGAGGAAGCACGGGGCTGGATGGACGAGACCTGGGCACTGCTCGAAGCGCACTACTGGGAGCCGCAGCACGGTCTGTACCGTGACGAGGCCGACGCCGACTGGAACTTCAGCGGCTACCGGGGCCAGAACGCCAACATGCACATGTGCGAAGCCATGCTGGCCGCCTTCGAGGCCAGTGGCGAGCGCCGCTATCTCGACCGTGCCCTGGCACTGGCCGACGCAATGACAAGGCGCAAGGCGGCACAGGCCGGCGGGCTGGTCTGGGAACACTACGATGCCGACTGGAACATCGACTGGACCTACCACCTGGACGACCCCAAGCACCTGTTCCGCCCCTGGGGCTTCCAGCCGGGCCACCAGACCGAATGGGCCAAGCTGCTGTTGATCCTGGACCGCCATGTCGATGCCGACTGGCTGGTGCCCACCGCGCGCCGGTTGTTCGATGTCGCGTTGGAGAATTCCTGGGACAGCGAACACGGCGGCATGGCCTACGGTTTCGCGTATGAAGGCCTGCGCCATGCGGGCAGCGGCGATGCCCGCGTCGAAGGCGCGGCCTACGTCTGCGACGACGACAAGTACTTCTGGGTGCAGGCCGAATCACTGGCCGCCGCGGCACTGCTCGCGCATCGCACGGGCGATGCGGCCTACTGGGGCTGGTACGAGCGGCTCTGGGAGTACGCGTGGCGCCACATGGTGGACCACACCTACGGCGCGTGGTTCCGCATCCTCGACGTGGAAAACCGCAAGTACGACGACGAGAAGAGCCCGGCCGGCAAGACCGACTACCACACCATGGGCGCATGCCACGAAGTGCTCAACGTCGTGCGTTGAGCACGTTACCTGCCTGGATGGATGATGCCATGACTTCGATGCTTTCCTTCCGGCAGCGCCGGCCTGTCGCCGCTGTTGCCGGCCTGTTCGTGCTGGCGGTGGCAGGATGCTCGCCGCGTCCCGATAGCCCGCAGGCATCGACGACGACCGGTGCGCCGTTCTACACCTCGTTCGAGACCGCCGACCCGAAGCCGACGCTGACGCGCGATGCGGGTGCTGGAAACCTCGACATGTCGGTGCACGTGTCCGATGGGCCCGACGAGGCGTATGCCGCTCGTCCCCACGTGGGGTTCGCCGGCGTGCGTTCGCTGGCGTATTCCGGGAAGGTGCAGGAAAGTGGCGGCAGTGCCCGCCGGGTGCTGTTCGACGTCGACATCCCGGTAACGGCCAGCACCGAACTTTCGTATGTCGTGTTCCCGGCGTTCGTCGAAGGCGACCTGTCCTATCCCAGCACCTGGGTCGCGATCGACCTGGAGTTCGATGATGGGACGCGCCTGCAGGACCTGGGCGCCCGCGACCAGCATGGCTTCGTGCTGTCGGCAGCCGGGCAGGGGGCATCGAAGTCGCTGTACACCGGGCAATGGAACCGCAAGCAGTCACGCATCGGTGAGGTTGCGGCGGGCAAGCGGATCAAGCGGATCGTGCTGGCGTACCAGGCGCCGCCCGCGGCCACGCGCTTCAGCGGCTGGATAGACGATATTCGCGTCGCCGACGCGCCGGCGGAGGTGGCCACGAAGCGTCCCAGCGAACATGTGCTGACCACGCGCGGCACGAATTCCAGCGGCAGCTTCTCGCGGGGCAACAACATTCCGGCCACTGCGATGCCGCATGGCTTCAACTTCTGGGCGCCGGTGACCGATGCCGGCTCGATGAGCTGGTTCTACGAATACGCGCAGGGCAACGACGCCGCCAACCGCCCGCGCCTGGAAGCGCTGGCCCTCACCCACGAGACCAGCCCGTGGATGGGCGACCGGCAGACTTTCCAGGTCATGCCGTCGCTGGCCCGTGGCGTACCGCCGGTCAACCGTGCCGAGCGGGCGCTGACCTTCCGGCACGAAAACGAGATCGCGCAGCCGCATCAGTACCGGGTTCGATTCGACAACGGCATCGTCGCCGAGATCGCGCCGACCGAACGCGCGGCCATGATGCGATTCACCTTTCCCGGCGATGATGCCAGCCTGGTGTTCGACAACGTCGATGACCGCGGTGGCCTTTCGCTCTCGCCGGACACCGGCGAACTCACCGGCTACACCGACACCCGCAGCGGACTTTCCAACGGCGCCACGCGCATGTTCGTCTATGCGCGCTTCGACCGCCCGGTGACTGCCAGCAGCAAGCTGGTCGCCACCGACGGGCCGAAGGGCGCGTCCCCGAGGCGCAACGTGGCCGGCTATTTCCGCTTCGATGCCGGCAAGGAACGCACCGTCAACATGCGCATGGCGACCTCGCTGGTCAGCGTGGAACAGGCGCGGCGCAACCTGGACCTGGAGATCGGCGAAGGTGATCGCTTCGAAGACGTGCGCGAGCGCGCGCAGCAGGCCTGGGACAAGAAGCTGGGGGTGATCGAGGTCGAAGGTGCAACGCAGGACCAGCTGACCACGCTGTACTCCAACCTGTACCGGCTCTTCCTTTACCCGAACGCGACGCACGAGAACTTCGGCAGCCGCGACGCGCCCGTGTGGCGGCATGCGGTGCAGTCCTCCGCAGGAAAGGACATCCCGGCCGGCACCACCGTGACGCAGACCGGCGCGCCCATCGCCGATGGCAAGCTCTACGTCAACAATGGCTTCTGGGACACCTACCGCACGGTGTGGGCGGCCCAGGCCTTGCTGGCACCGCGCCAGGCGGGCGAGATGATCGATGGCTTCATCCAGCAATACCGCGACAGCGGCTGGGTGCCACGCTGGTCTTCGCCGGGCTATGCGAACCTGATGACGGGCACGAGTTCGGACGCCGCGTTCGCCGATGCGTTCGTCAAGGGCGTGCCGGGGCTCGATGCGGCCGGCATCTACGCGGCAGCGATCAAGAACGCGGCGGTGCTGCCGCCGGACGAGCATGTCGGGCGCAAGGGGATGGCCGTGGCCCCCTTCATCGGCTACACGCCGAGCTCGGTGGGAGAGGGCGTGTCGTGGGCGCTGGAGGGCTACATCAACGATTTCGGCATCAGCAACATGCTGGCGACGATGGCCCAGGCACCCGCGCCGATCCTGCCGCGCAAGCGCCTGCGGGAGGAAAGCGAGTACTACCGCTACCGCGCGATGCACTATGTCCACATGTTCGACCCGTCCATCGGATTCTTCCAAGGCCGCCAGGCGGACGGCACGTGGAAAACGAAGGCCGGCGAGTACGACCCACGCATCTGGGGTCATGAACACGACTACACCGAGACCAACGGCTGGGGCTTTGCCTTCCTCGTGCCGCAGGACGGGCAGGGACTGGCCGCCCTTTACGGCGGTCGCGAGGGTCTGGCGCACAAGTTGGACGAATACTTCGCCACGCCCGAGACCGCCGGGTTCCCGGGTTCGTACGGTGGCGTGATCCACGAGATGGTCGAAGCGCGTGATGTGCGCATGGGGCAGTGGGGTTTCTCCAACCAGGTCGCCCACCATGTGCCCTGGATGTACCTGTATGCCGGGCAGCCATGGCGCACGCAGGAGATCGTGCGCGAAACGCTGGCACGGATGTATGTCGGTTCGGAAATCGGCCAGGGATATCCGGGCGACGAGGACAACGGTGAATCGTCAGCGTGGTGGCTGCTTTCGGCCCTGGGCTTCTATCCACTGCAGATGGGCAGCGAGAACCTGGCGATCGGCTCGCCGTTGTTTACGCGTGCGACCGTGCACCTGGAGAATGGACGGAGCCTGGTGGTCAGCGCGCCGGACAACAGCGCAGAGAATGTGTACGTAAGCGGCGTGCTGGTGAATGGCCAGGCGTGGAACAGCACGGTGATTCCGCATCGGCTGCTGGCCGAGGGGGCGAAGATCGAGTTCAAGATGTCGCCGCGTCCCGCGACGTGGGGGAGCGATGCCGAGGCGCTGCCTCCTTCGCTGACCGCAGGTGACAAGCGGCCCACCGCGTTGACCGATCTCACCGGGATTGGCCGCGGCTCTGCCGGCTCGAGCGTGGCGGGTGTGGATTCTGGCGCGTTGTTCGACGACAGTTCGCTCACCGAAGCGGTTTTCCGGGCGGCGGCGCCTGTATCCATCCGGTGGACGTTCGACACGACTGCGGGCCCACCCGTGCGCTTCTACACGCTGACCTCCGGTGCGACGGGCGGATACCCGACCGCCTGGGTGCTGGAAGGTTCCGATGACGGCGCAACGTGGAAGACTTTGGATAGGCGTGAGGGCGAGGTCTTCGACTGGGCACGGTATACGCGGCCGTTCCGGCTGGATGCGCCGGCACGTTACCGGCACTACCGATTGGTGGTTAAAGCCGCGAGTGATCGTCAGGCGTTCTCTTTGGCGGAGATGGAGTTGCTAGGCACACAGTGACGCGGTGAACAGGCTTGCCGCGGTTTTGCGGACTGGCGTGCGAAAGCATCCACGTTGCGGTGGAACTCCTCGAGGATGCTGCACTAGTGCGCATGGAAGATGGTGGCCCGGGCATTCCGGTGCATGAGTGCGAGCGCGTGTTCGATCGTTCTATCGGGTATTGGGTAGTGGCGTGGAAGTCAGCTCTTCATCTCTCAGGACGCTGCGCCTGCCCCGCACCTAATACGTCTGCTTTCAGCGTCTTCGCCTGCGCCGGCCATGCTCGCGTGCGAACTGCGCTGGCGCGCAACCGACATGTCGATGGAAGCGGCGGGTGAAATGGCTCTGGTCGGCAAAACCGATCACCAGCGCGATGTCCGATAACGGCAGATCGGTCTCCACGATCAGGGTTTGCGCACGGCGAATCCGACACTGCTCGACGAAGGCGATCGGCGGCATTCCGGTGCTGCGCTTGAACAAGCGCGCGAAGTGGAAGCGGCTGACGTTCACCACTGCGGCCAGCCGCCAGCCAGCCCAAGCGCCGGGCAGTTCGACATGGTTGTCCACGACGCGCCGGTAGACGTCCTGGGCGCAGGCGTTCGGGCACGGCTTGCCGGCTTCCCAGCACGGCGGTCGGCGGTCGATGTTGTAGGTGTCGGTCACGCGGCGATCTCCTTATCGGTGGGTCGCCGGGTGGGTAGGCAAGTCTTGATCCAGATCCAGATCCAGCGCACCCGGGCCACAGCTCGGGTCAGACTCGATTTCGCATAATGTATATTATGTTCAGAACGTGGACGGCATGGATCATGCAGCGCTTCCGACCCCACCACGGACGGAGCTTCTTCTATGCGTGATCGAGCACTGACCGGCCCTTGGGCCGGTTTCTCGTTTCAGGGCGGCTACCTGATCACCCCCGAAGGCCGCGCCATCGCGCCACAGGATCTCGCGTGGCTAGGCCTGACGACAACCCTTGCACGCGAATGGCGGCTGCTCATGGAAGACGACCGCGCCCGGATTCCGCCCAGGCGGCCGGCCCGCGTGGTCTACCTGCGCGACGAACTACGAATACACCGCAAGGCCAAACAACGGGGTCAGCAGGAGGTGGCAGCCGCTGCCGGCGGCTCACGCCAAGGATCATCACCGCCACCGACGCGGAAGCGTTCCCAGCGCGCTTGAGGCGTTGACCGTAGGGGGCAATGCCCCCTACACCCCTACAATGGCGGTTAACGGCCACAGGGGGCGATATGAGCTACAGGCAGCAGAGAGACTATGACGGGCTTTGGTGGCAGATCGCGCTAGGAATTTTCGTAGGCCAGCTCATGACGGCCGTACTCGGCGGCCTGGGCTTCCTGCTGCTCGGAGGACTGGTGGCAAGCCAGTTCAGCCGCGAGATCCAGATTTCAGGCTCGAACCGCACGACCCACCGTGCAGCACCGAACGTACCCGCACATCGCCCATTGAGCGATGACGAACGCTGCATCCAAGGCAAGCGATTCCGCCGCCTCTCGAACGGCTGGCAAGAGATGCCCCACGACCCCTGTTGACGCACTGGCTGCAATCACTGGGGAATTTAAGAGCCGGCTAAACGTTGAATGCAACTGCGCCGACGGATTCAATGAGTTTCATACTACAGCTTGAGAGACCGCAATGGACTTTGCAACTCACATGGCCAATAGGCTGCAGCAGCTCGGATTCACTTCCAGCCAAGCTGGCAATGATGTCACGGTAAGTTGCGGCGAGCCCGCAAAACAGCTGAAATTTTCTGTGAGCAACGAGATCGAAGCAGAATTCGCTGCTTACAAAGCGGCCCGCAGCAAGAGTTTCGATATTGCCGACAGATCGCTGACACTCAACAACTCTGTCGAGTTTGTGCTGGTGCAGCTGACGACTTACCAAATCTTCGAAAGGCCTACGATAGAATTCACCGACGCCAAAGGGAACACGGTCACTATCGGTGACGCGTCTAGAGCACACTGCTTCGCCTTCATCGACTGTGAGCAATCAAAAGAACTGATAGGGAGAAGGTTGAGCCGCTACGCGGAGGGAGTGTCAACTCTTCGATCTCGGCCGATTGAAAGACTAATGCCGAGGCCTTTAACGGCAAAATTTCAGGCCAAGGGACGTCGGACCTCTCCAACACTCAGGGATGACGCTCTACGTGCGGTTAAGGGCGTCCTGTTCCGAAATGCGATTGACGGCGGAGATTGCTACATTCTTTGGAAGCAGCGTCAGAGTCGACTAAAGGGGCCACTCGCAGAGGAGAGGGAAAAGCGAGATAGGACCATCCCTCAGGCCACGTATGACGACAACGTCGTGAACTTCTACATGGTTGCCATGTCGTCCCCCTTCGCTAGCCAAAGCTATTTAGCCTTCTACCACGTACTTGAGTACCACTTCCTCAAAGTCGCCGAGACACGGCTTCAGACCAGACTTTCAACGCTGCTAAACAATCCATATTTCCGCGCTGACCCGAGCGGCCTTGATAAAGTGATAGCACTAGTTCGTGGCCAAGAAGCTAGCAAGGATGAAACCGAGATGCTCAGGAATGTACTGGATCACTACGTAACTGAGGAGAATTTGGTTGCCTTCATCCAGGGCATTGAGACGAGAGTCGGCGAGAAGATCTATTCCAAACGTCGCGAGATCTTCGACGAAAATATGCACATAGGTCTACAAGACCATGTAATTCAGAATACCGCAAAGCTGGTCAAACACATCCGCAACGCCATCGTCCACTCTAGCGACAGACATAAGAGAGAGATCCGACATGTACCCTTGTCCGAGACAGATGATCTTGTGAGGGAATTTGTACCATTGGTTAGGTTCCTCGCTGAGCAAGTCATTTTCGGGACGACTAGGTAGCTACATCTCGAGCGTGGTCGCCGGCGTATAGGTATCAACATCGAAGCCTGGGGATTCGGGGAATGTGCCCTGCTCCCGGCGGCGCTTCTCGACCACAGCCCCGGCGTAGGGGCTGTTGCTCTGGGCAGGGCTCTGCGCGCCGAAGCGCGCACCCGCCCCGCCCTGCGCACCCAGCCCCGCTTCCGAGGTGTTGTAGGTGCGCGCTTCGGTCTCACGGACGTTCGGCTGGCGAGGCCACGCGGTGGCCACCTGCACGATATCGCCGGCTTTCAGCCTGACCCCGTAGCTGGCCACCTCGACCTCTATGCCCAGATCCCGTAACTGGGTTAGATCCAGCTCGGCCATCGGGTTGTTGCCGGTGTCTACCCACTCCAGCCACGCCCGAGTTTCGTCGCCGACCTGGGCGATGGCGGCCAGCCGTAGGCGGCCCTTATCGGCCAGCTCGACCACGTAGCGCTGCTCCGGGGTCAAGGCGTCCTTCGGGTCCGGCTTGGGCGGCGCTGGCGCGGCCGCAGCGGCGGTTGTGGCGTCGGGGGCAGGTACTGGCGCACCGGGCTTGAAGGTCTGCCCTACGGCCACTGGCGCAGGCGCCGCGGCGACCTGTTGCATCTCGGGCTTCTTATCGCCCTTGAACATCTTGTCGGGCTCGTGGAAGAAGCCCCACACCCACCAGCCGGCCACGACGATCACGGCCAGCGCCCCGATACCGCCGGCGGCCACCAACGGCCAAATGGTCTTGCTGCCTTCCTTGTAGACCTCGGTATTGGTCGAGCCCGGCGCGTAGCCGTGATATAGCGGGAAAATGGCCTTGTCGTACTTGTAGACCTTGCTGCCGATCTTCTGGAACTTGCCAGCCGCGATGCTATGGAAGTACGACACGCGATAGCTGCCGTCCATGCCGAAGGCGCTCAGCTTCTGGAAGCTGTGCTTGCGCTCGACACGCCCCCGCATCGCCGAGTGCAGGCGCTGGAACATCTGCGTCATGATGATGCCGTCGCCGCCGTTCTGGCCCAGCAGCGCGAAGAAGTTCTCCGTGCCGGCATCGAGCGGCTGGCGCGACTCCACGTAGAATTCGTGGATTTCATCGATGATGACCAACGCGTCCTTGAAGTGATCTTCGATCACCCAACGCTGCGTCTGCGGGTCCTGCCTCGCCTTGAAGGTTTCCACCACGTCCTTCGTCTCGACGTGGTGCAGGTACTTCTCGACGTGTTCCAGCGGCAGCTTCAGATGGTCAGCTATGGCCCTACGGCACTCGGCCGTTTCCAGCCCGTTGATGCGCGCCCACACGTGGCGGCCACGCTTGAGGCCGGGCAACACGTGGTTCTTGATGCAGTCATAGGACTTGCCCGAGCGCGGCACGCCTTCGTTAAAAACGAACATAGGTCACCAGATTCCGAGGGTTACGATGCGGCGGACGATGAAGAACACCAGCGCGGCGCCGATCACGGTGAAGCACTTGTCGATCTGCAGGACGCTGATCCACCAGCCGATGGTCGCCCCGCCCTGGCCGAACAGTGATTGCAGGTTGTTCTGGCTCAAGAACTCGGGCACCGGCAGCTTCTCGACCAGCATCAGCACCATGTCGAACTGGTGCTTGAGCCAGATCAGCAGCAGGTCACCCATGAAGCGCGTGAACGCGTCCCACACGCCTTTGACGATGCCGAGCAGCCAGTTGGTCAGATCAGTGAGCCAGCCGGCACGGAGCAGTTGATAGATCATCAGTTCACCGCGATGCGTACCGCGAAGTAACTCGCGATGCCAAAGAGAACCCAGCCGCACGCTTGCAATGCCGCGAGGAATGCGCCCGAGCAGTGAGAATCCAGCGTCATGGCGTTGTTCCACTGCGTGGCCGGCATGGTGAACACCGGGCAGCTGCCGCCACCGTTGACCGTCACGAACGACTTGATCGAGCCGAGGAAGGGCGTTTCAGACACCTTGCCGTAGTACTCGCTCACCAGCCCGGTCAAGGTCAGATCCGAATCCGTGTACAGATCGCCCAGGCCTTCACCAACGCCGCCCGGGTCGTTGCCGTCGCCATCGCCGTCCCCTTCCCCATCACCGTCGCCTGTACCGCCACCTGAGCTGCTACCGGAACCGGTGCCATCGCCCTTGCCGGTGCCGTTCTTGCCGTAGCTGCTGTCGAAGGTGGTGACGTTGGACGTGCTTGCCGTACCGCCCTTGGTCTCGGTCACGGTGCCCTGCCCGGTCACCGTCCAATCGCCGCCGTTGGCCGGGGGCGTCTTGGGTGCATTGATCTGAGTGTTGGCCGGCGACTTCGTAGCGGCCTGATTGCCGTTGTCGGCGGTCTTGACGCCGTTCTCGCCCTGCTGCCAGCAGAACTGCTTGCCCGTCGATGCGGTGGCGCAGGTCTTGCCATCCGAGCGCACGCACTGCGTCAGCGTGCCCTGCTGCGTGCAGTCTTCCTGCGCGGTCAGCGGATCACCCGTGCCATCGCCCGGGCTACAGGTCGCGCCGGTGGCCTTCCAGTTGCCGGCCTGCGAATACACCGGGCCATTGCCGAGTTGGATCGACACCGAATCGCCCTGCGGTTGGAACGTGCAGCCATTGCTGCAAATCGCGCCGCCCGAGCCGCCGGAGGCCTTCGACTGCGCAGCGCCCAGCACGGGGCGAGACGAACACGTCCCCGCTGCCGGAAACGAATAAGACCCTAAGCCGGGATTGCAGGTGCCCCATTGCCCGTTAAAACACTCGGCACGCTGCAAGTACACCGTGGGCGAATTGAGATAGCACACCGCGTTGCGCGCCGTCGAACCCCTCGACGTCTGCCAAACCTTCACATCAGCCGTGCATGCCGCGTAGGCCGAGCCCTGATCGGCATAGACGCCAGACGCCGCCCAGGCGCGCGGCATCAGCGCCAGCAGGAGTAGCGCCAATAGAACGCGCGCGATCATCGGTCGATCCCCTTCACCACGGCCCAGCCGCACACGATCCCGAGCAGGCCGAAGAACAAGCACATGAGCATGATTGGTCCCTTAAAACGGGAAAGGGAGCGCCGTAGCACTCCCCTCCCCCGCCTTCATCACGACTTGCGGAACACGCCCGCGAGCGACTTGCCACCCCAGATCGCGAAGCCGACGGCCGCGATCAGGGCGCAGGCGGCGATGACGGCGGTGACGATGGTGCCGGAATCGAGACCGGCGGTGATGCCACTGAAGTCCATGGTGTTGCTCCTTTCACAGTTATGACCGGGTGTTATGGAAGACGTTGGCGACCGACCCAGCCATGCGGGACGCCACGTAGAGAAAGACGATCAACGACAGGCAGCCCGAGAACCATCCGAGGACCACCTCTTTGTCCGGCATGCCGAGGAACTGCTGCACAGCTCCGTACACGCCGTATTCGCTGCTGCTGACCAGCACGTAGCCCGTGCACGCATCAACAGGCTGGCCGGTCGGAACCAGCGTCCCGTCGCTTTGCAGGGCTACGCACAGGGCCATGGGTTACGCCGCCGCCCGGGTAGCCGGCTTGTTGAGCGGCCGCAGGACGTGGAACTTGCTGAAATTGATGGCGCCCTTGTTGACGCTGACCATCGCTTCCACGTCGAGCTCGTACTCGCCCGGCTGATAGGCCTGCTGGCCCTTGTCCAGGCGCACGTCCAGCGGGTAGGCGAAACCGCCCGCTTCCAGCTTGGCTTTCTGCTTGCGCGTGGTGTACTCGCGGTCCTTGCCTTCGTCGTCCTTGAACGTGCCGCCACGCTCGTCCACGTCCGCCGACAGAACCGTCACCTTGATTGCGCTCATACCATCACCTCTCGATTGATGCCCGCGATTTCGGGCCAATTTTTGGCTGCATCCTCTGTTGCCCACGCCGGCAGCCTGTGCGACGTGCAGGTTTTGATGACTGCCTCCAACGCCTCGGGCGTGGGGCAGTGTCGTGCGATGAAATTCAGGGTCGCGCCATACTGGCGGCGCAGGTGGCGGCGCGCGGACTTCCACGTCGCATCGACCGCTGCCTTGGTGATATCGATGCGCAATGCCACGCAGTGCAGGAAGCGCAGCACCGGGTACGCGCCGAGCAGGTAGCCGGCGGGATCACGGAGCATGTCGAGCGGCAGCTCTTTGCGGTTCGACGCGTTGAACTGAGCCTCGTAGCGCACCCATTCCGAATCGCGGTCGCCCTGTTCCCTGCCCTTCTCGTAGACACGCAGGCGCTTCTCGGACTTGCTGCCGCCCACGTACAGGGTCTTGCCTTCGCCGCTGTCGTAGTCGTCCACCAGCTGCGCTTTCGGGCGCTGACCTCGCTGATCGAACTCGCCATCGGCATACCAAGCCTGGGCGAGCTTGAGTGGGTATTTCCCCAGCAGATCATCCGCAGCCACGTCCACGCGGGTTAGCCGGCCAGCGCAGCTTTCGAGCTTCGCTCGAAGCTCCAGCCACCGCTGCGCATGGCCGCAGCGCGCTGCGCTAAGCGTCCGACAACCCGCGCCGGTCAGTTCGATTCGCGCGGTGTATGTGCCATCGTTGCGCCGGCAGTTCTCTCCGCCCAGCTCGATCATCCCGACCATGCGCGACTTGCGGTCGATGGCCGTAGGGTCTTCGATCATCACGCGGTGCTTGTAGAAGCGGCCACCGCCCACGGTCTCGCTCAGTTCCAGCCCGAGGCCGGAGAAGAACCAGCAGAACACCTGCATGGCCGCGACACGCGCGTTTTCCGTGCTGGCGTCGATCCAGTTGCGCACGTCTTCGACGGCTTCACCGTCCATGAAGCCGACTTCGCCCAGGGTGGCGAACAGATCGACGGAAGCGGCAAGCCAGTCGATGCCGACCGTCAGGGTTCCCTCGGCGTTCCTGAATTCACTGACTCCCCTGTTAGACGAGGGGAGTCCCGCCGCCGTCGCGCCGTCAGCCATGACCGATCACCTCACGGAGTGCCGCGCAGTCGTCCAGCTGATCCATCGCGGCCAGTTGGATATCGCGCCACATTTGCGCCACTTCGGGCGCCGGGGTGTCGAACAGGTCGGGCTGCATCATGTTGACGACGGCCATATCGAAGGCCATCCACGCGCCGCGTTCGGTGTCAGTCGTGCGGCTCATGCGGTGGCCTGCTCAAGCGCGCGTCGCGCTTCAATCTGGGTCTTCAGAGTCGCCGCCAACACGTGCAGCTCTACAAGCTTCTTTTCGCGCCAGTAAGCGGCGTGCGCCTGGGCATCGCGCCATTCGCCAATCGCAGCCGGTACACCCACGGCCAGCACCATCAGGAACATGGCAACGGCGAAAGCCAGCGCGTTGCCCGGATCGAAGGTCGCCAACATGCGTCTATCCCCTACCCCGCCACCCCGGAGAACCCGCCGGCCGGCCGGGGTGACCGGGGGCGGGTGTCCCGTGCACACGGGACAGTGCGCATGTAACCTGATTACGGGACAGGCTGTCAACTAGGTACGGGACATGAGCATCGTGGCGACACTGATCGACAAGGCACGAGCGAGGGCGGGCATCGCTTCGGACAGCGCGTTAGCTGCCCAGTTCGGCGTTCACCGGCAGGCCGTCTCGAAATGGCGGAACGGTGACGCGTACCCCGATGAAGACCACATCGCCGAGATGGCAATCATGGCTGGCGATGACCCCGCTCAGTGGCTTGTGGCGGTCAAGGCAGTACGCAGCGAAGGGTCAGCCGGCAAGTACTGGACGGCGCTCGCAAAGCGCCTGGCGTCCTCAACGGTGTTGGTTCTCTTGGCGGCTGGATATGCCCTACCATCGCCGGCGCGAGCAGCCGAGAATATCTTTCAGTATCAGCCGCTTATCGCGAGCGAATCGCGAGTTCTGTATATTATGTTTTACCCTGGACAGCATGGATCATAGCCCTTCGACCCCGAAACGAACGAGCTTCTCCTACGCATGATCGACCAACGAGCAGCCGTTGGGCCGGTTTCTCTAAAGTCGCCGACCTCCCGTGGAAGAATCGGCAACAACCCGCGCGATTGCCAAGCCAGCCAGGCGCGCAGTGGCAAGCAAACGCTCCACGCCGTGCCCAACCCGCGCCTTCGCCGACATACCGACCAGCGTGGTGCACACGAAATCGGTCACGCTCTCGGCCACCTCGGGGTGGCGCGCCGCGACGTAGCTGCGAACCAGCTCCTCCGCGGCGATGTTGGCTTCGCGAGCTGCCTTGCTGGCCCCGGCATCATTCGCATGAATGCCCTCCAAGGCGAGGCACCCAGTCGTCTCGGGATGCGCGCCATATCGGCGAGCCGCGTCCTCCAGCACGCTCGTGAGACATTCCGCCACCGGCCGATCGGCGCGCAGCAACGCGGCCAGCGGAATGGCATCTGTCACGGCGTACTGCTCGAGGACCCGGACAAAAAGCGCCGCCTTGTTGCCAAACGCGGCGTAGAAGCTCGGAGGATTGATGCCAAGGGCATCGGTGATGTCCGACACGCTGACCGCGTCGTACCCCTTCGCGTGGAAGAGACGCTGTGAGACGGCGACGGCTTGTTCTGGATCAAAACGACGAGGACGACCACGCGGGCGCGTATTTTTTGTAGTCATTACTACAAATTCCTTGACAGCCGTTTTGCGGGCTTTTTATAGTCATTCCTACATTAAATCCGAGCATCTCTCCATGTCTAGCTTTCAGAGCAAATCCGTCCTCGTTCTTGGCGGCAGCCGCGGTATCGGCGCGGCGATCGTGCGGCGCTTCGTGGCAGACGGCGCCGATGTCACCTTCACCTATGCCGGCTCCCCCGGCGCCGCCCGGCAATTGGCGGACGAGACCGGCGCCAAGCCCGTCATGGCCGACAGTGCCGATCGCGATGCGGTCATCGCCTGCGTGCGCGATGCCGGTCCGCTGGATGTGCTGGTGGTGAACTCGGGCATCGCCATTTTCGGCGATGCGCTGGAGCAGGACCCCGACGCCATCGATCGACTTTTCCGCATCAACGTCCACGCGCCCTACCACGCGTCAGTGGAGGCCGCGCGGAAGATGCCTGAAGGCGGACGCATCATCATCATCGGCTCGGTCAACGGCGACCGGATGCCGGTTCCCGGCATGGCGTCCTATGCGCTGAGCAAATCGGCCCTGCAGGGCTTGGCACGTGGGCTGGCCAGGGACTTCGGCCCGCGTGGCATCACGATCAACGTCGTGCAGCCGGGCCCGATCGACACCGATGCGAACCCGGCCAACGGGCCGATGAAGGATCTGTTGCATGGCTTCATGGCCATCAAGCGCCATGGACACCCCGATGAAGTCGCGGGCATGGTGGCCTGGTTGGCGGGGCCGGAAGCGGGTTTCGTGACGGGCGCGATGCACACCATCGACGGTGCTTTCGGGGCTTGATGAAGCGAAGGCGCCGGCATCCCGGCGCCTATGCCTGGCAAGCACCGCATCCAAGACGCGCCCATCGGCATGGGCCTGCGTCCACTGCCCGCCTCGCGGAGCGCCGCACTTCCCCGCGCGCGATTTTTTGCATCGATTCTCGCATCGTGTCCGCCCCACCCGCCTTCCCCAATTGGGTAGTCCAAGGCCGTTCTCCGCAGATCCGCGCGCACCACCGAAGGCAACGACGCGATCACCGCACGGATGCGTGCGCAATGGGCGCCCGGCGTGTCACGCTTTGCGCGACACGAGGAGGCAGCCATGTCGTTGCGAAGAATCGACCTAAACCTGTTCCTGGTCTTCGAGGCCATCCTGGAGCAAGGCAGCATCGTGGCGGCCAGCCGACACTTGTCGGTTACGCCATCGGCCGTCAGCCACGCGCTGGCCCGGCTGCGCGACGCGCTCGACGATCCGCTCTTCGTACTCACCGACAAGGGGATGATGCCCACATCCAAGGCGCGGGCGCTCGCGCCCCACGTGCAAGGCGGCCTCGAACGTATCGAGAAGGCACTGCGTGCCAAGCCGTTCGCGCCCGAAAGCGCGGTGCGCACGTTCCGCATCGCGATGTCCGACTACTCGGGCGGCGTCATTCTTCCGTTGCTCATGAGGCGCCTGCAATCCGCCGCACCGGGCATCGACCTGCGCATTTTTCCTTTCGACCGGGAAACCACCATGCAGCAGATCGACGACGGACGACTCGACGCGGTGGTCGGCTGGTTTACCGCACTGCCCTCGCGCTTGCGCCGGCAACTGTTGTGGCGCGATACCGAAACCCTCATCGTGCGCCGCGGGCATCCGTTGAGCCAGGGTCCGGTAACGCGCGAGGCGCTGCTCCAGTACCCGCACGTGGTGATCGAGCTCACCGGCACCGGCGATGTCTACAGCGACGGATTCCTGGAAGAGGATGGTGTCGTCCGGCGCGTGTGGCTCGAACGCCTCCTGCTGGACGCGCGGGGTGACGGCACCGAGATCGTCGGCCGCGCCGCGCTGTCGGTGCCCCACTACGCCGACGTGATCCCGGTGGTGCTGGCTACCGATTTCGTGGCGACGGTGCCGGCGTCCTATGCCGCGCCGGCGGTGGCCGATGGGTCGATCATCACGCTGCCTACGCCGCACGAGCCCACCATCGGTCATCTCGAGGCGGTCTGGCATGAGCGCAGCGATACCGACGATGCCCTGCGATGGCTACTGCTGCAGGCCGGCGAAGCCGCCCGCGAAATGCAGGTCATGACGGGCGCGCCAGTCGTCGCGTGAGCGATGCTCAGCATGGGCGTGAATAGATTTCAGTGTGAAGCCAGGCGACCGCGTGCTTTCATGGCGATGCCTTCCACACACGCCCGCGCGCGGCAATATGATCAGGGTGATGATTGCCGACGACCACCCGCTTCTAATCGAAGGGGTCGCATCGGTCCTGGATAACCAGCCGGACATGCAACTCGTCTGCGAGGCCGGGGACGGCCGCGAGGCGATCGCGCAGTACAGGGCGATGCTGCCCGACGTGGTGCTGATGGACGTGCAGATGCCGCGGATGGATGGCATCACCGCGACCCGGCATATCCGCGACCTTGCGCCGGCGGCCAAGGTCATCATCCTGACCACCTATCGAGGCGATGTCCCCGCCCTGTCGGCCTTCGCCGCCGGCGCCCAGGGCTTCCTGCTCAAGAGCATGCTGCGTGCGGAGCTGGTTATCGCCATCCGCGCGGTGGCCGCAGGCAAGCGCTGGATCCCCGCACCGGTGGCCCGCGCACTGGCGGACCATGCCGCGCAGGAGCAGTTGACGCGCAGGGAGCTGCAGGTGCTCGAACGCATCGCCGCCGGTCACGGCAACAAGCTGATCGCCACCGAACTCGGCATCAGTGCCGATACCGTCAAGGCCCACGTCAAGAACATCCTCGCCAAGTTGCAGGCCTCTGACCGTACCCATGCGGTCACCACGGCATTGCGGCGCGGCTACATGCAGCTTGGGCCGGCGGCCGAAGAAAGCTGCGACCTGTCGTTGTCGTCGTGGCCACTCGCCGGTCCATGCCGCGCCTGAGTTTCGCCGCATTCGCCACGTCGGCGGGCGTGGCCTCACGAAGGGGCGCGGTGCCCCCACCTTCCTGACGTACTCGGTCGGCGTGCTACTCAAATGAGCGATGCACGCGAAGCACGATCATGCCGACACTCGGGTAGCGCGCGGCGGTCCTGCCTCCGGCCGCGCATCTCCCGCATGCCCCCGGACACGAGGTGCTTGGCGATGCCCGCATGAAGACCACGAACATCGACCGGATGCTCGATTTCGACGACGCATGGAATCGCCGTGACTGGGCATGCCTGGCCAAGCTGGTAAGCGAAGGCATCGTGGCCCACGTCGAAGGGCTGGGCACGCTGGTCGGACGAAATGCATTCGTGCGCGCAAACCGTGCTTTCTGCCTGGTGTGCCCGGATGCGCGCATGAACACCTCCCCGTACCTGGCCATGCTCTCCGGCGCCGACCAGCGACGCACCGCCTCGATCTGCCGATTGACCGGCACCCATTGGGGCTGGGCGCCGCAAGAGGGCCAGCCTCCACGACGGATAGCGCAACGCTTCGACGTGCTCAGCTGTGCCTTCACCACCTGGACCGGCGGGCATATCACCGAGCAGTTCCGCATCACGGGACGTCTGCCCGCCCCCCTCTACCTGCCCCTGCGCGCTGCCGGACTCGGCGATCGCGCCTGACGCCTCCTCGCGCGCGCGGCGACTACCCATTTGGCGGATGGCGACCGTGGCGCGGCCACACAGAATTCTTCCTCGTTGGCGCGGGCGATGTGCGCGCGCCCTGTCGTCCATTCCCACACACAGGCGAGGCACAGCATGATCACCCAACCGTTCCAGAAGCGGGCCTTCGACGCCGTGGCCGGCGCGTTGCCCTTTGCCCTCGACGAATCCAAGGTGTCGGTGACCGACGGCGTTGCCTACGTCAAGAGCCCCGTCAAGGTGCACGACTACGCCGTCGGCGTCATGGCCGTGTACGGCCTGCTGATCGAGCGCATCGGCGTCATGCGTGGCTTGCCCGCGCAGACACTGCGCCTCAATCGCCGCTTGTCCGGGCTGCTGCTCAACTCGGGGCAGATGCAGTTCATGAACGGCTATTCGTGTTTCCTGGACACCTGGCCGGTGGGGCCCGACAACGGCACCTTCCGCGCCAAGGATGGCCGCTACGTCACCATGATCGGCCTGTTCCCCCACCTGCGCGATGCGATCCTCGATTACCTGGAATGTGCCAACTCGGCCGGCGCGATCCAGCGCGCCGTCGAACGCAGGACGGCGCAGGAACTCGAGGACGGCATGGCCGCCCGGCGGTTGCCGGCCGGCATCGTGCGCAGCCTGGACGAGTGGTTGAGTTTGCCGCAGGGCGAGCAGACCGCGGCGCGCCCGATGTTCGATCTGGAGCAGGTCGCCGGCGGTGGCCGCCGCCGGCTGGGCCCGGCGCGGCATCGCCCCCTGGAAGGCTTGCGCGTGGTCGAGCTGACCCACCTGGTGGCGGGCCCGACCGTCGGCCGCATGCTCGCCGAACAAGGGGCCGAGGTGATTACGGTACAGGCGCCGACCGGCGACTGGGTGCTGCCCCTCTGGCTGGACGTGAACTGGGGCAAGAAGAGCGTACTGCTGGACCTCAAGGGGCGGCTCGGCAAGGCCAAGCTGGCCAAGCTGCTCGCGGGTGCCGACGTGCTGGTGGACAGCTACGGCCCCGGTTCGCTGGAACGTCTGGGCCTGGACGTCGCGACGTTGCAGGCGCTCAATCCCAACCTCATCTACACGCGGGTGTCCTACGCGGCGCCCGGAACGCCGTGGGCCGATCGCAAGGGCTTCGAGCAGATCGGCCAGGCGGTCAGCGGCGTGATGCATGCCAATTCCGTGGGCATGGCCGACCCCACGCTCGTCTCGGTGCTGCTCAACGACTACGTGACCGGCTACCTGGGAGCGGTCGCCACCCTCGCCGCCCTCAGCGAGCGCGAGGAGAAAGGAGGTTTCTGGCGTGCTGGCTCTTCGTTGAGCCGCTGTGCGACCTTCGCGGCCGGCCTGGTAGCGCCGCTGGAAGACGAGCCCTATGCGCCATGCACCCTGCAGGACCTGATTGACTTCGGCGTCGACCAGGACAGTCCGCTGGGCACGTTCACGCGGCTGGGCCCGGCCGTCGAATTCAGCGCCACGCCCTCTGCGTTCGACCTGCCGATCACCATCCCCGGCGCCTACCCGGACCACACCTCGTGGAGCGAAGCGGCCGCGCCGGCGGTGCTGCCGCCGCTTCAACAGATACCCTCGCGCCTGGCGCGGCTGGGCGCGATCCGCAATTTCGTCGTGGGGCACGGTATCGAGGACCGTGGCGATGGCGGCGGCATCCTGAGCCTGGCGTCGCGCTCGCTGTTCGAGTTGGTCACCGCGGCGCGCCGCGCGGAGGCATCGGCATGAGCACGATCCTTTCGCGCCGGGCGCTGCTGTCGTGGGGCGTGACCCTGGCGCTGTGCGCTGCCGCGCCGGCCCGGGCGGACGAGAACCTGGCCAGCTTCGGCCGCGTGACCGAGGCGAAGGAAGCATCGAGCCGCATCTCGCTGGTCGACGTGGCGCCCGTGCTGCTGCCGTACTTCAACAACGCGCCGACGTTCGGCACGCCCGGCACCCGCACCGGCGCGCTGTCCGAGCGCACGCAGCTGACCGGCGACTGGAACGGCGCGCGTACCGAGTGGGCCCGCCGCGGCGTGTTCCTCGATGTCTACACCACCAGCACCTACAGCAACGTCAACAGCGGAGGCCTCGAGACGGGCGATTGGTTCGCGCAGAACATCCAGACCTCGCTCAACATCGATACCGCGCGTGCCGGTTGGTGGAACGGCGGCCTGCTGCACGTGACCCTGCAGTCGCGCTACGGCGACGATACCGAGCGCACTTTCAATGCCGGCACTTCGCTGCCCAGCTACACCGGCCTGCTGCATCCGGGACCAACCTACTCCCACGACACCTATCCAGCCGAGATGTTCCTGGTGCAGGGGCTGAGCAAGCAGGTATCCGTGGTGCTGGGCCGCATCAGCGACATCTACATTCCGGACCAGACCACGTTCGGCGACAGCTACAAGTACTACTTCGCCAACTTCAACTTCAACAAGAACCCGATGACTGCGGGCTTCTACCAGCCGACCGCCTGGTCGGCGCTGGGCATCTGGGCTCCGAGCCGCCGGCTCGTGCTGGCCGGCGGCGTGCTCGACCCTTACAGCGATGCGCGCACGTTCTCCAAGAACGCCTTCCAGAAGGTCAATCTCTACCTCATGGCCGTGACCACCTACCGGATCGCGGGCATGCCGGGCTCGTTCGGCCCGGCATTCAACTGGTCCAACGCGCCGAAGACCGACCTGTCCCAGCCGTTCACCGGCTTGCAGGCCGCCGAGGTGCCGGCCGCCATCGGCGCCTTGCTGGGCGCGCGGTCTTTCGACGGTTTGCCGGTCAACCGCAAGCAGGAAAGCTGGTTCGCGATCGCCAACGCCTCGCAGTACCTCTGGCTGAAGTACGATCCCGCCGAGGTGCCCGCCAAGCTCAAGGGAGGCGAGGTGCTTTCCGGCGTCGGCGTGTTCGCCCGCGCGGGCTACGCACCCGAGCAGACCAACGTGGTGACCCGCGATGCCTCCGTGGCCCTGTTTGCCCATGGCGTGCTGGACGCACGGCCCTACGACAGTTTCGGCGTGGGCTGGTACTACAACGAGATCAGCGGCGAGTTCAAGAACGCGATCTCCGCGCTGACGCAAGGACATCGCCAGGCCGGGAACGAATCCGGCACCGAGGTCTTCTACAACCTGGCGATCACCCCGGCGGTGCGATTCATCGGCAGCTACCAGTACATCCGCCATCCCCTCAGCGCGCAGGTGGCCGAGGGACGCGATTCCACCAGCCTGGTGATGGGGCGCCTCACCGTCGCGTGGTGAACGCCCCACCCCTCAACTTCAAGCCCGATCGCCGGCCGCGCGCGGGCTGGTGCCGTGGATCCCGCGCCCCAGCACGCACCTTCACCGCGCCGGCAACGCCCTTCGGCGCCTTCACGGCATCTGGTCTGCTGGCGGCCGCATTGAGGGATTGGGCATCGGCTACTGAAGGTGAAGCCCGGCCTCCCCAGAAGAGGGAGTGCGCGATCCGCCGATAGGGGGTAGAAAGCCCACTGCCCCCTGCGGATCATGACCACGCCGCCCGCAGGCGCCGCCACGTCCTTTACCGGGAGACCGCCGATGTCGCACGACACGTACGCCCCGCTTCCCTTCACCCGCCGCCAAGTGCTGCAGGCCAGCGCTGCCCTGCTCGCCAGCAGCGCCCTGCCCGCGCTTTCCTTTGCCGCTTCCGCCGCCCCCTCCAAAGAAAAAGGTACTTCCCCCATGAATAGCAGCTACGTACAAACCCAGGACGGCGTCCAGATCTTCTACAAGGACTGGGGTCCGAAGGACGCCCAGCCCATCGTGTTCCACCATGGTTGGCCGCTGTCCTCCGATGACTGGGACGCGCAGCTGCTGTTCTTCGTCCAGCACGGCTACCGGGTGGTCGCACATGACCGCCGGGGTCACGGGCGTTCCTCGCAGGTCAGCGATGGCCACGACATGGATCACTACGCGGCCGACGCCTTCGCCGTGGCCGAGCACCTGAACCTGCGCAATGCAGTGCATATCGGCCATTCCACCGGCGGCGGCGAAGTGGCGCGCTACGTGGCCAAGTTCGGTCAACCGCACGGCCGCGTGGCCAAGGCGGTCCTGGTAAGCGCCGTGCCCCCGCTGATGCTCAAGACCGCGGCCAACCCCGAAGGCCTGCCGATGGAAGTGTTCGACGGCTTCCGCAAGGCGCTGGCGGACAATCGCGCGCAGTTCTTCCTCGACGTGCCCGCCGGTCCGTTCTACGGCTTCAATCGCCCCAACGCGAAGACCTACCCGGGCGTGGTCAACAACTGGTGGCGGCAAGGCATGATGGGCAGCGCCAAGGCCCACTACGACGGCATCAAGGCCTTCTCCGAAACCGACCAGACCGAGGACCTCAAGGCGATCACGGTGCCCACGCTGGTGCTGCATGGCGACGACGACCAGATCGTGCCGATCGCCGACGCCGCGCTGAAGTCGATCAAGCTGCTGAAGAACGGCACGCTCAAGGTCTACAAGGGTTATCCGCACGGCATGCTGACCACGAACGCGGATGTGCTCAACGCCGACCTGCTGGCCTTCGTCAAGGGCTGACACGGCTCACGCGCGAGGAGCGGCCCGGCCGCTCCTCGCAACTCAGGCCGCGCGCGCCAAGCTCGGCAAGGCGACGCGCGCGTGCGTCCAGGTCATGCGGCCTGCATGTACCAGCAGCGTATCGGTGGCGATGCCGAAGGCGTCCAACTGCGCAGGGCTGAAGCTGCGCGTGAGGTCATCGAAGAACACCGAAAAATCCGCCCACCACGAGGCATCGTCGGTCGCCGGCGGATCACCCATCCCCAGGTACTCGCGTACCAACTCCACCGCTTCACGCAGCTCCGGGTCGCTGACGCCCCGGCGGAACAGGCGCGTTTCGATGTTGTCCTGCACGTCGCAGGCGGTTTGATCGGTCGGGTACATCGGGAAATGCCAGGAGGGGGGCGACATCATGCGTGGATGCCTGTCTACGGCAGGTCGTCGTCCGCGCGGCGTACAGCCCCGTTCCGCCCCCTCCGGGACGGCAGCACGTCCGGTGCATGCCAGCCTGGCAGTTCGAACGCGTGGTCGCGCAGCATGCGGCGCAGGCGGGCGTGCACCGCCGCGCGTTCGGCGGCGGTGCAGTCGTCGAGGATCTCGGCCGCCAGCACCTCGAACTGGGGCCAGAAGCCGGCGCCATGGCGGGCATGCGCCAGCCACTCGGTGAGCATCCGCTCCAGCGCTTGCAGCCGCCCTTCGATGTCCGGTGCCGGTGTCATGCCACGCTCCGCGGAAGGTTCAGGATAACTGCGTGGACGTGGCCGTCATCCTCCAATGCCACCTCCAGGCCGGGCTGGGGCAGGCCATCCAGTTGCAGGGTGGCGGCCTCGGCCGGTTCGCGGGTGACCGTGAACTCATAGAGGCTGCGTCCATGACGATAGTTCATCGCGAACCCGCTCCAGTCCTCCGGCAGGCAGGGCGCAAGCGTCAACCGCCCGCCCTCGCGTCGCAGGCCGAGCAATGATTCGACCAGCAGCCGGTACATCCAGCCTGCCGAGCCCGTGTACCAGGTCCAGCCGCCGCGACCGATGTGCGGGGCCACCGCATAGACGTCGGCCGCCAGCACGTAGGGCTCCACGCGGTAGGTGGCCACGCCTTCCGCATCCAGCGCGTGATGGACCGGGTTGATGAGCCGCGCCAGTTCCCACGCGCGCGACGCATCGCCATGCTCGGCAAATGCCATGGCCGCCCACACCGCCGCATGCGTGTATTGGCCGCCGTTCTCGCGCACGCCGGGCACGTAGCCACGGATGTAGCCAGGGTCATGCAGCGTGCGGTCGAACGGGGGGTCCAGCAGCTGCACCAATCCTGCCTCCGGCTTGACCAGGTGCGCGTGCAGCGCGTCCAAGGCCTGCGACGCCCGCTCCGGCGCGGCAACGCCCGAGAGCACCGACCAGCTCTGCGAGATCGAGTCGATGCGGCATTCGTCGCTTTCGCGCGAGCCGATCGGCGCACCATCGTCGAACCATGCCCGGCGATACCACTCGCCATCCCAGGCGTGGGCCTCCAGGTTGCCGCGCAGGCGGTCGGCCTGTTCGTGGCACCACTGCGCCCGCGTGGCGTCACCGCGCAACGTGGCCAGCACGGCAAAACGGCGCAGCGTGTCATGCAGGAAAAAGCCCAGCCAGACGCTTTCCCCTCGCCCCTTCTCGCCGACCCGGTTCATGCCGTCGTTCCAGTCGCCGGTACCGATCAGCGGAATCCCCCGCTCACCGAGCAGCCCGCAGCCGCGTTCCAGTGCCAGCACGCAATGGGCATACAGGGTGCCGTGTACCTGCGAGGCCGCCGGCATGTCGTAGTAGCCTTCCTCGTCCGGACTGACAGGCCGGCCTTCGATGAAGCCCACCACTTCCGCCAGTACCGCATCATCGCCGGTCACTTCGACGTAGCGGCTGGCGGCCTGCGGCAGCCACAGGTAATCGTCCGAGCAGCGGGTACGCACGCCCCTGCCCTGCGGCGGATGCCACCAATGCATGACATCGCCTTCGGTGAACTGGTGCGCGGCACACAGCAACAGGTGCTCGCGCGCCAGCTGTGGCTGGATGTGCACCAGCGCCATGGTGTCCTGCAGCTGGTCGCGGAAACCGAATGCGCCGCCGGACTGGTAATAGCCGCTGCGCGCCAGGTAGCGACAGGCCAGGGTCTGGTACACGAGCCAGCCATTGGCCAGCGCATCAAGCGCCGGATCGGGCGTGCGCACCTGCACCTGGGTGAGCAGGCCGCGCCAGTGGATGCGCACGGCATCCAGGGCGTCGTGGGCCTTGTACGCGCCCTGCCTGCCACGTGCGAGCGACAGTGCTTCTTCGCGGTCGCGGCCAGCGCCGAGGCGATAGACCACTTCGGCCGCGTCCTCCTCCACCAGGTCGAGCGCGACCTGGATCGCCGCGCAGGGATCCAGGCCCACGCCTATGCGCCCATCCAGGCGCTCGCGGCGCAATGCCGCCGGCTGTTGCAGGCTGCCATTGCGGCCGAGGAACTCGGCACGGTCGCTCGTCCAGCCGCAACGTTCGGCATCGGTATCGAAGAACGCCACGCGTCCGCCGAAATCGGAGCTGTAGGGATTGCGTGCCAGCAGCGCGCCGCTGACCGGGTCGCGCTCGGTCACCACGTGCATGCGCGACTTCGGCCGCAGGTCGCCCAGCACCCATTCCACGTAGCCGGTTGCCGTGAGCCGGCGGGGGCGGCCGGACAGGTTGCGCACGCGCAGTACCGAATATTTCACCGGCGCGTCCACGTCGACGAAGACCCACAACTCACTGGCAATGCCGTCTTCCTGGTGTTCGTACACCGTGTAGCCAAAGCCGTGGCGGGTTCGGTAGGCGCCACTGCCGCGGCAGGGCAGCGGCATCGGCGACCAGACGCGCCCGGTGTCCTCGTCGCGCAGGTAGAAAGCCTCGCCGCCGGTGTCGGAGACAGGATCGTTGTGCCAGGGCGTCAGGCGGAACTCGTGGGCGTTGTCGAACCACGTATAGCCGGGCGTACTCTCGCTGACCACCGTCCCCAAGCGCGCATTGGCCAGCACGTTCGACCAGGGTGCCGGAGTCGGCGCGCCCTCGCGCACCACCACCACGTACTCCCGTCCGTCCTCGCTGAAGCTGCCGGTGCCATTGTCGAAGCGGCCGCCGGGCTGGTGTTGCAGGAACGGCCACGGGTCTTCGGCATCCTCATCCCATGCCACCGTTGCCGGCAGGCCCGGTTCGTCTCCCTGCGCAGGCGGCGATACGGCCACATCACCCTCCTCCGCCTCGTCTTCTCGCGCCGCCGGCACCGGCACCAGCGCCGGGATGCGCCGCTCCGGGGCGGGCAGGCGCGCGACCTGCGCGGCGAGCGTGCCATCCTCGTCACTGAGCACCACGCGCGCCACCGACTGCAGCAGGATGCGATCCTCCTGAGACATGTTCTGCACCGGGCGCACGAAGATGCCACCGGGCCGATCGAGCACGCCCGCCTCCGCATACGCGGCCACCATGCCCAGGATCTGCTCCTGCAGCTCCTGCCGGTAGCCGGCCTGGCTGTCGTTCCAGATCACCAGGTCGGTGCGCAGCCCCTTGCGCTGCCAGTAGGCATGCGCCTGCACCAACTGGCGCACCAACTCCACGTTCTCCGCGTCGGTGACCTTGAGCAACACGATGGGCAGGTCGCCCGAGATGGCGTGCCCCCATAGCCCCGACTGGCCGCGCTGGTTCAGCAGCAGCACCGCAGGGCTGGCGCGCAGCAGCGCGTTCGCATACAGGACGTGGGCCGCCAGCCGCTCGTACAGCTGCGCCTCTGCCTGGCTGGCGTTGATCTGCCGGCGTACCACCTGGCTGTGCGTCCACGCCAGGTCGAACACGCGGTCGGCCAGGCGCCGGTCGCGGTACTTGTCCACGAGTGCTTCGCAACTGGCACGTTCGGCACCCACGCCGAACACCATGTCCAGCTGGGCGGTCTGCTCCGGTTCGAGATGGAGCCGGATGCGGATTGCCACGATCGGGTCCAGCACCGAGCCGTCCGTGTCGGACAGGTGCGTGTCGCGCGTGAGCGCCTGCGGCGCGCGCGGGGTGTTGCCGCGGCCCAGGAAGCGCGCGCGGTCGGTTTCATAGGAGATCTGCGCCACGTCCGCCTCGTGCACCGCCACCAGGTGGAACATCCACGGCGGTACCTCGTCGTGTGCGCGCGGCCGGCGCGTGCACAGCAACGCCTGCTTTGCGCGCAGGATCTCGGTTTGCACGAACAGGTTGCTGAAGGCCGGGTGCGCATCGTCCGAAGCGGCCGGCGCCAGCACCACCTCAGCATAGGTGGTGATCTCGACGGTGCGCGCGCGGCGGCTGCGGTTGGTCAGTCGCAGTCGCCGCAGCTCGATGTCGTCCTCGGCCGAAACGGCGATCTGCAGGTGGCTCTCGTAGCCGCGCCGCACGCCACGGAATTCGGCCTTGGCATCGGAGAAGATCGCCTCGTAGTGCTCCAGCGGCACGCAGGTCGGCTGGTGCGCGGCCGACCAGAATTCCCCGCTGTCCACGTCGCGCAGGTAGCAGAAGGTTCCCCAGGCGTCCGTGGTGCCATCCTCGCGCCAGCGGGTGAGTGACATGTCCCGGTGGCGGCTGTAGCCGCCCCCCGCGTGGGTGAGCATGCCGTGGTAGCGGCCGTTCGACAGCAGCTGGACCTCCGGCCGCGGGCCGCCCGGGTCGCGCAGCACGCGCAGCGCGGTTTCGCCTTCGGCCAGCGACGGGCGTTCGCCCAACGCCTCGGCCTCGTGAGGATGGAACACGCCGATGCGCGGGATGCGCTCTTGCAACAGCAGCAGCGTGGCCTGGAACTGCGGGTCGGCCACGAAGCGGCGTTGCATGGGCTGGCCACGCAGCAGGTAATCCAGCGCGAGCAACCCCATGCCCTGGTGATGCGCCATGAATGAGCGCAGCAACACGAAATCCTCGCCCGGCGGCACGCGCGATGGCGTGTAGTCGATGGCCTCGTACATGCCGAAGCGACCGGAGAAGCCCGAAGCCTCCAGCAGCTGCAGGTTCTGGCATGTAGGCTCCGGGGCCACCATGAGGGCCATCATGCTTGCGTAAGGGGCGACCACTCGGTCCTGGCCCAGCCCGCGCTTGAGGCCGAGTCCGGGCACGCCGAACGCGCGGTACTGGTAGTTCAGGCGCGCGTCGACGGCATTGAACCCGGATTCGGACACGCCCCACGGCAGGTCCTGTGCGCGGCCATAGAGTATCTGCGCCTCCACCGCGTGGCGGGCGGTCTGGTCCAGCAGCGTATCGGGGTAGCTGGGCATCACCAGCTGCGGCATCAGGTACTCGAACATCGAGCCGCTCCACGACAGCAGCGTGGGCGCGCCGTTGACCTCGGTGAGCAGGCGGCCCAACGCAAACCAGCTTTCCTGCGGCAGCTCGCCCTGGGCGATCGCCACGAACGCCCCGAGACGCGCTTCGGAAGCCAGCAGGTCGTAGTAGCTGGCGTCCAAGCGATGGTCATCGACGTTGTAGCCGATCGACAGCAGGTTGCGCGCGCGATAGAACAAGAATCCGTATTCCATCACCGCGTACTCGCCGGCCAGTTCGGCCAGCTGCTTCAGCTCCGCGATGCGCTCGGCCAGCACGCGTCCCGGCGCGGACCCTTGGTGATGCGTCGCCAGGGTGGCGAGGCTGGGAATAGGCAGCGCCTCGTCCTCCCCGCCCGTTTCCCTATCGGCCAGCGACAGCGCCGCAACCGCCGCCTCGCACTCGGCCAGCAGCAGCGCCGGCCAGTGCAACTCGCCCTCGCCGGGCCTGGCCGGCGAAGGCCATGCCGCCAGGATTCCACGCGCCAGAGCGCACAGCTCGGACAACTGCGCGGCCGCCGTCCTGACGGTGGCCGGCGGATCGAGCCGGATGCCGACCAGGCGCTGCTCGAAGTGCCGCACGCTGTCTTCCAGCGGCCCCTCCTGCGCCCCCAGCCGTCCGCGTTCTTCCTGCAACACGCCCAGCGTATCGGCCAGGCCATCGAACGTATGCGGCGCCAGCACGGGGGCATCGACCAGCGCCAGCAGCCCTTGGCGCAAGGTCAGCAGGTGACCGGCCAGGTTGCCGCTGTCCACGCTCGACACGTAGCGCGGTGGCAGGGGCTGCAGCGTCTCGGTGTCGTACCAGTTGAGGAAATGGCCACGATGCCGCGGCAACTGCGCCAGGGTGTCGAACACGCGCCGGGTCCGCTCGGCGACCGCTTCGGCCTGCAGGTACCCGAAGTCCCACGCCGAGAGATTGGCCAGCAATGAGAGGCCGATGTTGGTGGGCGAGGTGCGCCGCGCGACCACCAGGGCCGGATGCTCCTGGATGTTGTCCGGCGGCAGCCAGTGGTCCTCCTCGCGTACCCACGCCTGGAAGAAAGACCAGGTGCGCCGCGACAGGCGCCCCAGGAAGGCACGCTGGGAGACGGACAACTCGGTCGCGCCACCGGCCGGCGGCTTGCCCAGCCACGCCATCAGGCCCGGCGCCAGCACCCAAGCCAGCAACAGCGGCATGGCCCACGGCAACACCGCCGGCCGTTGCAGCCACAGCGCCAGGCCGACAACCAGGGCCAGCACCGACGCGGGCCACATCGCCTGCCATTCGGCATTGCGATGACCGCCCAGGCGCCGTTCCACCTCGCTGGAGGGGTTCCACTGCAACAGGTGACGATGGCTGACGAACATGCGCCACAGCGTGCGAGAGATCGCATCCAGTGCGATCAGCGCTTCATAAGGCAGGCACGCCACGTTGACCGCGGCACGCGTGATCGATTGCAGCGTGTTGCGGCCTACCTGCACCAGGTGCGCCTCCACCGGCGTGTCCTCCGGCACGGCGAGCACATCGCGCAGCGCGGCAATCAGCGGCGGCGCGAACCACAGCGCCAGCACCCAGGCGGTCCACGCCAGCGGGCGCTCCGCCCAGGCCCAGCCGGCCAGCAACAGCACGATAGCGGCCACCGGCACGGCGCTGCGCCGCAGGTTGTCGAGCAGCTTACCGCGCGAGAGCCCGTTGAGCGGGTTGCGCTCCCAGCCCCCGGCATGCCGCGGCACCCAGGGCAACAGCCACGGCAGCAGCTGCCAGTCGCCACGGATCCACCGCGCACGCCGCTTCGCATCGGCGGCATAGCGCTCGGGGTGGTCCTCGTACAGGCGCACATCGCTGACCAGCCCGGCGCGCGCGTAGCAGCCTTCGAGCAGGTCGTGGCTGAGGATGCGGTTGTCGGGCATGCGTCCGGCCAGCGCGTGCTCGAAGGCGGCCACGTCGTAGATGCCCTTGCCGACGAACGAGCCTTCGTCGAACAGGTCCTGGTAGACGTCCGACACCATGCGCGTGTAGGGATCGATGCCCGGCTCGGTACCGAACAGCTTGGCGAAGCGCGAGATGCGCCGCCCGCCCAGGCTGGTGCCGACACTGGGCTGCAGGATGCCGTAGCCCTCCACGACGCAGCGACGCACCGGATCCAGGCGCGGCTGGTTGAGCGGATGGGCAAGCGTGGCCACGAACTCACGCGCCGCATCGCGCGGCAGCCGCGTGTCGGCATCCAGCGTGATCACATAGCGCGAGCCCACCAATGCGGCGGTATCGCCTTCGGTTCGCAGGAACGAGGCGCCGTCGCCTTGCAGCAAGAGCGCATTGAGGGCGGCGAGCTTGCCACGCTTGCGCTCGTGGCCCATCCATACGCCTTCGGAGGGGTTCCATTGGCGCGGGCGGTGCAGCAGGTAGAAGCGGTCGGCCTGGACCGGGGCATAGCGCAGGTTGAGGTGTTCGATGCGCGCGGCCGCATGCGCAAGCAACGTTTCGTCGCCAGGCATGGCCTCGGCCGGCGCGTCGAGGAAATCGGTCAACAGCACGAAGCGCAGCTGCGGGTCGCGATTGGCCAGGAAGCGCACTTCCAACGCCTCGACCAGCGTATCGATCGCACCCGTGCTCGACAGCATCGAGGGCACCGCCACCACCGTCGCGCAGTCGGCCGGAATCCCCTGGCTGAAATCCAGGCGCGGCAAAGGCCGCGGGGGCACCTGCAACGTGGCCGTCCAGTTCACCAGCGCCACGCCCAATTCGCTGAACTCCAGCAACGCCAGCAGGCCCAGCGCGACCATGGCGCCGATGCCCGCGTCGCGCGGCCCATTGGCCAGCAGGCCCCAGGTCGCGATGGCCGCCAGCAGGGCGATCGGCAACAGATAGACCGGAAGCGGCACGCGGTGTGGCAGATGGCGGGCACGTCGCTGGCGCGGCGACGCCGCGGCGACCGCATCCACGGTGGATGCCATCCCCTCGCCCACCAGCCAGTAACCGACGTGCGCCCGCCGCGCATCGGCGCCGGGCGCCGCCTGCGCCGCGCTCGCCAACCCGAGCACGATATCGGCCACCGCCTCCTCGCGCATGCGGCTGCCGCGGGCGATCTTCTCCACGATATGGCGATAGGCGTCGCGCGTGCCGAAGTCCATTCGCGCGTAGACCTGCACGGGGTCCTGCCGCAGGCGATGTTCGACCGCGCTCATGTCCTCCACGAACGTGCGCCAGTCCATCGTCGCCAGGAAGCGCAGGCTGGCGATGCTGTTGCCGATCGATACCTGGTCGGCCGCCTGTTGCTGGCCTTCCGAACCCACCAGTTCGTCGATGCGCTGGCCGGCCGCGGCGGCCCACTGGTCCAGCCAAGCCACCGGCATGGAAAGCGCCCCACCGCGTCCATGCAACGAACGCGTCAGTTCGGCCACGAATGCGCCGGTGAGGGGCGGCTCGGAGCGCGCCATGTCCGCCAGCACCAGCACGACATCGGTGGGCGCCTCGGCGGCGACCCGGTTGAGGTTCTCCGCCCAGGAGGCGGCCAGGCGGCGGTCCTGGCCATCGCGCATCACCCGCGCGGCCATGCGCCGCAGGTTCTCCAGCAGGGCCAGGCGCAGCATGATCGGCACTGCCCACAGCTCGCCCAGGCTCAGCGGCGACACCGACTGGTAGGCGGCGATGAAACGGCCCAGCGTTTCGGCGTCGATGCGGCCATCACCGTGCGCGATCGCCCGCATCGACAGTTCGTAGACCCGCGGCAGGCCCGCGGAAGGACCGCGCGTGAGCGTCGGCAGCTGGCGGCTGTAACCGCGTGGCAGATGGCGGCGCGCGGTCTGGGTCTGCTCCTGGATCAGGTAGTAGTTGTCGAGCAGCCATTCCCCGGCCGGGCTGACCCGCAACTGTTCGCGCACCAGGCCATTGAGCAGGGTGTTGGCATCGTCCAGCACCCGCTCGTTGTCCTGCAGGCGCTCGAGCAGGCGCTCGGGCGCCGGCCGCAGCCGTACCCGATGCTGGCGCGCCAGCGTGCGGCCCTGCTCCTCCATCTGTTCGACGCTGAACAGTGCCTCGCGCAGCGGCGCATCGGTTGGCGCCAGCACGGGATGGGCGACCTGGCGCTCGCGCCAGCGTTGGCGCACACGACGTCGCAGGCGAAGCCAGCGGCCAAACAATCGCCGGAAGTGGGGCATGAAGGGTCCGAAAGTGGCAGCACGTCGCTGTGGCGCAATCGTCCCATCCTCCTCTTCATGTGAGACGTGAAGGCATCGCCCACCCCCCGGGTTTAACAAAGTCCTGCATACACTGGCGAGGACCCCTCGCCCAGGACACGCCCATGTATCGATCCCGCGGCAACTTCGAGGCCTTTGCCCGCCCACCCAAGCTCGAAGGCATCCAGGACCGGCGGGCCTACTTCGTCGGCGCCGGCCTGGCCTCACTGGCCGGCGCGGCCTTCCTGATCCGCGATGCCGGCGTGCCCGGCGAGGCGATCACCATCTTCGAGGAGCTCGCGTTGCCGGGCGGCAGCATGGACGGCCTGCTGGACCGGCACAAAGGCTTCATCATCCGCGGCGGCCGCGAGATGGAGGCACATTTCGAAACGCTGTGGGACCTGTTCCGCTCGGTGCCCTCGCTGGAAACCCCCGATGCCTCGGTGCTGGACGAGATGTACTGGTTGCACAAGCGCGACCCGTCGAGCAATCCCTGCCGCGCGATCCACCAGCGTGGCCGCATCGTGCCGCAGGTAGCGGACCTGACGCTTACCCCCAAGGCGATCGAGCAACTCATCGCCCTGGCGCTCACGCGCGAGGAAGACCTCGATGACAAGCGTATCGACGAAGTGTTCGGGGAGGAATTCTTCCAATCGCACTTCTGGTTGTACTGGGCCACGATGTTCGCCTTCGAGCCATGGGCGAGCGCACTGGAAATGCGGCGCTACATCCTGCGCTTCGTCCACCACATTTCCACCTTGTCCGATCTCACCTCGCTGCGCTTTACCCACTACAACCAGTACGAGTCGCTGATTCGCCCGCTGGTGGCCCACCTGCAGGCGCAAGGGGTGGTCTTTCGCTACAACACGCAGGTCGAGGACGTGATGGTCTCGACCAGCGGCGGCGAAAAGCGTGCCACGGCGATCGAGCTAAGCTGCGATGGGGAGCGCGAGGAAATCCAGCTCGCCCCCCGCGACCTGGTGTTCGTGACCAACGGCTCCATCACCGAGAGCTCCACCTACGGTGACAACGACACGCCCGCTCCCATCGTGACCGATCGCGGCGGTGCCTGGTCGTTGTGGAAGCGCATGGCCGCCCGCGATCCGGCATTCGGCCGGCCGGAGAAGTTCTGCGAGAACATCCCGGAAGCGAACTGGACGATTTCCGCCACGGTGACATTGAACGATGACCGCATCACGCCCTACATCGAGAAATTGACCGGGCGCAACCCGCACACCGGCGTCATCGTGACCGGCGGTCCCTGCAGCATCCAGGATTCGAGCTGGCTCTACGGCTTCACCATGAGCCGCCAGCCGCATTTCGCCGCGCAGGACGCGCGCGCGCAGTTGGTCGTGTGGCTCTACGGCCTGTTCTCCGACCGGCCCGGCGACTACGTCAAGAAGACCATCCGCGAATGCACCGGTGCGGAGCTGTGCGCCGAGTGGCTCTACCATCTCGGCGTGCCGGAGGCGGACATCGACGACCTGGCCCGTCATTCGGCCAGCACGGTGCCGTGCAACATGCCCTACATCACGTCCTACTTCATGCCGCGCGCGGCGGGCGACCGGCCCAATGTGGTGCCCGAAGGCTCGAAGAACCTCGCCTTCATCGGCAATTTCGCCGAAACCGAGCGCGATACGGTGTTCACCACCGAGTATTCGGTCCGCACGGCGATGGAAGCGGTCTACACCCTGCTGGAGGTGGACCGTGGAGTGCCGGAAGTCTTCGCCTCCGTCTTCGATGTGCGCGTGCTGCTCAGCTCGCTCTATTATCTCAACGACCGCAAGCCGCTGCAGGACATGAAGCTGCCCTGGTTGGCCCAGTTGGCCAGTCGCGTGGCGGTGGAAAAAGCCAGGGGCACCTATCTGGAAGACCTGCTGCGGGATGCGAAGTTGATGTAGGCGACCGGTTCGCGTCACGCGCGCCGGCCCGTGGCAGCCCCAGGAAGCGAATCATGGCCTTGCGACCCACGCAGATCTCCGCGGTGCAACAGACCTTGCGCACCGAACCCCAGTACATCGACGCACCGCTGTCGATCGCCGCCGCATTCCTGGTGCTGTGCGTGCGTGACGACGAGGCGTCACTGGCGCGCGTGCGCTCGGTGCTGGGCAGCACCAGTGACCTGGTCAAGAACATCACCGCGCGGGATATCACGGCGACCTTCACTTGCAATGTCGCCATTTCCCATCGCGCATGGCTTCCGCTGATCGGCAAGCCCCCGCCGCGCGAACTGAGGCCCTTCAAGGAGCTGCAGGGAGCGACCCATCGCGCACCGGCCACGCCGGGCGACCTGCTGTACCACTTGCGCGCGCGTTCGATGGACCTGATCGTGGAGTTCGAGAAACTGCTGCTGGAAGCGCTCGGCGAGGCCGTGGTCACGCAGGACGAGGTCACCGGCTTTCGTTATTTCGACGGGCGTGACCTGCTCGAATTCGTGGACGGCACCGCCAACCCCGATGGCCTGGCCCTGCCCGACGCCACGCTGGTGGGCGAGGAGGACCCGGACCATGCAGGCGGCAGCTACGTGGTGATCCAGAAATACCTGCACGACCTGCCGGCCTGGCGCGCGCAGGCGACCGAGGCGCAGGAAGGCATCATCGGCCGTACCAAGCAGGACAACCGCGAACTGCCCGATGCCGCGCCAACGGAGCAGAAATCGCACAAGACCCTGTGCACCATCGCCGATGACCAGGGTGAACACGCGATCCTGCGCGACAACATGCCCTTTGCCTCGCCCGGCCGTGGCGAGTACGGCACGTACTTCATCGGCTATACGCGCTACCTGTGGGTGGTGGAGAAGATGCTCGAACGCATGTTCCTGGGCGATCCGCCGCCCCTGCATGACCGCATCCTGGATTTCTCCCGCGCCACCACCGGCGTGACCTTTTTCGCCCCGGCTCGTGGCTTGCTCGATTCGCTCGGCGACTGAGCAATGCACGCGACGGACCCGGCAACCCGGGCCCGTCGCGCCTTCTCTTACGCTTCGTCCGCCGCCGCGGCGTGCGGGTGCGAGGAGCGGTGGCGGAACTTGCGCGACACCCACTCGCCCAGGTCGTCCACCACCGTGAACGCGGCCGGGATCACGATCAGGCTCAGCAGCGTGGAGGTGATCAACCCGCCGATCACCGCGATCGCCATCGGCGCGCGGAAGCTCGAATCACCCGCGAAGCCCAGCGCGATCGGCATCATGCCCGCGCCCATCGCCAGCGTGGTCATGATGATCGGCTGCGCGCGCTTGCGGCACGCGTCCACCAGCGCATCGTGCTGGCTCAGGCCATGCTCGTCCTCGGCGATCACCGCATAGTCCACCAGCAGGATCGAGTTCTTGGTGGCGATGCCGATCAGCATCAACAGGCCGATCAATGCCGGCAGTGAGAGCATGTTCTGGGTAATCAGCAGCGCGCCGAACGCACCGCCGGCGCACAGCGGCACGGCAGCCAGGATCGTTACCGGCATCAGCGCATGGTTGAACAGCAGCAACAGCACCATGTAGATGCACACCAGGCCGGCAGCCATCGCCAGCAGGAAGCCGACGAACAGCTCGACGAAGACCTCCGCGTCGCCGGTGTTGAGGAAGCTCACGCCCGGCGGCAGCTTCTTCACGCTTGGCAACTGCTGCACCTGTTCCATCACCTCGCCCAGCGGCCGACCGTTGAGTTCGGCGGTCAGGGTGACGTTGCGCTGGCGCTGGTAGCGCGAGATCTGCGACGGCCCGCTGCCCATCTGGATATCCGCCACGGCCGACAGCGGCACCGGCCCGTAGCGGCCTGGCACGCGCAGCTGGCCGATCAACGCGGGGTTGGCCAGCGTTTCCTCGGCGAAGCCGACGCGGATCGGCACCTGCCGGTCCGGCAGGTTGAGCTTGGCCAGTCGCTGTTCGTAGTCGCCCGCAGTGGCGATGCGTGCCGCCTCGGCGATGTCCGCCGTGGCCACGCCCATGTCGGCCGCGCGTGCCGCGTTGGGTACGATCTGGATTTCCGGTCGCAGCAGCGAGGCCGTGGAGGTCACACTGCCCAGCCCCTGGATGCCGCGCAGATCGCGCTCCAGCGCGGTGGAAGCGTCCTGCAGCCGCTGCGGGTCATCGCCGGACAGCACCAGCTGCAACAGGTTGCCCGGCTCGGAACTCACGTAGCTCACGCGCACGCCGGGCAGGTCGGCCAGGCGCACACGCGCATCGCGTTCGAGCTCGCGCTGGTCGCGCTTGCGTTCGTCGGCCACGCCCCAGTCCAACACCAGCGTGGCCTTGCGCGGGTCGGCCACGCCCGTGGTGGAAGGATCGCCGAGGTCCAGCACGCTGCCCACGGCGGTATAGACCTGCTTGAGCTCGGGCATGTCCTTGAGCATGGCACGCGCATGTTCGGAGACGGCTACCGTTTCCTGCAGGCGCGTGCCCGGCGGCAGCTCCAGGCTAAGGTTGCTGCGGCCCAGGTCGGACTGCGGGATGAAGGTCGCCGGGATCAATGGCACCAGCGCCAGCGAGGCGACGAACAGGCCCGCCGCGATCCACAGCGTGCGCCCGCGATGACGCAGCGCCGCGTGGACCCAGCCCAGGTACCAGCGCATCAGCTTCGAATCTTCCTTCTCCTCGCCATGCGGCTTGAGGATGTAGGCGGCCATCATCGGCGTCAGCAGGCGCGCCACCAGCAGCGAGAACAGCACGGCCGTGGCCGCGGTCCAGCCGAATTCGCGGAAGAACTTGCCGGCGATGCCCGGCATGAAGGCCACCGGCACGAACACGGCGGCCAGCGTGAGCGAGGTGGCGATCACCGCGTTGCCGATCTCGCCGGCCGCCTCGCGCGCAGCTTCCAGCGGAGGCTTGCCCATGCGCAGGTGGCGCACGATGTTCTCGATCTCCACGATGGCATCGTCCACGAGGATGCCCACCACCACTGACAGCGCCAGCAGCGTGATCATGTTCAGCGTGAAGCCGAACCAATACATCACCGCGAAGGTCGGGATGATCGACAGCGGCAGCGCCAACGCCGAGACCCAGGTGGCGCGCCAGTCGCGCAGGAACAACCACACCACCAGCAGGGCCAGCAGCGCGCCCTCGTAGAGCATGGTCATCGACGAATCGTAGGATCGGTGCGTCTCGTCGATGGCCGTGGTCACCAGGCGGAAGTCGATGCCAGGGTGGCTGGCCTTGAGCGCATCCAGGGCCTTGTGGACGCCCGCCTCCACCTTGACCTCGCTGGAGCCGCGCGTGCGCGACATCGAGAAGGCCACCACGTCCTTGCCGTCCAGCAATGCCGCTTCAGTGGGATCGGCCGCCGCGTCGGTCACCTTCGCCAGCGTGGACAGCCGCACCGCGCGCCCGTCCGGAAGGCTTATCGAATAGTCGCGCAGCGCCTGGGCATCGGCCACGGTGCCGAGCGTGCGGATCGTCTGCTGCGCGCCCTCCAGTTCGGCCTTGCCGCCGGCGCGCTCCACCTGGATCTGCGCCAGCTGTTGCGACACATTGCCCGCGGTGATGCCGAAGGCGAGCAAGGCGTTGGGGTCCAGGTCCACCCGCACCTGGCGCTGCACGCCGCCCACGCGGGTGACGCGCGCCACGCCGGGCACCCCGTACATGGCCCGCGAGATGTCGCGGTCGACGAACCAGCTGGCCTCGTCGGCGGTCATGCGCGGGGCGACCAGCGCATAAGTCATCAGCGAGCCGCCAATATCGACCTTGGAAATCACCGGCTCCTGGATGTCCTGCGGCAGGTCGGTGCGGATGCGCGTGACGGCGTCGCGGGTGTCATCCAGCGCAGTGGCGAGGTCGGCCTCCAACTGGAACTCGATGCTGGTGGTGCTCACGCCCTCGCTGACGGTCGACATCACCCGCTTGACGTTGTTCACCGTGGCCACGGAATCCTCGACCTTGCGGGTGACTTCCGCCTCCAGCTGGCTCGGCGAGGCGCCAGGCTGGGTGACGGTCACCGTGGTCATCGGGAAGGCGATGTCCGGGAAGCGCGCCACCGGCAATTGGTAGAAACCCCACAGGCCCGCCACGCAAAGCACGAAGAACACCAGCAGCGCCGGCAGCGGGCGCTTGATCGCCCAGGCGGAGAAATTCATCGTGCACCCACCTTGGTGCCGGCGACGACGCGCACGCGGTCGCCCTCACCCAGGAAACCGGCGCCATCGACGACCACCTGCTCACCAGCCTTCAGGCCTTCGGCGATCTCAGTGCGGCCCTGCGCCACCTGCCCGGTACGCACGCGACGGCGCTGGGCCTGCTGCTTGTCATCGACGAGGAACACATAGCTGTGACCATCGCGCTGCACGACCGCCGCACTGGGAATGGTCAATGCCTGGCCATCGCCGGTGACGATGCGGCCCTCGACATACACGCCGGGCTTGAGCGCCCCCGGCGTCGGCAAGTCCGCGTAGATCGTGCCGGTGCGGGTCTGCGAATCCACGCCCGGGCTCACCGCGCGGATGCGCCCGACGACCTCCTGCCCGCCATACGGCAGCGTGACCGTGTTGCCGACCGCCACGCCGGCAAGCTGTGCTTCGGACAGTTCGGCACGCCACTCCAGCCGGTTGTCGCGGATCAGCCGCAGCAGTTCGCTGCCGGCGGCGACCACCTGCCCCGGCTGCACCAGCCGCTTGGAGATCACGCCGTCGGCGGGCGCGCGTAGTTCGGCGAAATCGCGCTGCAGCTTCGCCGCATCGCGTCGCGCGCGTGCGGTGGCAGTCTGCGCCTCGGCATCGACACGGGTGGCACGCAGTTCATCCAGGCTGCTCGCGCTGATCAGCTTCTCGGTGGCGAGCTTGGCGCCGCGCTCGTAGTTCAGGCCGGCCAGCTCCTGGGCAGTCTGTGCCTGGCGCAGCGACGCGTCGGCCTGCGCCAGCTCGCTGTCGAGGGTGCGGTGGTCCAACTGCAGCAGCACCTGGCCCTTCTTTACCCACTGGCCTACATCCACGTTCAGCGCGGTCACCCGCTGCCCACTGAGTTCCACACCCAGCTGCATTTCCTCGAACGCCGACACCGGGCCGGACACCAGCACCGTGCGCGCCATCTGCTGGGCCTGCGCCGGCGCCAGGGTCACCGGCAGCGCGGAGGCCTGGCCGCTTTCTTCTTCGCTCTTCTTGTCCGCGCCGCCGCAAGCCGCCAGCGACAGCGCCATCAGGAGGGGAACACACCAACGCAGGGAATCGACACGCATGGAGATCTCTGTATGCAGAAGTGAGGAATGCCGCCGGGCGGGAACACGCTTGCGTTGGCTGGCTGGCGGGCGGTACGGGGGGTGAAAGGACTTTGATCGGTGCGCTACTGGCCGTCGGTCGGCAAGCGCAGCGCCACGCCGTCGAGCAGCAACCCGACGCCCTGCTCGAAGCGGCGTTCCAGGTCCGGCTCGGTGAGGAAATGCCGTGCCTGCCAGCAATACGGGAAGCGGGCCTCGGCCATCGCAAGGAAGGCGGCTTCCACGTCTTCCATCCCCGCCCCGTTTTCGGGCATGGACTGCTCCTCGATCACGAAGCCGAGCACGTAATAGATGAGGTCCATCGCCGTGGTGGCGGCGAAATCGATCGTTGCGCCGGCCTTGGCCAGAGAGGAAATCGTCACTTCGGCCACGCGCATGACATTCTCGGTGGCCAGGTAGGTGCCGGCGTAGACGCGCGCGCCGTCGCGGTGCGCCTTGAACGCGTGGCGGAACTCGCGCGCGAGTTGCAGCAGCGTCTCGCGCCAGGACTGCCCGGCGGGGACGTCGCGGGCGACGTCCTGGATCAGGGCATCGGCCATCGCATCGACCAGCGCCTGCTTGCTCTTGAAGTGCCAGTACAGCGATGGCGCCCGGATACCCAGCTGGCAGGCGACCTTGCGCAGGCTTACGCCGTCCAGGCCGGCTTCGTCGAGCAGGCGGAAGGCTGACGCCACGATTTGATCCCGCCCGATGGCTTTGCGCACGCCCCACCTAACGCTGTTAGACGGCGGCGAATCTAACAACGTTAGGCGCGCGTCGCAAGGCGTTCGGCTGCTCAGGGGATGCCCGGCACTGGCATGCGACGGAATCACGCAGCTTTTACAATTCGCGCCAATAAGAACCATTCCCATGTAAACTGCGCGCCACGGACGCCGGCCTCGCAGCCCCCGCCCGGCACTTTCACTCCCGGAAATCCCCCCCATGTCCAATTTCTCCCGTCGCGCCGCTGCCCCGCCCCGCTATTCCGTGCTGGCCTTCGGCCTGCTGGTCGCCCTCCACGCGCAGGCAGAGGAAGCCGGCTCCGGCAGTGCCGATGCCACCACCCTGGACCAGGTTCGCGTGGTCGCCCAGCGCGCCGAGCGCGTCAGCAATGGCGCCACCAACCTCGACCTGGCGATCAAGGACACCCCGCAGTCGATCAGCGAGGTGAGCAGCGAACAGATGCAGGCCTTCGGCGTGAACACCGTCAACGACGCGCTGCGCATGGCCACCGGCATCGTGGTCGACGAATGGGAAACCAACCGCACCACCTACACGGCGCGCGGCTTCGATATCGCCAACACGCAGATCGATGGCATCGGCCTGCCCAACGGCTGGGGCATCGCCACCAGTGCCACCGACGCTTTTGCCTACGAGAAGCTGGAAGTCATCCGCGGCGCCAACGGGCTGCTGACCGGCGTCGGCAACGCCGCCGGCACCCTCAACTACGTGCGCAAGCGTCCGACCAACGAAGAACAGGGCGTGGTCGGCATCAGTTATGGCACCTGGGGGACGCGGCGCGTGGAGGCCGACTACTCCACCCCGTTCACCGCCGACGGCAGCTGGGCCGGCCGCGTGGTCGCCGCGCATGAGGACGGCGATTCCTGGCTGCGCGGCAAGAGCGACAAGCGCGACTTCGTCTACGGCGTGGTCGACGGCCAGATCGGCGAGAATGGCACGCTGACTGCCGGCTATTCCTGGCAGAAGACCCGCACCGACGGCAACATGTGGGGTGCGCTGACCTTCATGTACAGCGATGGCACCCAGGCCGAGTGGGATCGCGGCGCTTCCACCACCCAGGACTGGACGATGTGGGACACCACCACCCAGTCCGGCTTTCTCGAGTACACCCACCAGGTGGCCGAGGACTGGCAGCTGAAGCTGGCCTACAACTACCGCCAGATCACCAACGACACCAAGCTGTTCTACGCCACCGACTACTTCGGCACCGGCCTGGAGCCGGGCACGAACCTGGGCCTGTACGGCTACCCGTGGGGCGGCTGGGACAAGACCACCGCGCATCTGGGTTCGGCCACGATCAACGGCCACTTCGACATGTTCGGGCTCGACCAGGAAGTGATGTTCGGCGTCAGCTACGCACGCAGCGAGGCCGACAACAAGGAATACGCCGGCGCGATGTGCGGCGACGCGGTGTGCGGCTACCTGCCGATGCCGGGCTTCCCGTGGGCCGGTGACGTGATTCCCGAGCCGGTGTGGGGCGACCTGTCGCAGTACAGCACGCTCAACCAGCGCCTGAAGCGCGCCTACGGCGCCGCGCGCCTGTCCTTCACCGAGCGCCTGAAGGCCGTGGTCGGCGTGAACTACGCCAACTACCACCGCGACGGCGTCAACTACGGTGTGGTGTTCGACCAGACCGAAGGCAAGACCAGCCCGTACGGCGGCCTGACCTTCGACTTCAACGAGCACGTGCTCGGCTACGTCAGCTACTCGGACATCTACCAGCCGCAGGAGCAGAGCGACGCCGACGGCCGCTACCTTGACCCGACCAAGGGCTCCAACTACGAAGTGGGCGTGAAGGCCGACTGGTTCGACAAGCGCCTGCTGACCACGATCGCCCTGTTCAAGGCCCGGCAGGATGGCCTGGCGACGGGCGCCGGATACAACGACAACGGCCAGTACTACTACACCGGTGTGGATGTCGAATCGAAGGGTGTCGAATTCGAGGCCACCGGCAAGGTGTCGGAGAACGTCAACCTGGTGTTCGGCTATACCGCGCTCAAGCTCACCGGGGAGGACGGCGACGACACCTATCGCTGGGTGCCGCGCCGCACCGCCAACCTGGTGCTCAGCGCCCGCCTGCCGAGCTTCACCGCGCTGCAGTTCGGCCTCGGTGGCCGTTGGCAAAGCAACATCTCCAACGTGGAGACCAGCGGCTTCGCCGTGCGCCAGGACAGCTACGCGGTGCTCAACGGCTTCGTGGCGTGGGATTTCCTGCCCGACGCAACGCTGCGCTTCAACGTGAAGAACATCACCGACGAGAAGTACATCAACTCGCTGCGCTACAGCGGCTACTACGGTGCGCCGCGCAGCTACACGGTGAGCCTGGACTGGCGCTTCTGAGTTCCAGTCGCCTTCGATGAAGGTGGGGGCATGCGAGGGGATCGGCCGATCCCCTCGCCCATCGGCGCGTTATGCGGCGCCGCCCGATTCGGCCATCCACGCCTCTGCATCTGCACCGGCGGGAATCCGCAATGGTGCATTCGGGTCTGTCGCCGCTCGCCACACGGCCTGCGCGACATCCGGCGCGTGCGTGACCGGGCCATTGGCCTCGCGAAGGCCCGCGATGGTGCGGGCGATGAAATCGCCGTAATCGGGGTCATCCTGCCCGTGCAGGAACGCCTGCGCGTTGGTACCGAAGCGCGTTTCCGGGGAGCGCCCGGGCAGCACCAGGCGTACGCGCACGCCGAATGGCGCCATTTCGATGGCCAACGAGGCGGTGAAGGCATTCACCGCGGCCTTGCTGGCGCTGTAGACGCCCACCAGCGGCAGGGCCTTGAGCGTCACCGAAGAGGTCACGTTGACCACCACGCCGGCACGGCGCTGGCGAAACTGCGGCAAGAAAGCCTGGGTCATCGCCAGCGTGCCGAACAGGTTGGTCTCGAACAGGGCACGCGCCGTGGCGGTGGGCATCAGTTCGACCGGCACGGGCGCGCCGATACCGGCGTTGTTGACCAGCACGTCGATCGGCCCGGCTTGTTCGACCAGCGTGGCGATGCTCGCAGGATCGGTGATGTCCAGGGGCAGGAGGCGCAGGCGATCGGAAGCAGGCAGCACTTCCGGATGGGGCGTTCGCATCGTCGCGATGACCTGCCAGCCTTGCTGCAGGAACAGGCGGGCGGTCTCCAGGCCGAAGCCGGACGAACAACCGGTAATGAGGACGGTGGACATGGGCGTTTGCCTTCTGCAGGGAACCGACACATAGGCTAGGCCTGTGCAGCCGGACGAACTACACTCCAGCGTCCACCTTTCTTTCGCGAGCGTCCCGCGGTGAGCGATCCCTTCACCGAGATGGTCAGCCTGCTTCAGCCGGTGGCGCGGTTCACCAAGCTGGTCGAAGGCGCAGGTGCCTGGCAGGTGCAGCGCCCCGGCGACGGCGATCCTTTCTACTGCGTGCTGCTGGAAGGCGAATGCCGGATGACGGTGGAAGGATCCCCACCGATCGACCTGCAGGCCGGCGACTTCGTCCTGGTACCGGCAATGCGCGGCCTGCGCAACGCCAGCCCAACCGGCGCGGAGGTGCCACCCACCACGCCGGTGAAGCTGGGCGCCGGTCACTTCCGCATCGGGCGACAGGAAGGTGCGCCGGAGCAACGCATGCACATCGGCCACTGCCGTTTCCGTTCGCCGGATGCGACGCTGCTGGTCTCGCTGCTGCCACAGGTGCTGCACGTGCGCGGCGTACCCCGCCTGGCCACGCTGGTGCAGCTGCTCAGCGATGAAACCCTCTCGCAGCGACCAGCGCGAGAAATCGTGCTGGAACGGCTGCTGGAAGTGTTGCTGATCGAAGCATTGCGCAGTGGCGGCGCCACGGGCAACGCACCAGGGCTGGCCCTGGGCCTGGCCGATGAGCGCCTCGCCTTGGCCTTGCGCGCATTGCACGCGCGGCCCGAACAGGCGTGGACCGTGGCGGGACTGGCCGAGCAGGCGGCATTGTCGCGTTCGGCCTTCTTCACGCGTTTCACCCGTGCGCTCGGCGTATCGCCGATGGCTTACCTCCTGCATTGGCGCATGGCCCTGGCCAAGCGCCTGCTGCGGGAGGGCAGCTTGGAGGTGGCGCGTATTGCCGAACGCGTGGGCTACAGCTCGGCCAGCACTTTCAGCGTGGCCTTCGCGCGCCAGGTGGGCATGCCGCCAGCACGTTACGCGCGGCAAGCGGAGAGCAAGGCCGCGTAACAGGCGCGGCCCCGCACCATTCCCCGCCCACGTGCAGGCGTGCTGCGTCACGAGTCGCCGGCGCATGATCGCCCCGGCCACGACTGCCGCTCCTACTTGCAGGCCTGCTGCACCCGGTTGTCCCACAGGCTCGACATCGCGAAATCGCGTTTCAGCCCGGCTGCTTCATACGCCGCCGCACGCCGGGCGCGCACTGCCTCGCAACTGCCACCGGCCTCCTGCCGGGCGTGCGAGGCCTTCCCCGCGTCGCGCGCCCGCCGCCCCTCCGACGCGCGCCGCGCGCCTCCTCTCGACGTGGTGCGGCGGGCCACCGCCTGCGGATGCACCGCCAACCGCCACTTTCCGTGCGTCCCGTTGCCCGTGCAGGGCGCCGCCCGGTAGGCGACGTCCCTTCCCTGCGGGCAACGGTGAACCTCTTGCGCCACTGCCGACGCACTGCACAGTGCCCATCCCCAAAAGCAGACCTTCCAGATGTTCATCGTCATCCTCCTGTGGAAAGAAGGATGGCCGACGCGCATCTTTGCGCCCAGCGGTGGGCGCCGCGACTGCGTCTAGGAAAATACCGGCGCGCGCGGCGGGAAATGCTCCCGCGCGTCTCGGCCTCAGCCCTGCGCCAACGCGTAATCCAGCGCGGCACGGATCGCCGCGACCTGCGCCGCATTGCACTCGGCCGGCGTGGCACTTGGACTGTCGGGATACACCTCGGTGGTCGTCGTGTAGACCGCATCGGTGATGCCCGCGCACAAGCCCAGGCGCTTGACCGGATACTCGATCACACCCGGCGCCACCACCGGCGAGCCGATGATCAACCCGCGTGCGTCAGCCGGGGCGATGTGGGTGACCCCAGCGACCGCGGCGATCACCGCACGCTGGAAGTCCAGCTGCGGGTTCTCGCTGTCGCCCACCAGATAGAAGCCATCGGGAATGCCATCCGGCTCGAACGGCTTGCCGTCGCGCGCAGCCAGCGCCGGGCGGAACTCACTTTCATCGGTATCGGTGGTCTCGTGCAGGTCGATATGCACCCGCACGCGCTGGCGGATAGGCGACACCAGCGCCCACAGCGCAGCCGATTCGCCCGCCGGGCTGTCGGCGCGGAACGAGCGGTTCGGATCGATGGCGTCGCGGTTCCAGCGATGGATGCGTTCATAGCCCCACGGGCTCACGCAGGGCACCACCAGCAGGTTGGCACGCCCGGTGTATTCCCGCGCTGCCTCGCGCAGGAACTGCAGCGCGCCTTGCACGCCGCTGGTCTCGTAGCCATGCACGCCGCCGGTGACCAGCGCGGTGGGCAGGCCTTCGTTCCAGTCGCGGCTGCGTACCGCGTACAGCGCATAACGGTCCGGGGCGTAGTCCAGTTCACCGTATACGGAGACATCGAAATCGGCACGCAGTGCCTCGATGGCGGTCACCACTTCGGCCTCGTAACTGCGCAGCTTGTGCTGGCGTTCGCGCCATTGCTGCTTCTCCGCCTCGCCCCAGGGCTGGCCGGGCGTACCAATGGGATAGAAGGCCGAAGCGGACATCGTGGGACCTGCGTCAGGAAACGGAACGCCATGATACGCCCCGATCACGCATGGACGGCACGCGGCGCTGCCTCTCTTACCTCGCGCGGACGCGGGCTGCCCATCGTGACTAGCGGCGCAGGTTGACCTTCGCCAGGTCCAGCACCTGCCCACCGCGGCCGTCGAGCACGGCCTTGAGCAGGAACAGGCCGAAGTCCTTTGCCTGCCCCCAGGAGGCCTTCGGCGGCATCACCAGTTCCTGCCGCGCGCTGACCACATCCACCAGCGCCGGTCCGGGGTGGGCGAATGCCGCCTGCAAAGCATCGTGCAGTTGGGCCGGCCGCTCCACGCGCCAGCCCGCCACGCCCATCGCGCGAGCCATCGCGGCGAAATCCGGATTGACCAATTCACAACCGGTGTCCAGCAGGCCGGCCGCCTTCATTTCCAGTTCCACGAAGCCGAGCGTGCCGTTGTTGAGCACGATCACCTTCACCGGCAGACCCAACTGCGCGAGGGTGATGAAGTCGCCCATCATCATGGTGAAACCACCATCGCCGGACAGCGACACCACCTGCCGCTGCGGGTGGCTCGCCTGCGCACCGATGGCCTGCAACATCGCGTTCGCCATCGAGCCGTGGTTGAAGGAACCCAGCAGGCGCCGCCCGCCGCCAAGCCGGAGGTAGCGCGCAGCCCATACGGTGGGCGTGCCGACGTCGCAGGTGAAGATCGCATCGTCCGAGGCCAGTTCGCTTACCAGGCGGTTGAGCTGCTGCGGGTGCACCACCTCGCCGTCGGGCTCGATGCGCGCCAGCTCGTCCAGTTCGGCGCGTGCCTTGGCGTAGTGCGCGCGCGCGTCGTCCAGATGCGAGGAATCGGTCTTGGTGACGAGCAGCGGCAGCAGCTGCGGCAATGCGTGGCGCAGGTCGGCCTGGATGCCCAGCTCCACCTGCGTGCGGTTACCCAGGGATTCGGGGTTCAGGTCGATCTGGATGACCCGCGCATCCTCCGGATAGAACTGTCGGTACGGGAAGTTGGTACCGAGCAGCAACAACGTATCGCAGGCCTTCATCGCCGCGTAGCCGGAAGAGAAGCCGATCAACCCGGTCATGCCGACGTCGTACGGATTGTCGTGCTCCAGCCATTCCTTGCCCCGCAGTGCATGCACGATGGGGGCGCGCAATTTCTCCGCCAGCGCGATGACCTCCTGGCGCGCCTGCGCGCAGCCGGCCCCGCACAGCAGCGTGACCTTGCCGGCGCCATTGAGGATCTCCGCCGCCTGGCGCAGCTCGGCCGGCGCGGCCTGCACCACCGGCGCGGCCGGTGCGATCCACTTCGGCAGCGGCGCATCCAGCGGCTTGAGCGCGGTATCGCCGGAGATGACCACTACCGCCACGCCCTTGCGCGCGATGGCGGTGCGCATCGCGCGGTCCAGGATCTGCGGCAGCTGCTCGGGCTGGGAGACCAGTTCGACGTAATGGCTGCACTCCTTGAACAGGATCTCCGGATGCGTGGCCTGGAAATAGTCGATGCCGATCTCGCTGCTGGGGATATGTGCGGCAATCGCCAGCACCGGCGCGCCGCTGCGATGGCAGTCGAACAGGCCGTTGATCATGTGCAGGTTGCCGGGCCCGCAGCTGCCCACGCAGACGGCCAGTTCGCCGGTCAGTTGCGCCTCGGCCCCGGCGGCGAAGGCGCCGGCCTCTTCGTGACGCATGTGCACCCAATCGATCCGGCCGCGCTCGCGCAGGGCGTCGGTGAAGCCGTTCAAGGAATCGCCGACCACGCCATAGACGCGTTCGACCCCGGCGATCTCCAGGACCTGGGCCATGTATTGGGCGGCGTTCTGGCGCATCGTCAAGCTCCTGCGGGGGAATGCCCACAGCCTAGGCCGCCGTGGGTGATGGCGGAATCATCTTGAGGATGATCGATGCAGGGCGGCAAGCCCCCTCCCCGTCGAGAAGGCATAGGCGCTTGCGAAATCTTCATAGCCCGCGCGCCCACGGGGGCACTGGCGCGTGCTTTGATGCCCGGTCCGACCGGGAGGAGGCACGGAATGAAACAGGCTTGGTCATGGGTCGTGCTGCTGCTGGCGGCGGCGTCGGGCGCGCACGCGGGGGAGGCCCGCTTCACCGAGGTGCGGTACTTGGGCGATGACGGCGGCCCCGCGCCTGCTACCACGCAGTATCGCAACCCGATCCTCGCCGGCTTCTACCCCGATCCCTCGGTGGTGCGCGCTGGCCAGGACTTCTATCTGGTCAACTCCAGCTTCGGCTATTTCCCCGGCCTGCCTGTCTTCCACAGTCGCGACCTGGTCAGCTGGCGGCAGGTCGCCAACGCCATCGACCGGCCCGGCCAGCTCGACCTCGGCCACAACGAGCTCACGCGCGGCTTGTTCGCCGCTTCGATCAGCGAGCACGCCGGCACCTTCTTCATCACCAACACCTGCTTCTACTGCGACCGCGGCAACTTCGTGATCACCGCCAAGCACCCGGCCGGGCCATGGTCCGACCCGCACTGGCTCGGCTTCGAGGGCATCGACCCGTCCCTGTTCTTCGACCGCGACGGCCGCGCCTACGTGGTGAACAACGGCCTGCCCGAAGGCAAGCTGCGCTACGACGGTCACCGCGCCATCTGGCTGCAGCAGCTGGACCTGGACACGATGCAGATGACCGGCCCGCGCAAAGTGCTGGTCGACAGCGGCGCGGACCCGGCGACGAATCCCGAGCACGTCGAGGGCCCGCACCTGTTCCGGCACGGCGAGTACTACTACCTCACCGCAGCCGAGGGCGGCACCGGCGAGCAGCACGCGCAGATGGTGTATCGCAGCCGCGATCTCTTCGGGCCTTACGAAGCCTGGCGTGGCAACCCCTCGCTGACCCAGCGCGATCTCGACCCGTCGCGGCCGGCGCCGATCACTTCGGCAGGCCACGCCCAGTTCGTCGAACTGGCCGATGGCAGCTGGTGGGCGGTGTTCCTGGCCACACGTCCTTACGAGGGCAACCACTACAACATCGGCCGCGAGACCTTCCTGTTGCCGGTGCAATGGGTGGACGGTTGGCCACGCATCCTCGCGCACGGTGAACGCGTGCCGGTGGTGGCGCCCCGCCCCGCCCTGCCTCGCACGCCCGGCGCCACCCCGATGAGCGGGCCGATGGACTGGCGCGAAACGTTCACCGCCGCCCGTTTGCCGCTCGCCTGGGTGGGAGTGAATGCGCCGCGCGAACGCTGGTTCGACACCGGCCGCGGTGGGTTGCGAATCACGCCGTCATCGACGCCGCTGGGCGAGTTCGCTTCCGGGCAGCCCAGCTACCTTGGTCACCGTCTCCAACACCATCATGCCGACGTGCAGGCGACGGTGGACGCCGGCAAGCTGGTGGCAGGGGAGCACGCCGGATTGGCGTTGCTGCAGAACGAAAGCCACTTCTATGCATTGGCGTTGTCGCCGGGACACGATGGCACCACGCTGGCGCTGTGGCGCCGGGCAAGCGGCGAAGAGCCTAAGCAAGGCGTCGTGCTGGCGTCGGCGAAGCTGCCGGTCGGGACCGACACGGCCCGGCTTCGGTTCGTGCTGGCGAATGCCCGCCTTCGCGCGGAGTACGCCACCGGCCACGGACAGTGGCAGGTGCTGCGCGATGATCTCGATGCCAAGGTGCTGAGCACGCAGTCCGCGGGTGGCTTCATCGGCGCGACGTTCGGGCCGTACGCCTGGCGCGAGAATCCGTAGAGGGCATCGGGCTCCGACGAGCGGCGTCGCGCACTGTCGGATGGCTGAAGCCGCTCCTACAAGGCCGGGCGCGACAGGGTGGGCGGTGTGCGTCGGGATGGCTCAGTGCGCCATCGAAAGCACCCACTCCGTCCATGTTGATACCTCGCCGCCCGCAGGCAGTACTTCCGCGCGAAGATTGAATGCATCCGGCGGCCCGCTCTGCGGCTCGAAGCAAGTCGCGTGCGGGGTTTCGTCGTAATACACCCAGTGGTCGCCTTCGGCACGCATCACCATTTGCTGACCCTCGCGCCACAGCACCACCGGGGCGTCGCACAGGTAGCAATCGTCCTTCGGCCCCGGCGGCACGGCCAGCGGCAAGGTGGCGATGCCCTCGGCATCGCGCGGGTAATAGGCATTCGGCTGGAAGGTGAAGCGGGTGAGCTTGCGGAACCAGGGATGCCAACCGAGCACCGGCATCGGCATGGCCTGCGCGCCGGCCACCAGGCGCATCTCCAGCCGGAGCCGGTCGGGCAGCACTTCGATCCGCTGTTCGACGCGACCGCCGAACGGCCATTGCCCACGCTCGCCGAGTTCGAGGGCAAGCGTCAACGCACGCTCATCGCGCGAGGTGACTTCCCAGGCCCGCAGGAAACCCACGCCGTGGATGGCATGCGGCCCCAGGCTCGGTGGCAGTTGCCAGCGCTTGCCGTCGAAGATGAAGTGGCCGTTCCGGATGCGCCCCGCCCACGGCACCATCGGATAGGCCCCCCATGCGATGGCGGCATCGATACCGTCGTCCGGCCCCACCAGCCAATCCACGCCTGCGTGGCGCAGTTGCGCCACGCGTCCACCGGCCTGCGGGGTCACCGTCACTTCGAGCTGGCCGGCCCGCAACACGATGCGCTCGCCGGGCGGCAGCGCTGTCATTGCAGCGTCAATCATGACCGTACGGATCGAGCGTGGCGATGCGCCCCGCGGCATCATGATGCAACTCGGCCACCTTCATCGAGCGCAGGTGCGTCACACCGCCTGAGAGCAGCGAGTCGTGGTAGTACAACCACCAGCGCCCGTCGAACTCGACGATCGAATGGTGCGTGGTCCAGCCGATCACGGGATTGAGGATGCGGCCCTGGTAGGTGAACGGCCCGTACGGGTTGTCGCTGGTCGCGTAGCAGATGTAGTGCGTGTCGCCGGTGGAGTAAGAGAGGTAATAGCGCCCCCCGTGCACGTGCATCCAGGGGCCTTCGAAGTAGCGACGGTCATGGTCGCCGGCGAGCAGCGGCTGGCCATGTTCGTCGAGGATCACCAATTCGCGCGGCGCCTCGGCGAAAGCCTTCATGTCCGGCGCCAGGCGGGCCATGCGTGGCCCGAGCGCGGGCGCGTCGGCCGGCGGTTCTTCGTGCGCGGCGTCATAGCGGTTGTCGCGGTACTTCTGCAGCTGACCTCCCCAGATGCCGCCGAAACACAGGTAGTACGCACCGGAGGCATCGGCGAACACCGCCGGGTCGATCGAATAACTGCCCTCGATGGGGGTGGACTCGGGCACGAAAGGGCCTTCCGGCGAATCACCGACCGCCACGCCGATCTGGAAGACGCCGTCGGCCCGCTTGGCGGGAAAGTAGAGGTAGTAGCGCCCCGCGTGCTCGGCGCAGTCCGGCGCCCACATCTGCCGGGCCGCCCACGGCACGTCGCGCACGTGCAGCGCCACGCCGCAGTCCACCGTCTCGCCTTGCGGATGGTCCTGGCGATAGACGTGGTAGTCCTCCATCGCGAAGTGGTCACCGTTGTCGTTGAAGGCCACGCCACCGTCCACGTCATGCGAGGGATAGATATAGACGCGCCCCTGGAAGACATGGGCGGACGGGTCGGCGGTGTACTGCGCGGTCACCAGCGGGGCGGACAGTGCGCTGCGCCGAAGTTCCGCCAGACGTTGCGGGTCGATGTGTTCGCTCATGGACAGTTTCGGTGAAAGAAGGGATCAGGCCGTGGCGGCGGCGCGGCGCGCGCCCAGTTCCTGTTCGATGCGCACCTCGGTGCGCTTGTCGATCTCGTACAGGAACAACAATGCCACGGCGGCGAGGAAAGGAAGGGATGCATACACGCTGACCGACAGGCGGATGCCATCGGCCACGGCCGGCGACTGCGTGGCGGCGCCACCGTCGTAGCCATAGTGCGCCAGGATGGCCGCCACCAGCGCGCCGCCGATGCTCAGGCCGATCTTCAGCCCGCACAGCATCGCCGAGAAAATGATGGCGGTGGCGCGGCGGTGGTTGCGCCACTCGGAGTAGTCGGCCACGTCGGCGATCATCGCCCACAGCAACGGCGTGGTGATGCCGTAGAAGAAGCCGTGCAGGATGTAGAAAAGCACTACCAGCCCGACGGCCTGCGGCGGGAAGAACAAGTAGGCCAGCAGGCACAGGGTGGAGACCAGCAACGCCCCGCCGAACACGTCGCGCTTGCCGAAGCGCTCGGCCAGCCGGCGCGAGAAGCCGATGCCGATGATCATCGCGATGATGCCGCCTGCGCTGAACAGGCTGAAGGCCGATGTCGGCGCGTCCTGCGGCCACTGGAACGCCGACAGGCCCAGGCTGGCAAGCAGATGGTTGAGCCCGGCCAGGAACCGGTTGAAGCCCACGCCCTCGATGAAGGCCGCCAGGTCCGGTTCGCTGAGGTAATACTTGAAGTAATAGATGTACATGCCCCCCTTCAACGCAAGGGTGACGAAGACCAGGATGGTGAGCAGCAGCATCACGATCCACGGCCGGTTACGCACCAGGTCGGCCAGGTCCTGGCGCACGCTGCCGCCCTCGCCCGCCGCGGGCACGACGCGCTCGCGCGTGGTGAAGAAGGTGACCAGGAAGAACACCGTGCCGATCACCGCGAACACCGCCATGGTGTGCTGGAAGCCCAGCGCCTTGTCGCCGCCGCCCAGGATCAGCACCAGCGGCAGCAACAACACCTGGATGATGAACTGCGCGATCATCACCGCCACGAAGCGGTATGCCGACAAGCTGTTGCGCTGGTCCATGTTGCCGGTAAGCACGCCGCTCAACGCCGAATACGGCAGGTTGTTGGCCACGTACACCAGCATCAGCAGGCTGTAGGTCGCCAGTGCATAGGCGATCTTGCCGTGCTCGCCCAGGTTCGGCGTGGAGAACGCCAACAGCGACAGCAGGCCGAACGGCACCGCCGTCCACAGCACCCACGGCCGGAACTTGCCCCAGCGGCTGCGCGTGCGGTCGGCGATGATGCCCACCACCGGGGTGAACACGAAGGCGCCGAGCAGGCCGACGCTGAAGATCACCGTCGCCGCGGCGGCCGCCGGAATGCGGTAGACATCGGTGTAGAAGAAGGCCAGGAAGCTGATCAGGGTCTGGAAGATCAGATTGGCGGCCAGGTCGCCCAGGCTGTAGCCGATCTTCTCGGTGACCGATAACGGTGCGGTCGTGCGGTTCATGGATTCCCTGGCGGATGAAAGGAAGGCGCGACCGCGGCAACCCCTGCCTGGAGGGATGTAGGCAGAGGGCACCGCGGCCGCGTGCGGCTCGAACGTGCCGCCAATACCGGACATGATCGCAAGCTCCGGCTGATACAGCGCACAGCGACTGTGATGGTAGCGCTATCATCAGGCCATGCACGCTGCAGGGCAGCATTTGATGCGTGCGGCCTCCGGGGCAGCACGCAAGCCGGCGTCCAACGAACGACGAAGCGAGATCTCCGCAGGTGGACCGCGCTCCCCCAGTGGCGCAAGCAATCGACGCGTGGTAGTGATAGCGCTATCACCCAAGCTGCGAACATCTGGAAATACAGGCCTTCCACGCATTTCGGGATGCCCGCGCACCGCGCGCGGGCGTGCTGCGCCGCGCCATCCTAAGGCGATGTATCCGCCTTCCGCGGGACATTGTCCCCGACCAGGTGCTGCCGCGCCGCTTGATATCCACACCCACCTGCCCCTCGTCTCGCCCGGAGCATGTCCATGACCCTGTCCTTCCGCCCGACCCTGCTGGCCATGGCCTTGGCCACCGCTGCCCTGCCCGCCTTCGCCGCCGCCCCGCCTGCCACGTTGAAGGACGCCTACCGCGACGATTTTCTTGTCGGAGTGGCGGTCAACGATGCCATCGTCAGCGGCCGCGACCTGCGCTCGCAACAATTGGTGATCGCGCAATTCGACACCATCACCGCCGAGAACGAACTCAAGCCGGAGAACGTGCATCCGCGCCCCGGCGTCTATGACTTCAGCAAGGGGGACGCCTTCGTCCGCTTCGGGCAGGCACATGGCATGTTCCTGGTGGGCCACAACCTGCTATGGCATATCCAGACGCCGGCGTGGATGTTCACCGATGCACAGGGCCGCCCGAACACCGCCGATGCCCAATTGGCAGTGCTGAAGGACCACATCCAGCACGTCGCCGGACATTTCGCCGGCCGCCTGCAGGCGTGGGACGTCGCCAACGAGGTCATCGACGAGGACGGCAGCTACCGCCAGAGCCCATGGCTGAAGAACGTGGGCGATGGCGACCGCCTGCTGCGCGAGGCCTATCGTTACGCCGCCGAGGCGGCCCCGGATACCGAGCTGTACTACAACGACTTCAATACCGAGAAGCCCGCCAAGCGCGAAGGCATCGTGCGTCTGGTGAAGATGCTGCAGGCCAGTGGCGTGCGCGTGGATGGCGTGGGCATGCAGGGGCACTGGGGCCTGGACAGCCCGTCGATCGCCGAGATCGAGACGAGCATCGATACCTTCGCGGCGCTGGGGGTCAAGGTGATGATCACCGAACTGGACATCGACGTGCTGCCGCAGCCTCCGCGCACCGACGGCATGCCCGCCGACCAGCGCCTCGAACTGCCGGCCGACCCGGCCGCGCGGCGCCAGCTCGATCCGTGGCCGGACGGCCTGCCAGCGGACATGCAGCAGCGCCTGGCCCAGCGCTATGCGGAGCTGTTCGCGCTGTTCAAGCGCAAGCGCGATGTCATCGCGCGCGTCACCTTCTGGAACGTGCACGATGGCGGCTCGTGGAAGAACGACTATCCCGTGCGCGGTCGTCACAACTACCCGCTGCTGTTCGACCGCGAACGTCAGCCCAAGCCGGCATTCGATGCGGTGCTGCGCGCCGCGTCGGGTTCGCCCTGAGGACGTGTATCGGCTACCTGCGGAAGGGGTGACCTAAACTGTCGCCCCGCTCCTGCCAGTTGCCTCCATGAAGCCCTCCCAGGTTCCCCACGCATTGCGCCCCTGGCTGGGCATCGAGCGCAATACCACCACGCACGCGGAGAAGTGGATTTCCGGCGCCGGGGCGTTTCTCGGCATCCTGGCCGTCTATGCGGTGATCCATGAGGTATTCCCGCAGGGACTGGCCGGGGCCGGGCCGGCCGGCGCCATCATGCTGGCTTCGCTCGGTGCCTCGGCGGTGCTGCTGTTCGCAGTGCCGCACGGCGCGCTCTCACAACCCTGGGCGGTGGCCGGCGGCCACCTGATTTCCGCGGCGATCGGCGTGAGCTGCCAGAAGCTGTTTCCCGGCCATGCGTGGACGCCCGCGCTGGCCGTGGGTGCCGCCGTGGGCGCGATGCATTACCTGCGCTGCATCCATCCGCCGGGCGGCGCCACCGCGATGGCGGCAGTAATCGGCGGCGAGGAACTGCACGCGCTGGGTTATCACTACCTGATCGAGCCGGTGGGCGTGAGCGTGGTGGCCATCCTGCTGGTGGCGGTTGTGTTCAACGCCCCCTTCCCGTGGCGGCGCTATCCGCTGCACCTGCATCGGCGCCGGCAGGCGATGGTGGATGTGCCGGCCGCGCAGCGTCGTTTCGAACTGACCCAGGAGGATTTCTCCGCCGCGATGGCCGAGCTCAACTCCTATGTCGACGTCCCCGAGGAACAACTCACCGAGCTGCTCGAACTGGCCAAGCAGCATGCCGAACGCAGCATCGTCCATCCGCACGGGCTGCTGCCGGGCCACGCCTACAGCAACGGGCGGCTGGGGCGCGAATGGAGCGTGCGCGAGGTCCTCTCGGTGACGGACACGCGGGAGGTGGTCTATCGCGTCGTGGCCGGCCAGGACGCCGGACAGCAGGGCCGGTGCGGGGAAACCGCGTTCCGGCAATGGGCGCGCTTCACGGTGCGCCTACACGAAGGTCGCTGGGTGCGCTGACGGCAAGCGCACCGTCTGCTTCTTCCAACTGCCGCCACGACCAGTGACGGCCCGCCGCCCGCTCAGCCCGCCGCGGCGGGCGTGCGCGGCTGCCATCCCAGCAGACGCGCCGGCAGGAACAGCAGCGCGCCGAGGAAGGCGAACAACGCCGAGAAGGTCACGCCCACCAGCCGGAACGGCAGCAGCAACAGCCATACGAACGGCCATGCCACCAGTGCCAGCAGGGCCAATGGCCAGCACAACACGAACAGCAGGCACCACGCGACCACGCCGAACAAGGTTTTCATTCCTGGCTCCTGTACGGGGGCGAGAACCGCACCCGGCACCGGCAGCATGGACGCCCTGGCAGCCCGCCTCAACGCGGTTGCGACGAAACGGGGAAATCCCGCCCCCAACCCGGTCCGTCACGGAGCGGACCGGGCGCCAGGACGTGGCTCAGGCCGGCCGGCGGGTGCTTTCGAACAGGAACCAGGCGCGGCGTTCTGCCTCATCGATCCACACTTCGATCAGGCTTGTGGAGGCGACATCGCCATAGGTGTCGCACACGCCATGCGCCTCGCGCAGGAACCCGGCCATGCGGCGGTTGTCGTCGGCCAGCTCGGCGAGCATATCCTCCGGCGTGACGTAGTCGGCGTCGTTGTCGGCCAGCCGCTGCAGGCGCTGGACGTGGCCGATCGACCGCAACGTGGTGCCGCCGACCTTGCGTGCGCGCTCGGCCAGCACGTCGGTGGTAGCGAAGATCTGGTCGCCCTGCTCGTCCAGCATCAGGTGGTAGTCGCGGAAATGCGGACCGGACAGGTGCCAGTGGAAGTTCTTGGTCTTCAGGTAGAGCGCGAACATGTCGGCCAGCACGCCGGTGAGGGCGGCGGCGATGTCGCGCGCGGCGTCCTCGCCGAGGTCGTTGCGGACATGCAGCGCGGCGGCGCGGCGAGCGGCGGTGGATTGCGGGTTCATGACCAGGCTCCTGCGGTGGCGGAAGGAAGACCGGAACCGCATGGCGGTCTCCGGCATGGCGCACAACGTAGCCGCGCACGGAAGCCGGCAACATTGCCGGTTCGTTTCGCGCGCTCATACCTTGGTGTGGGGCTGCGCCCAAGCCCACGGCCGTACCCGCCACCCCCGCCGGGCCGCGTCTATGATCGGCGGGCCGTCTCCCGCGCCCCTGTCCCGTCGAAACCGGAGCCCCGTCGCATGCCCCCTCCTGTCGCCGCACCACATACGCCCTCCCCGCAGACCCGCGCCGGACCGGCTGCTGCCCCGCCCCGCAAGCGCCTGCAGCATGGCGCGCTGCGCCTGGGGGCCGCCCTGCTGGTGGGGGCGATCTTCCTGGTCGACGCGCTGACCACGCTGGAAGGCGCGGTGGCGGTGCTCTACGTGGTGGCCGTCATGCTGGTCGCGCGCACGGCGCGCCGGGGCGACATCCTGGCCGTGGCCGCGGCGGGCATCGTGCTCACGGTCTACGCCTATCTGGATACCCATGGCCTGCGCCACCTCGGCGCGCAGACCTTTCGCGCGGCGGTGAGTCTGGCGGCCATCGCGATCAGCGCCGCGCTGGCGCTGGAGAACCAACGCGCGGTGCAGTCGCTGGCCTCGCAGGCCATGCTGCTGGACCTGTCGCACGACATGATCTTCACCCGCGACCGCGACGGGCGCATCGCGTTCTGGAGCCGCGGCGCGGCGGAGGTCTACGGATTCAGTGCGCAGGAAGCACTGGGCCGCGTCGCCGACGAACTGCTGCGCACGCGCTACGCACAACCGCGCGCGCTGGCCGACGCGGCGCTGGAAGCCGAAGGCCGCTGGGAAGGCACGCTGCTGCAGACCACGCGCGACGGCCGCGAGCTGCACGTGGAAAGCCGCTGGGCGCTGCAACGCGATGCCGCCGGCCGCCCGTGGCGCGTGCTGGAAACCCACACCGACGTCACCGCGCGACAGGCCGCCCATGCCCGGCTGGTGCAAAGCGAGCAGCGCTACCGCCGCATGTTCGATGCCACGCGCATCGGCGTGGTGCAGCAGGATTGGCGCGCGCTCCACGCCGCGCTGCTCGCGCAAGGGCTCGAAGACCCGACCGCGCTGGCCGCCCATCTCGCGCGGCACCCCGGCTTCGCCGCGCAGGCCCGCGACCTGGTGCGCATCGAGCGCACCAATCCCGCCTTCGCCACCATCGCCGGTCATACGCAAGCGGCCATGCCCGCCTCGCTCTCCGAACTGCTCGATCCCGCCGACGATACCTTCGTCGCCTCGCTGCTCGCCTATGCCGGCGGCGAGACGTTCTTCGAAGGCGAGACGGAATTGGTGCGCGCCGACGGCCGGCGCGTCCCCGTGCTGTTCACCATCACCTTCCCCACCGCCGAGGACGGCGCCGGCAGCGTACTGGTGTTCGTGGTGGACATCACCGAGCGCCGGCAAGCGCAGGACGCCATGCTCGCCGCGCAGGCCGAACTGGCACACGCCATGCGCGTGGCGACGCTCGGCGAGCTCACGGCCTCCATCGCCCACGAAGTCAACCAGCCGTTGATGGCGGTGGTGACCAATGGCGAGGCCGGCATGCGCTGGTTGCGCCGCGATACGCCGGACCTGCACGAAGTGGAGACGGCCATCGCCCGGATCATCGCCGAGGGCCGGCGCGCCGGCGACATCGTGCGCCGGGTGCGCGATTTCCTCAGCAAGGCGCCGACGCCGCACCAGCCGTTGGCACCGGCGGCGCTGCTCGCCGACGCCGTGGAACTGGTGCGCCACGAATTCACCCGCGAGGCGGTGGACGTGCACGTCCATGTCGAGGACGACCTGCCCTGGCTGCACGGCGACCGCGTGCAGCTGGAGCAGGTGCTGGTGAACCTGATGGTCAACGCCAGCCAGGCCTTGGCCGGCTGGCGCGGGCCGCGCATACTGTCCCTTCACGCCGGCCGCGGCGCGGAGGCTACGCTGGTGTTCCGCGTCGCCGACACCGGACCGGGCATCACCGCCGCCGACCTGCCGCGCCTGTTCGATCCGTTCTACACGACCAAGCCGCACGGCATGGGCATGGGGCTGGCGATCTGCCGCACCACCGCCCAGGCCCACGGCGGGGAGCTCACGGTGGAGAGCACGCCCGGCCGCGGCACTGTGTTCGAGCTGACCCTGCCCTCCCACCTTGACGCCCCGCCCCATGCGCCATAGCCCGCTTCCGCCGACTTCCTCCGTGCCGCTGGTCGTCATCGTGGACGACGAGGCCGCGGTGCGCGAGGCCCTGGACAGCCTGTTTCGCTCCATCGGCCTGCAGGCGCGCACCTTCGCCTCGGCAGCCGAGCTGCTGGCCCAGGCGCTGCCCGACGTGCCCGGCTGCATCGTGCTGGACGTGCGCCTGCCCGGGATCAGCGGCCTGGATTTCCAGGCCCAACTCGTCGCGCAGGGGGTGGCGCTGCCGATCGTGTTCATGACCGGGCACGGCGACATCCCGATGTCGGTGCGCGCGATGAAGGCCGGCGCGGTGGATTTCCTCGCCAAGCCCTTCCGCGACCAGGACATGCTCGATGCAGTGAGCGCGGCGATCGAACGCGACCGCCAGCGTCGTGCACAGGCCGCGAGCCTGGCGCAGGTGCGCGAGCAGTACCAGACGCTGACCCCGCGCGAGCGCGAGGTCATGGCGCACGTGGTGGCCGGGTTGATGAACAAGCAGGTCGCCGGATTGATCGGCCTGAGCGAGATCACCGTGAAGATCCATCGCGGCAACGTGATGCGCAAGATGGGCGTGCGTTCGCTGGCCGACCTGGTGCGGCAGGCCGAAGCGCTGGGCATCCAGGGTCCCCACACCTCCGTATGATGTTCAGGCCGGCGCCCGCATGCCTAAATGCGTCATCGGGCCGGCTTGACGCACCTTCGTGCGCCGCATGGCGCGAAGGAGTTGTCGGCATGAACCCTCACGCCCGCGCCCGCCTCGTCGCCGTGGTCGACGACGACAGCGGCGTACGCGCCTCGTTGTCCAGCCTGCTGCGCGCACTGGGCTACGACACGCTCACCTATGCCTCGGCCGCCGAATTCCTGCAGGCGCTGCCGGCGCACGCGCCGGGCTGCCTGATCAGCGACATGCGCATGCCCGGCATGGATGGCGAGCAGCTGCAGGCGGCGCTGCAATCGGCCGGTCACGACTTTCCGGTGATCCTGCTCACCGCGTTTCCCACCGAGGCGATGCGCGCGCGCGTGCTGGCGCGTGGCGCGCTCGCCTTCCTCGTCAAGCCCGTGGAGGCCGACGTCATCGCCGAATGCGTGGATCGCGCCCTGGCGCCGCGATGACGCCCCACACCTTCGTATGAGGCGGCGAACCGAGCGTAGGATTTCGCCGCTCCTGCTACCCCCGTAGCGTTCGCGTTGTACCCCACCACATGAGGAGTCCCCTGATGAACACTGTCACCACCCGCGATGGCGTCGATATCTTCTTCCAGGACTGGGGTCCCAAGGACGCCCAGCCCCTGGTGTTCCACCATGGCTGGCCGCTGTCCAGCGATGACTGGGACGCGCAGCTGCTGTTCTTCGTGCGCAAGGGCTTCCGTGTCATCGCCCACGACCGCCGCGGTCATGGCCGTTCCTCGCATGTGGCCGATGGCCATGACATGGACCACTACGCCGCCGATGCGGCCGCGGTCATGGAGCACCTGGACCTGCGCAACGCCGTGCACATCGGCCATTCCACCGGCGGCGGCGAAGTCACCGCCTACGTGGCGCGCTACGGCCAACCCGCCGGCCGCGTGGCCAAGGCGGTGCTGATCGGGGCGGTGCCGCCGATCATGGTCAAGACGCCCGCCAACCCGGGCGGCCTGCCGATCGAGGTATTCGACGGCCTGCGCGCGCAACTGGCCGCCAACCGCTCGCAGTTCTATCTCGACCTGCCGACCGGCCCGTTCTACGGCTTCAACCGCGAGGGCGCCAAGGCCATCCCCGGCACGATCCAGAATTGGTGGCGCCAGGGCATGGCCGGCAATGCCAAGGCCCACTACGAGGGCATCAAGGCATTCTCGGAAACCGACTTCACCGAAGACCTGAAGAAGATCGAGGTGCCGGTGCTGGTGATGCACGGCGACGACGACCAGATCGTGCCGATCGCCGATGCCGGCGAGCTGTCGTGGAAGCTGGTCAAGCACGGCGAGCTGAAGGTGTACAAGGGCTTCCCGCACGGCATGTGCACGACCCACGCCGATGTGATCAACGCCGACCTGCTGGAATTCATCCAGCGCTGAGTCGCGCTTCCGGGCGCGGGCCGCGGGCCCGCGTCCATCGCGTACCCGTTTTGCCGCGCGCTGGCTTTCATCTCGTTCCGATGCGGCGCCGCCGCATCGGCCGAGGCCTGCCGCCCGTGCGCCGGCGAACGCCACTTCCCCCACCGTCTTTCCTGGAGTTTCCATGGCCATCTCGGCCCCCCTGTCCTCCACCGCGCCGCGCGCGCCGCTGTTCGCCATGGCGCTGGCCGCCGGGCTCGCCGTGGCGAACATCTACTACAACCAGCCGATGCTGGGGATCATGGCCGCCAGCCTCGGCGATGCGCGGGTCAGTGCGTGGATTCCCGCGCTCACGCAGGCCGGTTACGCGGCCGGGCTGCTGCTGTTGCTGCCGCTGGGCGACATGTTCGAGCGGCGCCGGTTGATCGTGGTGCAATTCGTCGTGCTGGCCGCGGCGCTGGCGTTGACCGCTGCCGCGCCGGGGCTGGCGATGCTGGCGATCGGCTCGGTGCTGGTGGGCGCCACCGCCACCGTGGCGCAGCAGATCGTGCCGTTCGCCGCCATCCTGTGCGCGCCGGAAAAGCGCGGCGCGGCGATCGGCACGGTGATGAGCGGCCTGTTGACCGGCATCCTGCTCAGCCGCACGGCGGCCGGCGCGCTGTCGAGCGCGGTGGGCTGGCGCGCGGTGTTCTGGATCGCCGTGCCGGTGGCGCTGGCCGCCGCCGTGCTGATGGCGCGCAGCCTGCCCGCGCATGCCCCCGCCCATCGCCTGCGTTACCGCGAACTGCTCGCCTCGCTGTGGCAGCTGTGGCATCGCGAACCGCGCCTGCGCCAGGCGGCGTTGGTGCAGGCGCTGCTGTTTGCCGCTTTCTCCGCGTTCTGGACCGTGCTCTCGCTGCACCTGGCCGAACCGCCGCTGCACCTGGGTGCCACCGCGGCGGGCCTGTTCGGCATCGTCGGCGCGGTGGGCGTGGCGATGGCGCCGGTCGCCGGCCGCGTGGCCGACCGCCGCGGCCCGGCGTGGGTGATCCGCCTTGGCGCGTTGGCCACGCTGGTGTCGTGGATCTTGCTCGGCGCATGGCCGGGCATCGCCGGCCTGGTGGTGGGCGTGATCGCCCTGGACTTCGGCGTGCAGATCGCACTGGTCTCGCACCAGCACCTGATCTACGGGCTGCATCCGGAGTTCAAGAGCCGCCTCAACACCCTGTTCATGACCTCGATGTTCGTCGGCGGCGCCGTGGGCTCATGGGCCTCGGCGGTGGTGTGGCACCGCTTCGGCTGGCACGGCGTGGCCGTGCTCGGCGTGGCGCTGCCCGCGCTCGCGCTGCTGATCACGCTTCGTCGCGCCGATGCTTCGCGCCCTGCCTGAGCCACATGAATGAGCGAAGGCGCTTCGGGTTGACGGCGGCGTGAAGCCCGGGCGCCAGGGTGCGATTACGCTGGCAGTCGCCTGCCCGACCGCGCATCGCCCCGGCGGCCATCGCCACGGATCACCCACGCGCCGCGCCCGCCATCGCCCGCCGCCGCCCGCTCTCGATCCGCGCTCCTTTCCCGACCCGAGGATCCCGCATGTCCGCCTCCACGCTCCTGTCCGCCGGCACGCCGGCACCCGACTTCGAACTGCCCTCCACGCCCGACCAGCGGGTCTCGCTGGCGTCCCTGCGTGGCCAGCCAGTGATCCTGGCTTTCTACCCCGCCGACTGGAGCCCGGTCTGCGGCGACCAGATGGCGCTGTACAACCAGGTGCTGCCCGAGTTCCAGCGCGCCGGCGCGCAACTGCTCGGCATCTCTGTCGATGGGGCGTGGTGCCACGCCGCGTTCGCCGAGCAGCGCAAGCTCCACTTCCCGCTGCTGGCCGATTTCGAACCCAAGGGCGAGGTGGCGCGCCGCTATGGCGTCTACCGCGATGGGGACGGGATCAGCGAGCGCGCGCTGTTCGTGATCGACGCGCAGGGCCGCATCGCGTGGAGCCACCTGTCGCCGCTGGGCATCAATCCAGGTGCCGACGGCATCCTCGACGCACTCGACAAGCTGTCCGCCGCTTCCGGAGATCGCGCATGAGCCACCTCACCCTTCCCGTCACCGCCCAGGACCACAGCCAGGGTCCTGCCGAGGCACCGGTCACGCTGGTCGAATACGGTGACTACGAATGCCCCTATTGCGGCGAGGCGTATCCGCTGCTCAAGGCAGTGCAGGCCGCGCTCGGCGCGCAGCTGCGCTTCGTCTTCCGCAACTTCCCGCTGACCGAGATGCACCCGCACGCGCTGCGCGCCGCGCAGTTCGCCGAGGCGGCCGGCGCGCACGGCAAGTTCTGGGAAGCACACGACATGCTGTACGAACACCAGGAGGCGCTCGGCGACCATGACCTGGCCCGCTACGCGCACGAACTCGGCCTGCCGCCCACCGCCTTCGGCGAAGCGGTATCCGGCCGGTACGACGCGCGCATCGAGGCCGACTTCCTGGGCGGCGTGCGCAGCGGCGTGAACGGGACGCCGACGCTGTTCGTCAACGGCGAGCGCTACGATGGACCGCGCGACTACGACACGCTGGTGTCCATCCTCACCGAACTGGCGCAGCGCCGCTGAAGGAACCTCAAGGCGCCAGGGCGCGGTGGCCGTAGCTCAGCACCCGGGTGATCCGCCATTGGTCACCCTGGCGGTGCCAGACGATGACGAACTTCGCCACGCCCTCGCATTGCCCGCTGGCCAATTCGCAAAAGCGATGCTCGCCTTCGGCGAGCGCCCCGTAATCCTTCAGCGGATAGGCGCGGAACGTGCCCGCGATCAACTCGCGGCGCACCTTGTGGCAGATCCACTTGCGGGTGTTGTCGATGACGGTCTGCCGATCGTGCGTGACGCCGCCGGTGTCGTGGTAGAACTCGACATCCGGCGCGAAGTAGCCACTGAAGGCCTCCAGGTCGCAGGCGTCGTAGGCGTTGAAGACCGCCTGGTCCAGGCCGAGCAACTGGTCGTACAGCGGGCCGCCGACCCCGTCGTCGGCGGCGGCTGCACAGCCGCTGGCCAGCAGTCCGGCCCACAGCATCGGCCACGTTGCTATACGCTTCATCGTCGCGCTCCCCATGAAGGTTTGGACGCAAGCCCCCTTGCGCCGCCACAGCATCGTACAGCGCTGCAGCGACGGTCAACGCGCGCGCCGCGGCCAGCCGCGCCCTCGCGGCCGCGGAGCGGCGCGGAGGGCGTCGGCGCGGATGCGACCGCCTTGCCTCAATCCGTCACGGTATAGTCCTGCTTGAGCCGGATGTCCGCGCTCGATGCCCCCACCTGCACTTCGTACTGGCCCGGGTCCACCTTGTAGGCCTGGCGCTGCGGGTCGTAGATGCGCAGGTCGCGCTCGGGCTGCACGTCGAAGGCGATCTCGCGCTGCTCCCCCGGTTGCAGCGTGATGCGCTGGAAGCCACGCAGTTCCTTGAGCGCGCGCGGGCGGGACGGATTCACGGGCCGCAGGTACAGCTGCACCACCTCGTCGGCGGCGACCTTGCCGCTGTTGCGCACCTTGAGCTTCACTTGCAGCGGATCGCCCGCCTTGCCGCGCCGCCGGTCCAGCGTCAACGCCGAGTAATCGAAACTCGCATAACTCAGGCCGAAGCCAAACGGATACAGCGGCTTGTCCTCGTAGTAGCGGTAGGTGCGCCCTTTCATCGCGTAGTCGTCGAAGGCGGGCAGCGTGGCGTCGGCGCGGTAGAACGTCACCGGCAGGCGGCCGCCCGGGCTGGTCTTGCCGAACAGCGCATCGGCCACTGCATCGCCGCCCCGCTGCCCGGGATACCACGCCAGCAGGATCGCGGGCAGGTGCTGCTGCGCCCAGTCGATGGCCAGCGCCGAACCGGCGGTCAGAACCGCGACCACCGGCTTGCCGGTGCCGTGCAGCGCTTCGAGCAGTTCGCGCTGCGGCTTGGGCAGGCGCAGATCGGTGCGGTCGCCGCCGGAGAAGCCCGGATAGCTGACATCCATCTCCTCGCCCTCGACATCGCCGGTAAGCCCGCCGACGAAGATCACCGCATCGGCCTCGCGCGAGGCCTGTAGTGCCTCCTCCAGCGGCGGCGCGCCACCGGGCAGGCGCCACGCCAGCCGCACCGCGGCATCGCGTTCGTGGTCGTAGTATTCCAGCCGCAGGTCGTAGGCCTGGCCGCTGCGCAGTGCCACGCTGGCGTGCTGGGCCTGGGCGCGATCGCTGTTCTTCCAACGGTCCAGCAGCAGCTTGCCGTCCAGGTACAGGCGGAATCCGTCGTCTGCGGTCACGCTGAGGTCGTATACGCCATCGCGCGGCGGCAGCAACTGGCCGGTCCAGCGCACGCTGAAATCGTCGCTGGCCAGCGCCTTCTCGCGGCTCAGTTCGCCGCGGGCCACGGCATCGTCGGTCGGGGCGCCGCGGTCCCAGCGAAACGCCACGCGCGAGTCGAGCCGGGTCAGCGCGGGTTCGCCGCGCAGGTCCTTGCCGCGGAAATACTCGCCTTGCAGGCCGCGCTCGTTCGCCAGCGCGGTAGGGCGCAGGTAGCGCGGCTCGATCGGGCTGTCGGCATCGGGGTCCTCGCGCCGCTCTACCAGGTCGCTGCCGCGCGCATACACCACCTGCGCATCAGGCAATGCATTGCGGATGCCCTTGAGCACGGTGACCGGGTTGGCCGGCGTTCCGTAGTAGTTGCCGAGCAGCGCCATCGGATCGTCGGCCGTCGGGCCGATGACCGCCACGCGACGGATCGACGGCGACAACGGCAGCACGCCATCGTTCTTCAGCAGCACCAGCGATTCGCGCGCGGCACGCAGGGCCAGCGCGTCGTGGGCCGGCGCCTGGTTCACCGAATAGGGAATGTTCGCGTAGGGCACGCGCTCGGGCGGATCGAACATGCCCAGGCGCATGCGCGCGGTCATCAACTGGCGCACCGCCGCGTCGATCTCCGCCTCGCTGATCAGCCCCTGCTTCACCGCGCCGGCAAGCGCGGCATACGTGCGCCCGCAGTTGAGTTCCAGGCCCCGCTTCACGCCCAGCGCGGCGGCCTCCTCGGCCGTGCCGACGATCTTGTGGTGCTTGTAGATGTCCTCTATCGAATCGCAGTCGGACACCACGTAGCCCTTGAAGCCCCAATCGCGGCGCAAGGTGTCCTGCAGCAGCAGCTGGCTGGCCGAGGCGGATTCCCCGTTGACGCGGTTGTAGGCCCCCATCACCGCATCCACGTGTGCCTCCTGTACCAATGCCTGGAACGCCGGCAGATAGGTTTCATGGAGATCGCGCGGATCCGGATGCACGTCGAACTCGTGGCGGTTGTGTTCCGGGCCGCTGTGCACGGCAAAGTGCTTGGCGGTGGCATCGAGCTTGCGGTACTTCGGGTCGTCGCCTTGCAGGCCCTCGACGAAGTTCACGCCCATGCGCGAGGTCAGGTACGGGTCTTCGCCATAGGTCTCCTGCCCGCGCCCCCAGCGCGGGTCGCGGAAGATGTTGATGTTCGGCGACCAGAACGTGAGGCCCTGGTAACGGCCGTGCAGGCCCTGGCGAACGAACTCGTGGTGCTTGGCACGCGCCTCGTCGCTGATCGTGGTGGCGATCTGGTGCATCAGCGGCGCATCGAAGGTGGCCGCCATTGCAATGGCCTGCGGGAAGACCGTCGCCCCGCCTGCACGCGCCACGCCGTGCAGCGCCTCGTTCCACCAGTCGTAGGCCGGCACCCCCAGGCGCGGGATCGCCGCGGCGCTGTTCTGCATCTGGCTGACCTTCTCTTCCAGCGTCATGCGCGAGACGAGGTCGGCGGCGCGCTCCTCGAAGCCGCGGTCCGGGTCGAGGTACATCGGCTTGTTGCCGGCGTTCGGCGGTTCGGCAGCCACCACCGCCAGCGACGGCAGCGACAGGGCGATGGCCAGTGCGATGGCCTTGCGGCCGTGTCGGGACAGCAACGGCATGTCAGTCCTCCTGGAAAGGGGCCGCTTCGGCCCTGGCATAAGGCCCGATCGTGACACCGACGAAACCGCCGGCCAGATCGGTGCTCAGTACATGGATATCCTCGGCCTTGCGCAGCGCCTGCCAGCCCGCCCCGGCATCGAAGGAAAAATCGCCAAGGCCGGCATTCCCCTCGATACGCAGTCGCAGCGTGGCCACGTCCGCTACGTGCGCTTGTGCGACGATGCGGGTGTCGGCGCCGACGTGGCGCTGCACGAACACGACACCGCCCTGCCCGGTGCGTTGCACGCCGAGCACGTACCAATGCGACTCGTCCTGGTACATCGCCAGGCCGCCGGTGACGCCCGGCGTGATCGGCAACTGCACGTCCAGGGAAGTGTCGAATTTCAGGTGCTGCTGGCGGCGTCCCAGGAACGCCGGATGCCCGTGCCCTTCGAGCCCGTCGGTTTGAGGCGCCAGCGAAAGCTGGCCGGGCTTCGTGCGCAGCCCGGCCCAGGTGGGTGGTGCGCGTAGGCTGAGCCAGTCCGGCTTGAGCGCAGGCGTGCTGAAGTCGTCGCGCCATTCGAAATTGCCGCTACGAGGCGCCTGGTCCTGTGTTGCCTTCATCCACGAGGGTGCATCGACTACCTGGGGAATCGCCTTGCCCGCATCGAGGATCACCGGCCAGCCGTCGCGCCACTCCACCGGTAGCAGGAAGGTTTCGCGGCCGGTCTGGTAATGGCCCTGGCCGTAGATGCGACTGGCCAGGAAGATCGCCCACCAGCGGCCGTCGCGGCCTTCCACCAGGTCCGCATGGCCGGCATTGGCGATGGGATGCGCGCGATCGGCGGGCAGGTCGCGCTGGGTCAGGATCGGGTTGTGCGCATAGGGTTGGAAAGGTCCCCACGGCGAGCGTGCGCGCAGCACGACCTGCGAGTGCTGCGGACCCGTGCCGCCTTCGGCGCAGGAGAGGTAGTACCACCCGTCGCGGCGATAGATGTGCGGGCCTTCGATCCAGATCGGGTTCTTCTCCGGTTCCACGCCGCCGTCCAGCAGTACCTTGCGCGGACCGAAGGGCTGGCCGGTCTTCAGGTCGAAGGCCTGCAGCCAGATCGCGCGATGCCCCTCATAACGTGGCGTGCCCTGCGGCGGCCCGTTGTTGAGCAGGAAAGCCTCTCCGTTGTCGTCGATGAACAGCGAAGGATCGATGCCGTCCACGTCCTTCAGCCACACCGGGTCGGACCACGGCCCGGCAGGGTTCTTCGCGGTGACGTAGTAGTTGCCGCCATTGTCCACCGCGGTATTGAAGATGTAGAACGTGTCGCCGTGATGCGCGATGCTCGGCGCGAATACGCCACGCGAGGTACCCAGGCCGGAGAAGTCCAGCTGGCCGGGGCGGTCAATGGCGTGGCCCAGCAAGCGCCAATGCACCAGGTCCTCGCTTTCGAACACCGGAATGCCCGGGAAATAGGCGAACGTGGAGTTGACCAGATAGTAGCGGTCACCCACGCGCGTGACCGCGGGATCGGGATAGAAGCCGGCCAGTACCGGATTGCGGTACTGCCCCTTGGCCAATGGCGTGGCGAACGCCGCGTCGTGGCCCTGGTAGACGAAGTTGTCGAACACCACCGGCGTGGCGGCGTGGCTGGGCGCGGCCAAGCAGGCCAGGCACGCGGCGGTGAATGCCGTCAGCAGGCTGGCGCGCATGAGGCTCGACAGGCGGCGTGGCGCCGTGCTGCGGACCAGACGTGCCAGTCGCGGGACGCGGGGGCGGCCCTGGGCGGGCACCGCATTTTCTATGGACAGGCTCATCTGCTCGGCTCCGTGGGAGAGAAATTCAATGCACCGGGATCTCGAACGGCCCGGCGGGCAGGCCATTGCCGTCGTACAGCGTGCACACCGGGCTGTCGGCCCAGCAGTAGCGCACGCGGGTGGCGTCGATGCCGACGGGCACCGCGAGCAGGACACGGGCACCCTCGATCCGCGCGTCTGCGTAGTGACAGCTGCCCGCTGTCGCGCCGCACACTTCGAAGCCGATGGGTCGTGTTGCGCTGTAGGCCACCAGCCCCTGCTCGACCTGATCGAAACGCAGCGCCACCGCGCCCGCCTCGCGCGTGGCCGACGCGGCCACCGGGCCGGAAGGCGCCAGCGCTTGGCCATAGACCACGTGACGTGCCGCACGCGCCAGTCGCCTGCCGAGTTCCTGCTTGTTGGCCGGATGGATATCGGTGCGTTCGCCGATGTCCACCGCCACCGCCAAGCCAGAGTGCGGGTCTTCGTCCGCGACGCGCCTTTGCTGGTCACGCAACGCGGCCCACCCGCTTTCCACCGGCTGCGTGGGGGGCGCGCCGTAGCCGGCAAGCTGCACGATCAGCAGCGGCAACGCCGCCCCGAACTGGCGGCGCAAGTCTTGGCGATACAGGCGCAATAGCCGCCCATACAACTCGGGCTCGGAGGTGTTGGATTCGCCCTGGTACCAAAGCGCGCCGCGCAGGCCGTAGTCGCCGAGGGGCGCGATCATGCCGTTGTAGAGCGTGGAGAGCCCGGTGGCCGATTGCCACGGCGCACGCGGCGGCGAAGCGAAATCGGACGGCATCGCACGGTACTGCCAACGGCCCAGCGGCACGCGGCTGCCATCGGCCAGCAGGATCGCCTGCGCGTCGGCCGGCCCGATCAGGCCGCCGTCGCGATAGGTATCGACCACCGCCACCGTGACGAGGTTGCGCCCGGCGTGCAGCGTGCCCGGCGGCAACGGATACTGCCGTGGCTCGCCGCCGTTGCTGCTGCCCACCGCGCGACCGTTCACCCAGGTCATGTCGATCTCGTCGGCACTACCGATCGCCAGCGTGCGCGCCTGGCTGGCCTGATCGGCGCTCAGCTCGACTTCGGTGCGGAACCACACCAGCCCGTCGAAGGCCGCCAGCGCGGGCACGCCCCAGTGCTCCCAGGCACCGAGCGCAGCGGGTGCCGGCGCCCAGGTGCCGGACAATGCCAGTGTCGGATCCCAGGGTGCATCGCGCGCGTCGATCCCCGGCTGCTGGTGCCACCACGCCTGCCAGATGCGTCCCCACTGTGCGGCCGCCTGCACCGGATCCTTTGCGTAACGCGTGAGCACGGCTTCTTCATCGGCGTACAAGCCCGCCTTGCCGAGCACGCCTGCACTCAGCCAGGCCTGGATGCGCGAACCACCCCAGGAGGCGTTGATCAGCCCCATCGGGACGTGCACCGTCTGCTGCAGTTCGCGGGCGAAGTAGTAGCAGGCGGCGGAGAAGTCGCGCACGCTGTCGGTATCGGCACGCTGCCACTGCGGCGCAGTGGCAAAGGTCCTGCGCGGCACCGCGCTGGGTACCTGTTGTACGGTCAGCAGGCGCAGATCGTCGTGGCGCGCGTTGAGCAGTTCCGAACGCGAATCCAGCGTGCGATTCACCTGCAGCTCCATGTTCGATTGCCCCGAGCACAGCCACACGTCGCCGAGCAGCACGTCCGGCGCTTCGATCGTCTCCTGCCCCGAGCGCGCCGCCAGCACGAACGGCCCCCCGGCCGGCTGCGCAGGCAACGTGGCAGTCCAATGACCATCGCGGTCGATTTTCGCGGTGGCCTGCTGCACGCCGAGCCGCACCTCGACCTGGGCGCCCGGCGTGCCCTGGCCACGCACCTGCAGCGGCTGGTCGCGCTGCAGCACGGCGTGCTCGCCGAAGGGACTGTCGAACTGCAAGGTCGCAGCCATCAGCGGCAGCGGCAGCGGCAGCAGTGCAAGCGAAAGCAACACACGGGACATCGGTTTCATCGGCATTCCGCGCTCAGTGATGGCCGGGGGCAAAGGGGAATTTCAGCGACTGGTAGTACGACAGCGGATGCGGCGGCGCGGCCTCACCGGCGGGCAGCGGCAGGCCGTTGATCGATTGCCAGTAGGCGATGCTGGCATCGCGCCACCATTGCGCCTCCTGCTGCTGGATCGCCAGGAAGCTGGCGACCTGCTGGTAGCGCATCGCATCGACGTAGGGCGACAGGCCGGCCCAGGTGGCGCGCATTCCCGCCACGTCGTCCACGCCACGCGCGTAATGCCACACCAGCTCGTCCCACAACGTGCGGCCGGAAGCCATGCGGTAGTCCCAGGGCACATGGTGGAACCACAGCAGGTCACGCTCGGGTACCCGCGAAAGGTCATCGAACTGTTGCGCCAGCACCGGTGCGTACTGCGCCACCGCGTTGCTACCGCTGCTGCCGCGCTCGAAACCGATGCCCTGGCGGTCGGCGCGGTGGTAGTACACCGGGTCCCAGTCCGGCCGCTCGCTGCCGGCATCCCAGGGCGCCGGCCCGTAATGGTGGCCCCGCCCCATCAGGTGGTGCAGGCCGAGTGGGGTCATGTAGTCCACCACCGCCTCGCGCGAGGTCATCATCATCCGCACCACCGGCTGCACGAACGCAGGGTCGTTGCTGAAGGTCATGCGCACCCAGTCTTCGGCGATGCTGCGTGCCGATTGCCGCGGATTCCACGCCAGGCGACCGAACGCATACCAGTTGGCCTGGTCGAAGACCGAGCCGGACCAGTTGCGGTCGCTGCCGATATTGGCAACGCCGGCCATGCCGCTCAGCGCATGCCCCTGCCCTTCGACGACCTGCGCCACCGTGTGCCCGCGGGCGGGGCGATGCGTGTCGGACTTCAACGTCTCCTCGTACAGGGCACCGAGGTAGACCAGATGGGTGGCAAAACCGAGGTACTCCTTGGTGATCTGGAACTCCATCATCAATGGCGTGTTCGGCATCGCGCCGAACAGCGGATGGAACGGCTCGCGTGGCTGGAAGTCGATCGCGCCGTTCTTGACCTGCAACAACACGTTGTCGCGGAACTTGCCGTCCAGCGGCACGAATTCGCTGTAGGCCTGCTTGGCGCGGTCGTCCGGCTGCTCGTGCGAGTACACGAAGGCGCGCCACATCACCACACCGCCATGCGGCCGCAGTGCGTCGGCGAGCATGTTGGCCCCATCGGCGTGCGTGCGGCCGTAATCCTGCGGTCCGGGTTGTCCCTCCGAGTTCGCCTTGACCAGGAAGCCGCCGAAGTCGGGAATGAGTCGATAGATCTCGTCAGCCTTGTCCGCCCACCAGCGGCGCACCTGCGGGTCGAGCGGGTCGGCGGACGCCAGGCCGCCGATCTCGACCGGCGCGCTGAAGCGGGCACTGAGGTACACACGGATCCCCCAGGGCCGCATCACCCCGGCCAGCGCGGCCGCCTTCTCCAGATAAGCCGGCGTCAGGCTCTGGGCACTGGCATTGACGTTGTTGAGCACCGTGCCGTTGAGCCCCAGCGAGGCGTTGGCGCGGGCGTAATCGGTGTAGCGCGGGTCCAGCCAGCCCGGCAGCTTGTGCCAGTCCCAGATCGATTCACCCGCGTAGCCGCGCTCCACGCTGCGGTCCAGGTTGTCCCAATGGTCGAGCATGCGAAGCTTGAGCCGTGGCTGCTCGCGCACGTCGACCGCATCCAGGTCCTGTCCGGTCTGCAACAGCCGCAGCAGGTGGAAAACGCCGTACAGCGCGCCGATATCGCTGCGGGCGGCGACCACCGTCAGTTGCCGTCCCGCGTAACCTGCGCGGCGGATCAGGTAGCCCTCTTCGCCCAGCCCCTCCAGCGGCAGATGCAGCTGTGCGATGCGCGGCGACGAATCCGGCGTGCCCACCACCAGGCCGGCGCCCTCCCCCGTGCCCGCCTCGCGCGGCGCCTGGCCCAGCAGGCCCGACAGACCGCGCAGCAGTTCCCCGCGGGCAGCGCGCTGAACCTCGTTCTGTTGCGGCGCGCTCACCGCTTGCAGCTGCGCCTGCACGGACTGGACCTGCGCCGGCGGCAGCGGCATGTAGCGCATCCAAAGCGCGTAGCCGTCCTCGGCAAGGGCCTTGCCGGTGGCCAGCAGACCCAGGACGAGCGCGAACGCGCACGAAAGCCAGCGCGTCATCGCAGGCGGCGAGGAACCGGGCATCAATGCCTTCCTGCCGCTGGAAAGCACTGTTGCCCCCGTCGCCCGGCGCCGCGGTTATCGCTACCATGCCGTGGAACCATGCGACGCCGAAGGGGCGAGGCTTGAGCAAGGACACCAGATCGATCCGCCGCAAGGGGCAGGCCACGACCATCGACGACGTGGCCGCCTTGGCGAAGGTCTCGCCGATGACCGTCTCGCGCGTCGTCAACGGCAAGAGCAACGTGCGCGAAGACACCCGCGAGCGGGTCATGCGCGCGGTCGACAAACTGGGCTACACGCCCAACCTCGCCGCCAGCGCCCTGGCCGCCGCGCAGAACACCCGCCTGGCGCTGGTTTATACCAGCCCGTCCGGTGCCTACCTGCGCGACCTGCTGGTCGGCGTGCTGCATGCCGCCTCGCACACCGCGGTGCAGCTGGTGATCCATTACTGGGAAGATTTCGACGCCGACGCCGAGCGCAAGGCCGCGCGGCGCCTGGCCAAGGGCGTGTCGGGCGTGATCCTGCCTCCCCCGCTGTGCGACTCGGAGGCCGCGGTGCAGGAATTCGTGCGCGCCAAGGTGCCGGTGGTGGCGATTGCCTCGGACCGCTTCAAGGACCGCATTTCCTGCGTGCGCATCGATGATTTTTCCGCCGCGCGCGAGATCACCGAGCACCTGATCGCCCAGGGCCATCGGCGCATCGGCTACATCAAGGGGCGCGGCGACATGGCGGCCAGCGAGGGCCGCTTCGAAGGTTTCCGTGCCGCACTTCAGGCCGCCGGCCTGCCGCTGGACCGCCACCTGGTGCACGACGGCGATTACACCTACCGCTCCGGCCTGCTGGCCGCCGAGAAGCTGCTGGCCCGCAAGCATCCACCCACCGCGGTGTTCGGAAGCAACGACGACATGGCCGCGGCCGTGGTCTCGGTGGCGCACCGACGCGGGCTGGACGTGCCGCGCGACCTGTCGGTGGTGGGCTTCGACGACAGTACCTCGGCCACCACGGTGTGGCCGGAGCTGACCACGATCCGCCAGCCCATCGGCACCATGGCCGATGCCGCCGTGGACCTGCTGCTGCGCTGCATCCGCAATGGCGAAGGCAACGCCGACGAAGTGTTCGCACACGCGCTGGTCAAGCGCGAGTCGGTCGCCCCGCCGGCCGGCTGAGCAAGCGGGCGCCGGGCGGCGATGTGCGCGCCGCGTCCTGCAATCGGTGTGACGTGCCCGCTGCACCACCCTTTCGCCTCCTGGAAAGCCAGCCCGTGTTGCATCGCGCCTGTCGCCACATGGTAGCGCTACCATAATGTCGACCAAAAAAAGCAGCGGGCGCGCTGCATGCTCTTGGTAGGCGCGACGCACGCGATGGACGCGCCGCGCGAGGGCCTACTGTAGACAAGAACGGCGCCAATGCCATGCTGCAGCGCGCAACACGGCAGCGGCGTGCCGATTTCGCTGTTACGCCGCCACACGAAGACGGCGCGCCGAAGCGCGCCGTTGCGGGAATGCGGATATGTGATGTTGCCGGCTCAGGAAGCGAGGGCGTAGGGATCACGAAGCAGCTGCTGGACTTCCTCGGCGGTCGGCATCGCGGCGAAGGCACCATGGCGGGTGACCGCCAGCGCACCGACTGCTGCGCCGTAACGCACGGCCTCTTCTATCGCCGCGCGATCTTTGACGAACGCGGCAAAGCCGGCGCCGTGTCCGCCACGCTCGCCGATGCGCACCAGCAGGCCGCCGACAAAGGCGTCGCCGGCGGCGGTGGTATCCCGCACCGACACTTCGAATCCGGGCAACTCCCCTTGGTCGCTCGCGGTGTACCACCGCATCTGTCCGCCGCCATCGGTGACCACCAGCAGGCGCGTGCGGGCGGTGAAGAGACGTTCGCGCACGAGCCGCGCACCGTCATGGCCACCGCCGAGGGGCGCGGCAAGGTACTCGAGTTCTTCGCGCGAAAGCTTGACCAGGTCGGCCAGGGCCAGTGCATCCCACAATGTCGGCAGCGGGTCCTCCCCCTCCGGCCACAACGCCGGGCGCAGGTTAAGGTCCAGGCTTACCAGCGCACCGGCGGTCGCGGCGCGGCGCATGCCGGCCCGCGTGGCCTCGGCGATGGCCGGTTCGGTCATGCTGTTGGAGCACACATGGAAAGCACCGGTGCCCTGGAAGCAGGCGTCGACGAAATCCGCCTCGCGAAACAGCAGATCCGCTGACGGCGGGCGATAGAAACTGAAGCTGCGTTCGCCGCGCGCGTCCAGCGCGACGAACGCCAGCGCGGTCTTGGCCGCGTCCGTGCGCACGATGGCATCCGTCGCCACGCCCGCCTGCACGAAACTCTCGTGCAGGAAGTCGCCGAACATGTCCTGGCCGAGCATGCCGGCAAAGTGACTGTCCGCGCCCAGGCGCGCGACCGCCACCGCCACGTTCGCCGGCGCGCCGCCGGCGAACTGCAGGAACGCGCGCGGCGCCTGCGGGTGGGTGGGCGGCGCGGCGAGCATGTCGATCAATGCCTCGCCGAAACACACGATCTTCGACACGATTCAGGCGCTCTCGACCACCGAGGCATTCTTGTCCTGCGCCGGCAACCGGCTGCCAGACAGGCCGAAGAACACGATGTACCCGTAGCACAGCAGCGGCAGCACGAAGGACGGCTGCAGGCCGATGCGGTCAGCCAGCGCACCCTGCAGGAACGGTACCAGCGCGCCACCGACGATGGCCATGATCAGCAGGCTCGACGCCTTGTTGGTCAGCGGCCCGAGGCGCTCGATGCTCAGCGCGAAGATGGTCGGGAACATGATCGAGTTGAACAGGCCGATCGACACCAGGCTGTACATCGCCAGCGCGCCGCTGGTGCCCATGCTGGTCGCCAGCAGCAGCATGTTGACGCCGGCGAAGGCCGCCAGCAGCTTGTTCGGCGAGAGCTTGGCCAGCAGCACGGAGCCGGCGAAACGACCGATCATCGCCAGCATCCAGTACAGGCCCAGGTAGTGCGCCGCCTGCTGCTCGGTGATGCCGCCGATCTTCGGCAGCGAGAAGTAGTTGACCATCAGCGAGCCGATCGCCACTTCCGCACCGACGTAGAAGAAGATCGCGCCCACGCCGAAGAACACGTGGCGATGGCGCAGCGCCTGGCCGAGGGTGTGCTTCTGCTGGTCGGCCTGCTCGGTGGTGCTGGCCAGCGCCGGCAGGCGAAACAGGTAGACGACCACGGCGAGCACGAACAGCACCACCGCCAGCAACAGGTACGGGCCCTGCACCGAGTGAGCTTCCTGCGCACGATAGGCGGCCTGCTCGGCCGGCGCGAGCGCGGCGAGCTGGTCCGAGCTCAGCACGGTGTTGGACAGGATCAGCAGGCCCCCGAAGAACGGCGCCAGCGTGGTGCCGAGCGAGTTCAGCGCCTGGGCCAGCGTAAGGCGGCTGGAGCTGGTGCTTTCCGGCCCGAGCAGCGCCACGTACGGATTGGCCGCCACCTGCAGCACGGTGATGCCGCTGGCCAGCACGAACAGCGCGGCGAGGAACGCCTCATACACGCGCAGCGAGGCCGCCGGCCAGAAGCCCAGCGCGCCGATGCCGGCGATGGCCAGGCCGGCGACGATGCCCTTCTTGTAGCCCAGGTGCGCCACCAGCCGCCCCGCCGGCAGCGACATCAGGAAGTACGCGCCGAAGAAGGTGAACTGCACCAGCATCGCGCGGGTGTAGTTCAGCTCGAACACGCCTTTGAGGTGCGGGATGAGGATGTCGTTGAGGCAGGTCAGGAAGCCCCACATGAAGAAAATCGAAGTGACCACCGCCAGCGCGACGCCGCGGTTGACGGTGCCGGCCTCGACAGGCTGCGCAGCGCGTTGGGGAGGAAGTCCGGGAGAAATGGGCATGGGTGGGCCTGGCGGTCGTTGAAGGGAAGGAAGTGGGGAAAGGGCTCAACCCGGCGGCTGCGCGGTGCTTTGGCGCACGCGTAGCTGGACCGGGGCGATGGTGCGGGTGACTGCCGCGTCGGGCGCGGCAATGCGGTGTAGCAGCAGCTGCGCGGCCTGGCGGCCGCGGGCGCGCGGATCGACCGCCAGCGTGGTCAGCGCCGGGGTGCTCAGGGCGGCCTCGGGAATGTCGTCGAAACCGGTAACGGAGAATTCGTGCCCCGGCCGCACGCCACGCGCGGCCAGGCCCAGCATCAGGCCCAGGGCAACGTTGTCGTTGTAGCAGACCGCCGCAGTCGGGTGCCCCGCGCCGGCGAACAACGCCTGCGTGGTGGCGGCTGCTTCCGGGCGGTTTGGCGCGCATTCGATCATCCGCGCCTCGCCCACCGGCAGCCCGGCGGCGGCCATCGCGGCCGCGTAGCCAGCGCGCCGCTGCTGGCAGGAGCTGGAATCGGCATGGCCACCGAAGAACGCGATGTCGCGGTGTCCCAGTTCGATCAGGTGGGTCGTCGCCAGCCGCGCGCCGTGTGCGTTGTCCAGGGCGAGGAAATCCCAGGTCTGGTCGGCCGGCTCGCGATTGAACAGCAGCACGTTGCTCGCCGCGCCCATCACGCTGCGCAGCTGCGCCGCATCGCTGTGTTCGGCCGGCGAAAGGATCAACCCGGCCGGGGCGTGCTCCATCAGCGAGGCCAGCACGGCCTGCTGCCGCTGCGGCGATTCGCCGGTGTTGCCGAGCAGGGTCACATAGCCCTGTTCGCCCAGCGCCTCGTCCACGCCTGCGGCGAACTCGGCGAAAAACGGGTTGGAGAGATCGTTGATGACCAACGCCACGATGCTGGAGGTGCGCCTGCGCAGGTTGGCCGCCGCCCGGTTGTAGACGTAGCGCTGGCGCTTGAGCTCGGCGTTCACCCGGGCACGGGTATCGGCATGGACCAGCGGGCTGCCGCGCAGCACGAGCGAGACGGTCGCGCGCGATACCCCCGCGGCGCGGGCAATGTCGGTGACCGTGACCGCGCGGGCGCCACCGCCCGCGTTACCGGTCTTCCCGCCGTTGGTGTGTCCCCGCGTTGGCATGCGCTTGTCGATCCTCCCCGGGGGGCCATCGGCGCCCGCATTTGAATCGATCCAAACGCGTACACGGAACTTGCCCGGCATTTCCTGACCGGACTAGAACATGCTCCACGGCCGTTTGGCATGCCGCAATGCAGCATCCCGAATGGCAGCGCTGGTCATTTCCATCAAATCAGCGACTTACCGCGCCAGCGTGCCGGATCCCCGAAGGCGGCGCTGCGGCGCTTTGGCTCAGATGCGCGCGATCGCCCAGGTGATGATGCCGGTGGCCACCGTGCTCAGCAGCAGGCCGAACAGGAACAGCCCATCGGCAATGTGCTCCAGGGTGCGGTTGCGCCCTTTGCGCTTGGTGCGCATTGCCCAATACGCGCTCAGGCAGGCCCCCAGGTAGACCATCGCATTCACGCTGAGCAGGTCATCGGCCAGCGTGTCGATGTTGCGCATCACCACGATGACGTGCAGCACGCCGACGACGGTCATGCAGACGCCGAGCATGGCCGCGGAGGTGGCGAAGATATGGACGCAGATGTCCTCGTCCAGTTCGCTGCGATTTTGGTCCTGGCGCTTCATCGGGAGATACCTGTGCGGGAGCGGCACGACACAGGACCACGGCGGCGGGCCGCGGTTCCCGTCAACCTGGCGAACGGCTAGGCCGTCGCCGCCCGGCCTTCTGACACCTGCGCCTGCCGGCTGGCCAATGCTTCGATCAGTTCGACCAGCCCCAGCGGATCCAGCGGCTTGCCCATGTGGCCATCGAAGCCGGCCAGCATCGCCCGCTCGCGGTCTTCCACGCGCACGTAGGCGGTCAACGCGATGGCCGCGATGCGCGGCTGCCGCACCTGGCCCCCGTTGCGCACCGCCTGGATGAGGTCGTAGCCATCGCGGCCGGGCATGGCGATGTCGCTGATGAGCGCATCGAAGCCTTGCTGTCGCATCAGCTGCTCGGCTGCATCGGCCGAGGACGCGGTGGTCACTTCGGCACCGGCGTGGCGCAGGAAATGCTCGGCGGCATCGCGCGAATCATCATCGTCGTCCACCAGCAGCAGGTGCATGCCGCCGAGGCGACCGGTCATCGCCTGCGGCAACGGACCCACCTTGCCGCTGGCCGGGTCCTGCACGCGCGGCGCGCTGACGCCATGCTGGTACGGCAGCACAAGGGTGAAGGTCGCGCCCTGCCCGTGCCCCGCACTGGTGGCGCCGAGCCAACCGCCATGCAGGTCGATCAACTGGCGCGAGATCGACAGGCCCAACCCGAGGCCGCCGACCCGCCGCGTGGTGCTGGCATCGGCCTGGCGGAAGCGGTCGAACACGTGCGGCAGGAAATCCGGCGCGATGCCCACGCCCGAATCATGCACGGACAGGCGCAGGTGGTCGGGCGCGGACGCCATCTCCAGTTCCACGCGTCCCCCCGAAGGCGTGAACTTGATGGCGTTGCCGAGCAGGTTCACCAGCACCTGCTGCAAGCGCCCGGCGTCGCCGAAGAACGGCGTGGCGGCCTCCTCCAGCCCGCGCACGCGCAGGTCGACCTGCTTGGCAGCCGCGGTCGGGCGCATCAGGTCGATGGTGCTGCGCGCCAGCCCGCCGATATCGAAATGCTCCGGCTGCAGGCGCACCTTGCCGGACAGGATGGCGCTCATGTCCAGCAGGTCGTCGATGATCTGCGCCTGGGAGCGCGCGCTGCGCTCGATGATGACCAACCCCTTGCCGATGTTCTCCGGCGCGAAGGATTCGGTCTGCATCAGCCGCGACCAGCCAAGGATTGCGTTGAGCGGCGTACGCAGTTCGTGGCTGAGGGTGGCGAGGAAATCGTCCTTGATGCGGCTGGCGGTTTCGGCGTCGTTGCGCGCGTCCTTCTCGGCCTGCAAGGACGCCTTGAGCTGTGCATCGATGCGATTGCGCTCGATGACGATGCCGGCCAGGTGCGAGGCCGAGCGCGCCATCGCCTGCTCATGCAAGGTCGGCAGGTAGGGCGTGCGGTAGTACATGGCCAACGTGCCCAGCACCACGCCGTTGCTGCCGAGGATCGGCGTGACGTAGCAGGCGGCGATGCCCATCGCCAGCGCGTGCGTGCGGTGCTCGCCCCAGCTCAGGTCCGCGCCGATGTCCTCACAGATGATCTGGTGCGCGGAGAACGCCGCCCGACCGCAAGGCGTGCCCTCCTGCGCGATGGCCAGCCCGTCGAAGCGCACCGCGTACTCCAGCGGCAGGCTGGGCGCGGCGGCGCAGCGCAGCAGGGTCTGCTCCGGGTTGGCGAGCAGGATGGAACAGCGCAGCGCCCGCTCGCCGCGTGCCTCCACGCTCAGCGCGATGGAATCGAGCACGATGGCCAGCGGGGCGCCGGTGGTGATGAGGCCGAGGATCGAGCGCTCCGACGCGGTGGCATCCTCGATGCGCTTGCGCTCGGAGATATCCATCAGCGAGCCGATATGGCCGAGGAAGGTGCCATCGACGCCGAAGTGCGCGGTTGCGGTATCCATGCACCAGCGGTATTCGCCGTCGTGGCGGCGCACGCGGTACTCGGCAGTGAAGGCGCGGCGCTCGTCCAGCGCCTGCAGGAAGCCGTGGCGCACGCGCGCCAGGTCGTCCGGGTGCACGACTTCCCACCATCCGCGCGGAATGGCCTCCTCCGGCGGCTGGCCGGTGAATTCGGTCCAGCGCGGGTTCCAATACACGCAGTTGCCCTGGGCGTCGGACATCCAGATCATCGCCGGCACTGTCTCGCACAGCTTGCGGAAGCGTGCTTCGCTCTCGGTGAGCCGGTCCTCGAAGCCACGGCGGTCGTGGATGTCGGTGTAGGTGCCGATCCACTGGCTGACACGCCCGTCTTCCTCGCGCACCGGCAAGGCACGGGCCAGATGCCAGCGGTACTGCCCGTCGTAACGGCGAAGCTCGCATTCGATCTCGAAGCTGTCACCGTCGGCCAGCGCCTGGCGCCACGCTTGCGTGGCCAGCCGCAGGCCGCTGTCGGTGTGCGCGGTATCCCAGCCTTCGCGGGCATCGGCATTCGGGTCGCAGCCAGTGTATTCGTGCCAGCGGCTGTTGAAGAAACGTGCGATGCCCTGGGTATCGGCGATGAAGACGATCTGCGGAAGCGCATCGGCCAGGCGGCGCAGGCGGGCTTCGTTGGCGGCGAGCTGCCGCTGCACGCGGCCACGCTGCATCGATTCCCAGCACCGCGCCACCACCAGGCGCACCAGTTCGATGTCGTGCTCGGACCAATACCGCGGCATGGACTGGTGCACGCCCATCACCGCCACCAGTTGGCCGTTCTTGTGCAGCGGCACCGCCAGCGAGGCGCGGATGCCGTGGTCGCGATATCCCTCGCTCAGGTAGGGCGGCGCATGCACGTCCTCGGTGTCGCGCACCACCCACGGGCGGTTGTCGAGCATGGCATCGAGGAAGCCCTCGGCGATGCTGCACAGCTCGAACTCGCCACGCACGCTGGGCAAGCCTTCGACATGGTCGCTGAGCACGCGCATCGTGCCTCGCTCCATGTCGATCAACCCGTAGCCGGCACGGTTGGCCTGCAGGTGCTGGCACAGCAGGCGCACGCTGGTATCGAGGATCTGCTGCGGCTCGGACAGCGCCATCAGGGCGTCCTCCAGGCCAAGCAGGAAGCGGTTGCGGTCCTCCGCGCGGCGCTGCTGGGTCACCTCGATGCCGTGGACGAGGATCGCATCCACCACGCCGGCGTCATCGCGCATCGGCTGGTACACAAAATCGAGCATGGACTCGTATGGCTCGACCTCGAACGGACGTTCGAGCACCAGCCGGATGGCTTGGCCGAGGAACGGCTGGCCGCTCAGGCGTACCTGGTCCAGCAGCTTGAGCACGCCCTGCTCCACCACTTCGGGCAAGGCGGCATGCAAGGGGCGGTCGATGATCTGGCGCTCGCCCAGCAGTTGCTTCATGCGCTGGTTGGCGCTTTCGATGACGTAATCGGGCCCGCGCAGGACGGCCAGGAACGCCGGCGACTCCTCGAACGCGGCCACCAGGTGCGGCGTGCGCGCCGGGCGCTCGCGCACGCACAGCACGCCCGCCACGCCTGCGGTATCGAACAACGGGCTGCACGACCACGACCCGGCCGCCTCGGCCAGAGGCGCCGCGCGCAGCCCGGCCACGAGCGCGGGCTCCACCGCGCCGACCGCGGCCACGAGCTCGGCCTGCAGCGGCGTATCCAACTCGGCCAATGGCGCACCGAACGCGGCCGGATGCAGCGACCCCAGCAGCACCGCGCCGGCCGGGTTGTAGATGCAGTTGAGCGAAGGCCCCCACAGCAGCAGTGCGGGCGAAGGACTGTTCAGGCACAGCGACAACGCACTGCGCAGCGAAGGCTCCCACTGCGCGGGCTCGCCCCACGCGGCAGCCAGCCGGGGGGATTGCGCCCACCATGACTGGCCGGCACCTGCTGCGATACCGGCCGGGATGGCCGGTGCTGTCGTTTCCATGCGGCTCCCCAGTCGCAACCCAGGAACATCCCCACGATACCGCCAAAAAAGCGCCTTGTGCGCGGGTTATGGGCCCGCGGCGATCTCCTGTGCGTGGCGCAGTGAACGCACCAGGTCCTCGGCCAGATAGGGTTTGGCGAGCAGCACACCGCGCTCGAACGCGGCCGGCAGCCCACCGGTGACCTGCCCGGTGGCCACGACGAATGGCACGCCGAGCGTATTCAGGCGCTCGGCGACCGCTTCGCTGGTCTGCCCGTCACCCAATCGATAATCCAACACCGCCAGATCCATGGCTTCGGCCTCCACCTGACGCAGCGCCGCCTCGACGGTGGCGGCCGGACCGGCCACCGTGGCGCCGGCCTGGGCCAGCTGGAGCTCCAGCAGCATGGCATTCATCTCGTCGTTCTCGACCACGAGCACGCGCAGCCCCTGCAATGCCGACATTGCCTTCTCCCTGAAGCGAGCCTCGAGTATAGCGCCGGCCTTGTGTCCCTTGGCCTTCCGGGACATTGGCCACGACAATGCAACCGGACGGCTGCATTTCCGGCGGGGCCTCGGCTATACTTCGCGGCCGCGCCGAAGTGGCGGAATCGGTAGACGCAGCGGACTCAAAATCCGCCGCCCTTAAAAGCGTGTGGGTTCGAGTCCCACCTTCGGCACCAAACATTCAAGGGCCTGGCTGAAAAGCCAGGCCCTTGTCTTTTGCAGGGCGCTACATCGCCCCGGTTCTTCCGCGGGCAAAAGGACGGCAGCCCCTTCCATCAGCGCGCAAGTCGTCGCCTCAGCCCTTGCGCGCACGCGCAAAGGCATCGGCCAGCGCGCTGTTCGCCGGCGGCGGTGCACTCGCCTGCCGCGGCTTGCCCTGTCCACCGCCGCCATTCGGCCCGCGGCCACCCGGCGCGCGCCCCATCTCGCGCCCGCCCGGCTGTGCCGCCCGCGCATCGCGCGCAGCCGGTGCCGGTGCGTCCTCCAGGCGACGGGTCAGCGCGATGCGCTTGCGCGCCACATCGACCTCCAGCACCTTCACCTTGACGATGTCGCCGGCCTTGACCACGTCGCGCGGATCCTTGACGTAGGTGTCCGACAGCGCGGAGATGTGGATCAGGCCGTCCTGGTGCACGCCGATGTCCACGAACGCGCCGAACGCGGCCACGTTGCTCACCACGCCTTCCAGCACCATGCCGGGGCGCAGGTCCTTGATCTCCTCCACGCCCTCGGCGAAGCGAGCGGCCTTGAATTCCGGGCGCGGGTCGCGGCCGGGCTTCTCCATTTCCTTCAGGATGTCGCGCACGGTCGGCACGCCGAACTGGTCGTCGGTGTACTGCTCGGCGCGCAACCCACGCAGGAAGCTGCCATCGCCAAGCAGCGCCTTGATCGGCTTGCCGGTCGCCTGCACGATGCGCTCCACGACCGGGTAGGCCTCCGGGTGCACGGCCGAGGCGTCCAGCGGCTCGTCGCCATCGGCGATGCGCAGGAAGCCGGCGCACTGCTCGAAGGTCTTCTCGCCCAGGCGCGCGACCTTCAGCAGGTCCTTGCGGCGCTTGAACGGGCCGTTGTCGTCGCGATGGCGCACGATGTTCTCGGCCACGGTCGAAGACAGGCCCGACACGCGCGAGAGCAGCGCGGCCGAGGCGGTGTTGACGTACACGCCGACCGCGTTCACGCAGTCCTCCACCTTCGCGTCGAGCGCGCGTGCCAGGCGGAACTGGTCCACGTCGTGCTGGTACTGGCCCACGCCGATCGCCTTGGGCTCGATCTTCACCAGTTCGGCCAGCGGGTCCTGCAGGCGCCGGGCGATGGAGACCGCGCCGCGCAGCGAGACGTCCAGGTTCGGGAATTCCTTGGCGGCGAATTCGGAAGCCGAGTACACCGACGCGCCCGCCTCGCTCACCACGATCTTCTGCACCTTGGCCTCCGGCATGGCCTTGATGACCTCGCCGGCGAGCTTGTCGGTCTCGCGGCTGGCGGTGCCATTGCCGATGGCGATCAGCTCCACGTTGTGCTGCATGCACAGCTTGCGCAGGACCGCCAGCGACTGGTCCCACTGCCGCTTGGGCTCGTGCGGGTAGATCGTTTCGGTCGCCACCAGCTTGCCGGTGGCGTCGACCACGGCCACCTTGCAGCCTGTGCGGATGCCCGGGTCCAGGCCGACCACGGTCTTCGGACCGGCGGGCGCGGCGAGCAGCAGGTCCTTGAGGTTGTCGCCGAACACGGCGATGGCCTCGGCTTCGGCCTTCTCGCGGGCCTGGTTGAACAGGTCCAGCAGCAGGTGCATGTGCAGTTTGGCGCGCCAGGTCAGGCGGCAAGCGGTGAGCAGCCACGCGTCGGCGGCACGCCCCTTGTCGGCCACGCCGGCCGCCAGGGCGACCCGGCCCTCGCAGTACTGGTGGCCGGCCTCGGCCTCGTTGCCGGGGTCCAGGTCCAGGAACAGGATCTCCTCGCGGCGGGCGCGGAACAACGCCAGCAGGCGGTGCGAGGGAATCTTCGCCAGCGATTCGGCGTGCTCGAAGTAATCGCGGTACTTGGCGCCGGCCTCCTCCTTGCCTTCGGCCACGCGCGCGCGGATGACCCCGTGCTCGCCCAGCCACTGGCGCAGCTCGCCAACCAATTTCGCGTCCTCGCCCCAGCGCTCCATCAGGATCGCGCGGGCGCCTTCCAGTGCGGCCTTGGCATCGGCCACGCCCTTCTCCGCATCGACGAAACCGGCGGCAAAGGCTTCCGGTACCTGCGAGGGATCGGCCAGCAGGCCATCGGCCAGCGGTTCCAGCCCGGCCTCGCGGGCGATCTGCGCACGCGTGCGGCGCTTGGGCTTGTAGGGCAGGTAGAGGTCTTCCAGGCGCGACTTGGTGTCGGCGGCCACGATCTCCGCGCGCAGTTCATCGCTGAGCTTGCCCTGCTCCTCGATGCTGGACAGCACCGCGGCGCGGCGATCTTCCAGTTCGCGCAGGTAGGTCAGGCGTACTTCCAGGTTGCGCAGCTGGGTGTCGTCCAGGCCGCCGGTGACTTCCTTGCGGTAGCGGGCGATGAACGGAACGCTGGCGCCTTCGTCGAGAAGGGCGATGGCCGCGCGGGCCTGGGCGGTCTGGGCGCCGATTTCCTCGGCGATGGTCTGGGCGATCTGCTGGGCGAGCCGGGAATCGGACTTGGCGTCTTGCATGCGTTCAACAGTACTGCGGCGGCAACGGAAGCCGGCATTCTGGCAGCGCCCGCCCGGCGCGGAAACCCGTTGACAGCACCGGCCCAAGCGCGGTGCGGATCAGCTCCGTCCGTAATGGTCCGCCAGCCGCTCGGCCACCAGCGTGTCCTGCAGCGATTCCAGTGCCATTACCCGCACCTTGCCCACGCGCGCCAGTGACAGCGTGCGCTCCACATAGAACTCCGGGCCTTCCTCGGTCATCGCCATCGAGCGGCTGAAGCCATAGGGCACCAGGCCCTTCTCGCCATCCTTGCTGCCACCGACATAGAGGAGGATCGACATGTTTCACCTTGTTGCGTGTTACTGGAACCGGCGCGCAGCTTACGCAGGTGCGTGTTAGGACCTTCTCACCCAAGTTAACGCCAGCTGTTTGCGGTTCGATGACTTCACGCCGCGCCGTTGCAACTCACTTTTTTTTAACCAGCGCATCGGTAGATCACGCATTCATTTCCGTCGGTGCGAAGGCATGGATCTCAAAAGCGGCTATCCGTTCTGGTCGATTCGAAACGGGTTGATGCACGCCTTTCCCAGGCTGGAGGACGATATCCGCTGCGACGTGGCGGTGATCGGCGGGGGCATCACCGGGGCGTTGATCGCTGACGAATTGGTCGCGCACGGGCATGAAGTCGCGGTATTGGAGCAGCGCGAGGTCGGCTGGGGCAGCACCTCGGCCAGCACGGCGCTGCTGCAGTACGAAATCGATACGCCGCTGGTGGACCTGGCGCGCCGTTACGGTACCGATGACGCGGCCCTTGCCTACCTGGCCTGCGCCGAGGCCATCGACCTGCTGCACGAACGCGCGCGCACACTGGGCCAGGTCGACTTCCGCCGCAACGACAGCCTCTACTACGCCAGCCGCCGCCGCGACCTGCCGGCCCTGCGCGAGGAATTGCAGGCACGGCGCGACATTGGCCTGTCGCTGGAGTGGCTCGACCCGGCGCCGCTATGGCGGGACTACGGCGTGCGCGCGCCCGGCGCCCTGCTCAGCCGGCAAGCCGCGCGCGTGGATCCCTATCGCATGACCTACCGCCTGCTCATGGCCTGCCAGCGTGCCGGCGCGGCGGTGCACGACCGCACCACGGTGACCGAAGTATCGCCAACTTCGCGCGGCGTCGTGCTGCGCACGCAGGACGGTGCGCAGGTGCGGGCGGGCCACGTGGTCATGGCCGCCGGCTACGCGGGTCAGCAATGGCTGCGCCAGCGCGTGGCGCGCAATCGCAGCAGCTATGCATTCGTCACCGATCCGTTGCGCGACGAGGAAGCCGGCGCGTTGCGCCACACCCTGATGTGGGAAACGGCGCGGCCGTATCTGTACCTGCGGGGCACCGCCGACGGGCGCGTGATCGCCGGCGGCGAAGACGACGACATTGATCTGCCCGCCCGCCGCGACCGCCGCGTGCTGGGCAAGGCCAACACCTTGCAGCGCAAGATCGCCCGCGCGATGCCGGACCTGCGCCTGCGGCCGGTGTTCGCCTGGGGCGGCACTTTCGCCGAGACCGCCGACGGCTTGCCGTTCTTCGGAGCGCACGCCGAACACGGCGCGCGCGTGTTGTTCGCGATGGCCTATGGCGGCAACGGAATCACCTACAGCATGCTCGGCGCTGGCCTGCTGCGCGCGGCGATCGAGCGCCGCGCTCACCCCTTGGCGGGGTTGTTCGGCTTCGGCCGGCTCGGTTGAGCGCGGCGGGGCCACGGGAACCAGCCGTGCCCATGCAGCGCATAGTGATCGGCGGCGCGCTCGAACGGGTTGCGCACGCTGATGCCGCCGCACAGCAGGTACACCGGCAGGAACAGCGGTCCCAGCAGCAGGTACTGGTAGACATGGGCACGCTCGTGGTCGCCCAGCCGCACCGGGGGGTGGCGCTCGCGCCCGGCCTGGTGCTCGTAGGTGAAACAGGCCACATCCAGCGACTCGCCCTTGAGCAGGATGACGTTGCCCAACGTCATCGCCCCGCCCGGTCCCCAAGGCCAATGTTCGACGACGAGGGCCAGGTCCCCCGCGTGCCAGCGCAGGCGTGCCCCCGCGGCCAAGCCCAACAGGCCGGCACCGAGGCCGAGCAACGTGTTGGGCAACGTCCACAGGGCGCCGACGGCCTGCGCGAGGCGCAGCGCCGAGGTGGCAGGGCGGGCCTTCAATCGGCTTCGTTGGGAATCAGCAGCCACAGCAGCAGGTAGACCAGCAGGCCCGGGAAGGCGGCCGAGGCGATCGAGACGATGACGTAGATCACCCGCAGCAGGGTCGAGTTCCAGCCGAAACGGTGCGCGATGCCGCCGATGACCCCGGCGATCATGCGGTCGTTGAGCGAACGGGACAGCGTGCGCGGCGCGGTGCTCATGCAACGGCTCCAGGATCGGGATACCGTCAATATAGCCGGCTTCAGGTGCCCGCGCGGTGACGGCGCTGCGCCTGCAACTGCTCCCGGAACCACGCGGCGGCATCGCGCTCGGGCTGCCCCGGGCAGGCGACGCGATAAGGGCGCCCGCTGATGCTGCTGCGGCTGGCGGCGCGGTCGATGAACTGTTCCGGGGTGCCCGCCTGGTCGCGCTTTTGCAGGTAGTCGTACTTGCGCTGCAGATGCGCGGCGGCGCGCGTGCCGTCGTACCAGCTGCCATTGCGCTGGAACTTGCACGGCGAGGCGGCCAGCGCGGTGATCAACGCGTGGATGTCCGCGTCGGCATCGGCGGCGGGCGTGGCAGGAGCCCCGCCACCAGCGAACGCGAGCAACAGTGCCAGCGCTTCAGCCCGCATCGCGCTCGCGCAGCCAGCGGTGGATCGCCAGCGGTACTTCGCGCTGCGCCCGCCCGGAGACATAGATGCCGATATGCCCGCCGCGAAAGCCCAACTCGCTGTAATCCCGGCTGCCGGTGCGTCCGGCGAGGGCGCGCGAAGCGGCCGGCGGGACGAGGTGGTCCTGCTCGGCGTAGATGTTGAGCAGCGGCATGTCCACCGCCGCCAGGTCCACTGCTTCTCCGCCAATCTCGATGCCGCCCGCCACAAGCCCGTTGCGCTGGTAGAACTGCTTGACGAACTCGCGGAATGCTTCGCCCGCCAGGTCGGGCGAATCGAAGATCCATTTTTCCATGCGCAGGAAATCTTCCAGCGCCTGCTTGTCGTCCAGGATGTCGAGCAGGCCGACATACTTCTGCAGGTTCAGCCGGAACGGCTTGAGCATGAGGTAGCTGGCGTTCATCAGGTCGGCCGGAATGTTGCCGACGGTGTCCACCAGCAGGTCCACGTCCAGCGTGCGCGCCCAGTTGGAGAGCATGTTGTCCGGGGTGTGGAAATCCACCGGGGTCACCATGGTCACCAGATTGCGCAGTTTGTGCGGGCGCAGTGCGGCGTAGCACAGCGAGAAGGTGCCGCCCTGGCAGACGCCGAGCACGTCGATCGACGGCACCCCGGCTTCACGACGCAGCGCGTCCACCGCGCCGTCCAGGAAGCGCAGGAGGTAGTCCTCCAGCGTGAGGTAGCGCTCGGACCGGTCCGGGTAGCCCCAGTCCAGCACGTAGACGTCCTCCCCCTGCGCGAGCAGGCCGCGCACCAGCGAGCGGTCGGCCTGCAGGTCCACCATGTAAGGGCGGTTGACCAGCGCATAGACGATCAGCAGCGGCACGCGCGCGGTGGGCGGCTTGTCGCCCACGAAGCGGTAGAGCACCACGCGGCCATCGCGCCACACTTCCTGGCGCTCGGTGGCGCCGTAGTCCACCGCCTCCACGCCCGGCAATACCTTCAGGCCCTCGGCGAGCTTGCGCTGGAAGGCCAGGCTTTCCTGCAGCAGGTCGTCGGCGCTAAAGCCCAACGGGCCTTTCATCGACGCGTCCCCCTGGATGCCGCGGATTGGCGGGCGGCGGATTTCTTAGGCGCTTTCTTCGCAGGCGCGGCCTTGGCCGATGCCTTCTTGACCGGCTGCCTGGCGATAGCCGGTTTCGCCGGCACCTTGGGAGCCGCCTTCTTGGTCGGCGCTTTTCTGTTCGCGGGCGATGCTGGCTTGTCATCCGCTTCGGGTGGCACCGGGCGCGAGCCGGGCTGGGGACGCGCGGGAGCCGCGCGCGAGGCGCCCTCGCCCATCGCCGCGACCAACCGTCGCACAGTGCGCTCCAGTTCGGCGATGCGCTTGTGCGCCGCGTCCATCTCCGAACGCGTCGGCATCCCGTACTGGCTGGCGATCTGCTCGACCTCTTCCTGCAACGCCCCGCGCAGGCGCATGTGCGCATTGGCGAAGGCGCCGTAGATCTCACGGAATTCGTCGGACAGCGCGATCGCGTTGTAGGCCTCTTCGGCGGCCTCGATCCACAGGTCGAACATCGCCCGCGCACTGGTGAGCTGGCTGCCGAGTTGTTCGTGCTCGGCGAGCTTGGTCTCGAAGCGGTCGAACGCTTGGTCCAGCGCCGCGCGCAGTTGCTGCAGGTAGGCCTGCGACTGCGCCTGGTAGTCCTGCTGCAGACGCACCAACGCCTGCCAGCGCGACTGGTGGTTGCGGCCCAGCCCCATCGCCGGCATGTCCAGCCACGGGGCGCTGTCGCGGCGCCATTGTTCCAACGTCTGGGCGGCCTGCTGGAGCCACGGGTCAAAACCGCCCGCGGTGCCGCCGCGCATCGCGCCGAGCACCCACTGCAGCATGTCGTCGCCTTGGCCCTTCACCGCTTCTCGCCAGGCACCCGCCACCTCGGCACTGCTGGTATCGCGGCCGGCAAAACGCGCAGCGACGTCACGCATCAGCCCCAGCCAATCGCCTGCCTGCTGGCTGGCGCGGTCCACGGGCGCCCTTGCATCGGCCGGGACGCCCTCGCCCAGCAGCGTGCGCCACCAGCCCAGCGCCTGCGACCAGCCGGCCGCCGCCGGGTCGTCCCCGGCGGACGCTGCAGCGCCGCCGACGGGCGCGGCCGCACCGTGCTGCATGGCCTGCTGCCATGCCTCCCAGTAGCGGCGCGCCTGCGCCTCGGCATCGCGGGTCGGATCGTCACCGGGGGCGGTCATGCGGTTCTCCTCGTCGCGTGGGGGTCATCGTGCCGCACGCGTCACGGCTTGGGGATATGCAGGGTCTTGCTGATCATGAGCGAACCGGACAGCGCGTACAGCAGCACCAGCGGATGCAGCAGCCACGGCCCAAGGCGCCACTCGCCCCACCACAGCGCCTCGCCGATGCGGCCGCTGGCGGCGGCCACCACCAGCACGATCACCAGCAACAGGCTGGTGGGAATCGGCGTGCCCTCGAAATACTTGACCTTGTCGTCCTCGCCGGACAGCTCCACCGCGGTGACGTTGTAGCGCGCCAGCCGGCTCACGCCGCAGCACACGAAGTAGCTCAGCACCAACCAGTCCCAGCCGCCCTGCAGGCCACAGGCATAGCCCAGCGCCGCCGGCGCCACGCCGAAGGAGATGACGTCGGCCAGCGAGTCCAGTTCGCGGCCGAGCGTGGAGGAGGATTTGCGCCAACGCGCCACGCGGCCGTCGAGCGCATCGAAGATGAAGGCCAGCGGGATCAACGCCATGCCGAACAGCAGGTCGCCGCGATGACCATCCTGCAGGAAACGCATCGCGGCGAAGATCGCGCCGGTGCCGCAGAAGGCGTTGGCCAGGGTGAACCAGTCGGCCAGCTGGAAGTCGCGCAACATCGAGAAATGGCGTTTCATGCAAACTCGGGACGGAGGCCGATGCACAGGTTAGCGCGACCGGCGCGCCGCGGCGACGGCCCTGCCCTTCCCCTACTCGAGGAGATCCGCATGCATCACGTCCTGATCACCGGTGCCGGCAGCGGCATCGGCGCGGGCATCGCCGCCGAACTGGCCGGCGCCGGCCGCCACATCATCGCCAGCGACCTGGACCTGGCCGCGGCCGAGGCGGTGGCCCAGGCGATCCGGGCCGGCGGCGGCTCGGCGCAGGCCCTGGCGCTGGACGTCACCTCCGAGGCCAGCGTGGCGAAGGCGCTGGCAGGGCTGGCGCGCGGACCCGACGTGCTGGTCAACAACGCCGGGCTGCAGTACGTCTCCCCGCTGGAAGCCTTCCCGATGGAACGTTGGGACCTGCTGGTGCAGGTGATGCTCACCGGCGTGGCGCGGCTCACCCGCGCGGTGCTGCCGGGCATGCGCGAGCGGGGGTTCGGGCGCATCGTCAACATCGGCAGCATCCATTCGCTGGTGGCCAGCCCCTACAAGAGTGCCTACGTGGCGGCCAAGCACGGCCTGGTCGGCTTTTCCAAGGTGCTGGCGCTGGAGACCGCGCACGACGACATCACCATCAACACCCTGTGCCCGAGCTACGTGAAGACGCCGCTGGTGGACAAGCAGATCGCCGACCAGGCCAAGTCGCGCGGCATCCCGGAAGCGGAGGTGGTCGACAAGGTGATGCTGGCGCCGATGCCCAAGGGCCGCTTCATCGAGTACGACGAGCTGGCCGGCGCGATCGCCTTCCTGTCCTCGCCGCCGGCACGCAACATCACCGGCCAGACGCTGGCCATCGACGGCGGATGGACCGCCCAGTGAAGCGAAGAATGAAGTGAAAAAAGGCTGGTCAATTCTTCGCCAAGCTACTTGACAGCCAAGCGTGCCGGGGGCTGCCGGCGATTATCCAAATAGTTGTCCACATGCCGTGTGGATAGTCTGAACGGTTGACAAAACGCGCGCGCCGCCGCAGCGGCCGCGTGCCCGGCCGGCTCAGCGCGAGAACGACCAGGACTGCATGCGGCCATCCCGGTACGGCATCACCCCGTGGAAAGGGCGCGGGTCGCCGTCGAACACCAGCGGCAGGAAATGGCGGTCGCCTTCCCACATCGGCAACTCGTGCAGGCGGTCCAGCGGCACCCACTCCAGGGTGCCCTCGGGGTTGGAGGCCAGTGTCTGGCCGCTGTAGCGGTCGATCACGAACACGAAGCCCAGCCAGTCTTCGCCCTGCTTGCCGAAGCCCGGCCAACTCACCGTGCCGCGCAGCTGCATCGATTCGCACTCGATGCCAGCCTCCTCGCGCAGCTCGCGGCGCATGCCCGCCATGACGTCCTCTTCCGGCTCGACCTTGCCACCCAGGCCGTTGTACTTGCCCAGGTGGTGGTCGCCGGGGCGGGCGTTGCGGTGGATCATCAGGACCTGGCTGCCATCAGCGGACAGCACGTAGCCAAGCGTGGCGACGATGGGGGTGTAAGGCATGGGCGGGCGAACAGGCGAAAGGGCGGCAGTATGACCCAAGCCGCGCGGCGGTGAGGCGGCGGTGCGTGGTCAGCCGGCCTGCAACGCGGCCACGTTGGGCGCGACCGGGCGCAGGCGGGCCACGCCGTGGCCGCGCTCGGCCAGATACTCCAGCCACTTGCCGAGGAAGGTGTTCATCCGCATGCGATGGTTGATGAGCTCGTCCGGCGGTGGGTACAGGCCCATCACGTCCTGCCAGCGGCGCCCGACGTAACAGTGGGTTGTCTCGGCCTGGCGGGCATCGCGGTACAGGCGCACGTAGGCCGAAGGGTCCGGCTCGCCGGTGACCGGGTCGCACAGGTCGTAGGTCAGGCGCAGCTCCACCGTGTACGGGTGGCGCTCGAGCACTTCCAGCCGCAGGTCCAGGCCATCGCCGACGCTGGACAGGTAGCTGCCGGTGGCTAGGTCGGCCGGGGCGAACAGCCGGGTGAGGTGGACGTAGTTCTCCGCGTACAGCCCCATCAGCCAGCCGAAACGGCTCAACCGGGGGATGCGTTCGTGGCGGGCATGGACGTGCGGCATGGGGCGATCCTACACGCTGCGCCGCAACAGCGGCAGCATTGAAAAGCAGCCGCCGCGCCCCTATCTTGGAGGCTCCCCGACGCCCTGCCCGGCCCGCGCTAGAACATCTCGCGCTGCAGCCCGAACGTGGTCAGCACCTTGCTGGAAATCTCCTCGATGGAGGTGTGCGTGGTGCTCAGGGTCGGAATCCGCTCCATCTGGAACATCTGCTCGGCGGCCGCGACCTCGCGGCGGCAGGTCTCCGGCGCGGAGTACCGCGAATTGGGCCGACGTTCCTGGCGGATCTGCTGCAGGCGATCCGGGTCGATGGTCAGGCCGAACAGCTTGCGCCGGTATGCGCGCAGCCGCGGTGGCAGGCGGTCCGATTCCAGGTCCTCGTCGGTGAGCGGGTAGTTCGCCGCCTTCACCCCGTAGTGCAATGCCAGGTAGATGCACGTCGGCGTCTTGCCGGCGCGCGACACCGCCACCAGGATCACGTCGGCCTCGTCGTAGTCCAGCGCCACCCCGTCGTCGTGGCTGAGCGCGAAGTTCATCGCGTTGATGCGGCGGTGGTAGGTCTCGAAATCGACCATGCCGTGCGCGCGGCCTACCCGCGAATGGCGCGGGCTGTTGAGCTCGCGCTCCAGCGGCTCGATGAAGGGGGCGAACACGTCCAGCATCAACGCCCCGCTCTCGGCCAGGATCAGGCTCAGCTGCGGGTCCACGCAGGAGTTCACCACGATCGGCCGCGCCTGGTAGCGCTCCCCGGCAGTCACGATCCGCTGGCAGGCCTCGCGTGCCTTGTCTGGATCGTCGATGAACGAAAGGCGGTCGGTGACGAAGCTGAAACCGCTGAACTGGGTGAGCAGGCTATGCCCAATGGTTTCAGCGGTGATACCGGTTCCATCGGATACGTAGAACACCGGCCGGGACGTGGACATGGGCTTCACTCGCGGGTATGGAACGGGTTTATCGCAAATCCGCAACCTTGTGCGGGATTGCTTGCGCGCTGCATCATAGTGGCTTCTTCCTACGGACGCGGCCATGCAGCCCGCTCGGGCGATGGCCATACGGAGCATCGCGCTTGAACGAGAATATCCTGTGGTTGCATGAGCTGCGCCTGGCCGACCTGGCCCGCGTGGGTGGCAAGAACTCTTCGCTGGGCGAAATGATCGGCCACCTGGCCGGCCTGGGGGTCTCGGTCCCCGGCGGCTATGCCACCACCGCGGAAGCCTTCAAGGCCTTCATCGCGCACAACGACCTCTCCAAGCGCATCTTCGACAAGCTGGCCACGCTGGACGTGGAGGACGTGAACGCCCTGACCGTGGCGGGCCGCGAGATCCGCGGCTGGGTCATCGATGCGCCCTTGCAGCCGGACCTGGACAAGGACATCCGCGACGCCTACGCGCAGCTGTGCGCCGAGAACGGCGGCGGCGAAGTGGCGGTGGCGGTGCGCTCCTCGGCCACCGCCGAAGACCTTCCCGACGCCTCCTTCGCCGGCCAGCAGGAAACCTTCCTCAACGTGACCGGCGCCGAGGACGTGGTGCACAAGGTCAAGGAAGTCTTCGCCAGCCTCTACAACGACCGCGCCATCGCCTACCGCGTGCACCACGGCTTCAAGCACGAGGACGTGTTCCTCTCCGCCGGCGTGCAGTTGATGGTGCGCTCCGACGTCGGCGCCTCCGGCGTGCTGTTCACCCTGGACACCGAATCGGGCTTCCGCGACGTGGTGTTCGTCACCGCCAGCCTGGGCCTGGGCGAGATGGTCGTGCAGGGCGCGGTGAACCCGGACGAGTTCTACGTCTACAAGCCCACCCTGCAGGCCGGCAAGCCGGCGATCCTGCGCCGCACGCTCGGCAGCAAGGCGATCCGCATGGTCTACTCCGACAAGCCCGGCGAGCGCGTGCGCACCGAGGACACGCCGGCCGAGCTGCGCGGGAAGTTCTCCATCAGCGACGAGGACGTGCAGGAACTGTCCAAGCAGGCGCTGGTGATCGAAAAGCACTACGGCCGCCCGATGGACATCGAGTGGGCCAAGGACGGCGTGAGCGGCAAGCTGTTCATCGTGCAGGCGCGCCCGGAGACGGTGAAATCGCGCAGCCATGCCACCCAGATCGAGCGCTACGCGCTGTCGGAGCGTGGCGAAGTGCTGGCCGAGGGTCGGGCCATCGGCCAGAAGATCGGTGCCGGCGTGGCCCGCGTGGTGCGTTCGCTCGATGACATGAACCGCGTGCAGCCGGGCGACGTGCTCGTGGCCGACATGACCGACCCCGACTGGGAGCCGGTGATGAAGCGTGCCAGCGCCATCGTCACCAACCGTGGCGGGCGCACCTGCCACGCGGCGATCATCGCGCGCGAACTCGGCGTTCCGGCGGTGGTCGGCACCGGCAACGCGCTGGAGCTGATCCAGGACGGCACCGAGGTCACCGTGAGCTGCGCCGAGGGCGATACCGGCTACATCTACGCCGGCAAGCTGGCGTTCGAACGCACCACCACCGACCTGGGCAACATGCCGCCGGCGCCGCTGAAGATCATGATGAACGTCGCCAACCCGGAGCGCGCGTTCGATTTCGGCCAGCTGCCCAACGCCGGCATCGGCCTGGCGCGCCTGGAGATGATCATCGCCAGCCACATCGGCATCCATCCCAACGCGCTGCTGGAGTACGACAAGCAGGACGCCGAGACGAAGAAGAAGATCGACGCGAAGATCGCGGGCTACGGCGACCCGGTGGACTTCTACGTCAACCGCCTGGCCGAGGGCATCGCCACGCTGACCGCCTCGGTGGCGCCGAACACGGTGATCGTGCGCCTGTCGGACTTCAAGTCCAACGAGTACGCCAACCTGGTCGGCGGCAGCCGTTACGAGCCGCATGAAGAGAACCCGATGATCGGCTTCCGTGGCGCCAGCCGCTATGTCGATCCTTCGTTCTCGGCCGCCTTCGCGCTGGAATGCCGCGCGGTGCTGAAGGTGCGCAACGAGATGGGCCTGGACAACCTCTGGGTGATGATCCCGTTCGTGCGCACGCTGGAGGAAGGCCGCAAGGTGGTGGAGGTGCTGGAAAAGAACGGCCTCAGGCAGGGCGAGAACGGCCTGAAGATCATCATGATGTGCGAGGTGCCGTCCAACGCGCTGCTCGCCGACGAATTCCTGGAGATCTTCGACGGCTTCTCGATCGGCTCCAACGACCTCACCCAGCTCACGCTCGGCCTGGACCGTGATTCGTCGATCGTCGCTCACCTGTTCGACGAGCGGAACCCGGCGGTGAAGAAGCTGCTGTCGATGGCGATCAAGGCCGCGCGCGCCAAGGGCAAGTACGTCGGCATCTGCGGCCAGGGCCCGTCGGACCATCCGGACCTGGCGGAGTGGCTGATGCAGGAAGGCATCGAGTCGGTATCGCTCAATCCCGATACCGTCGTCGATACGTGGCTGCGCCTGGCCAAGCTGAAGGCCGCCACGGCCTGACGTCACGTTGATCCACCGGCCGTTACATTGGCCTCACGCAAGCCCCGCCCTGCGGGGCTTCGTGTTTTTCGCGACAGGAGAATATGCACGATGACCCAAGCCGCCGTCCCCGCGACCCCGGTCGCCCCGCTCGTTCCCTCGACCTGGTTCCAACAGTTGAACTGGGAACGCCTGCTGGAAACCTATGGCGTGCCTGCCCTTTCAGCGCTCATCGTCCTGCTCGTTGGACTCTGGCTGGCCAAGCGCCTTGCCAATGCCGTGCCACGGGCCACGACGCGTATCGGCGCCGATCCGATGCTGGGCAGTTTTCTTCGTAACGTCGCCTACATCGGTTCGCTGATCATCGTGGTGGTCCTGGCGATCAACACGTTGGGCGTGCCCATTTCGCCGCTGCTGGCCGTGCTGGGCACCGCCGGCCTGGCCATTGGCCTGGCACTGAAGGATTCGCTGTCCAACATCGCTTCCGGTGTGATGCTGGTGACGCTGCGTCCATTCCATGTCGGTGACGTGGTGACGGTGGCCGGACAGACCGGCACCGTGGAATCCGTGCGCATCTTCCAGACCGTGCTCAACGGCGCGGACCTGCAGCGCTTCACGATCCCCAACAACCTGATCACCGCCGCCCCGATCATCAACCTCACCGCGCAGCCGAATCGCCGTGTCGAGCTGGTCGTGGGCATCGGCTACGAGGACGACATCGCGCAGGCGCGCGAGATCGTCATGGGCCTGATGAGGGCCGATTCGCGCGTGTTGCAGCAGCCGGCCGCCGACGTGGTGGTCTACGAGCTGGCGACCAACTCCGTGAACCTGGGCATCCGTTGCTTCGTGAAGGCTGGCGACTGGTTTGGCGTCAAGGTCACGCTGCTGGAGCAGATCAAGGGCGCCTTCGACAAGGCCGGGATCAATATCCCCTATCCGCAGCAGGACATGCACCTGTACCTGCATGGCGGCGACGGCAAGCAGATCGACCTGAAGGCGCTGGTGCGCGATGCACCCCAGGGCAGTTGAGGGGTTCAGGGGTCGCGGCTGAAGCCGCTCCTACAGGGACATCCCATGCCTGGCGCGCGGGATGTCCCGGCGCCACGGGCTTACCGCTCGCCCGGCAGGCCGGCCAGTTCGCCCATGAAACGGCGATAGTGGCGCAGTTCGTCGATCGAATCGTGCACGTCGCTCAGCGCGGTGTGGTTGGAGGTCTTCGCCACGCCCGCCAGCACCTGCGGCGACCACCGGCGCGCCAGTTCCTTGATCGTGGACACGTCGAGGTTGCGGTAATGGAAGTAGCGCTCCAGGCGCGGCATCTGCCGGTGCAGGAAGCGGCGGTCCTGGCAGATCGAATTGCCGCACATCGGCGAGGCGCCCGCACTGATCCATTGCTGCAGGAAGGCGATGGTCTGCGCTTCGGCCTGGCCCAGCGTGATCTCGCTGTCGAGCACGCGCTGCCACAAACCGGAACGACGGTGCTGGTTGCGGTTCCACTCGTCCATCGCTTCCAGCGTGGCCAGCGGGTGGGCGATGGCGTACTCGGGACCTTCGGCAAGCACGTTGAGCTGGGCGTCGGTGACGACGGTGGCGATCTCGATGATGGAGTCGCGATCCGTATCCAGCCCGGTCATCTCCAGATCGATCCAGATCAACCGGTCATTGCCCGCCGTGATTGCCGCCATGTTCCTTCCGTGCAGTCTCGTAGTGAGAACTGCATCATACCCCGCAACTTCCGCTTGCGGTCACAGCGCCGGCTTGCCCCGCTTGGCGCGGAAATAATTGGTGAGCCGGCGGCTCGCTTCATCGGCCAGGACGCCGCGATCCACCTGCACGCGATGGTTGTGGCGCGGGTCGGCGAGCAGGTCGAACACGCTGCCCGCCGCGCCGGTCTTGGGGTCGCTGGCGGCGTACACCACGCGCGCCACCCGCGCATGCACGATCGCCATGGCGCACATCGCGCACGGCTCCAGCGTCACGTAGAGCGTGCAGCCGACCAGGCGATGGTTGCGCAGCCGCTTGCCGCCTTCCCGCAACGCCATGATCTCGGCGTGGGCGCTGGGGTCGTGACTGGCGATGTTGTAGTTCCAGCCCTCGCCCAGCCGCTCGCCGTCGGGACCGACCAGGACCGCACCGACGGGAATCTCGTCGAACTCGCGCTCGGCGCGCTCGGCCAGCGCCAGCGCCTCGGCCATCCAGTAGGCATCGGCCTCCGGCCCGGGCGGGTGCACGGGCGCCGCGTTCACCGGCCTTCCTGGCGGCGAACGAACGCCTCGAACGCCGCCAGTGTGGCCTCGCTCACGTGATGCTCGATGCCCTCGGCGTCGCGCCGCGCGGTATCGATGTCGATGCCCAGGGCGAGCAGGAAACGCTCGACCGTCTGGTGGCGCTGCCGGCATTCGGCGGCCAGCTGTTCGCCGGCCGGGGTCAGGAACACGCCACGATAGGGGCGCTGGACGACCCAGCCGTCGCGGACCAGCCGCTTGAGCATCTTGGCCACCGTGGGTTGGGCCACGCCCATGCGTGCGGCGATGTCGACCTGCCGCGCCTCGCCGCCGTCGACCAGCAGGTCGGAGATCAGCTCGACGTAGTCCTCCACCAGCTCGGTGCGATGCGCTTCGCGGACCTGGCGGAAGCGATCCAGGTGCACGTGTGCATCGACCAGCGCGGGGGCGGGGTCGGCGGGTTTGTCGGTCTTGCCCATTCATCGGTCCTGCGCGCGGCGATCCGCCGCCCCGCTATTTTGCGGCACGCAGCCTATGATGACGATTCAAATTGCCAATGCTCAACAATATAGCGATTGCTATATGATGCGGCCGTACCCGTTCCGGCCTGCCCGATGTCCCACGACGCCACCCCGGTGAAGACCCGCTGGCCCGCTGCCGCGCCGAGCCTGGGCGAGATGCACCGCAGCGTGCCGGTGCCGACCGGCGGGCGCTGGTGGCACCGGCTGTTCGCGTTCCTGGGCCCTGGCTACATGGTATCGGTGGGCTACATGGACCCGGGCAACTGGGCCACCGACATCGCCGGCGGCGCGCATTTCGGTTACCTGCTGCTTTCGGTGATCCTGCTCTCCAACGTGATGGCCATCGTGCTGCAGGCGCTCTCGGCGCGGCTGGGCATCGGCAGCGGCCTGGACCTGGCGCAGGCCTGCCGCGCGAACTACTCGCGCCCGGTGAATCTCGCGCTGTGGGGCATCTGCGAGGCGGCGATCATCGCCTGCGACCTGGCCGAAGTGATCGGCACCGCGATCGCCTTGAAGCTGCTGTTCGGCATCCCGCTGCTGTGGGGCGCGGTGATCACCGCGGTAGACGTGGTGATCGTGCTATTCCTGATGAACCGCGGCTTCCGCGCGCTGGAGGCGTTCGTCATCGCCCTGCTGGCGATCATCTTCGCGTGCTTCGCCGTGCAGATCGCGCTCGCCGCCCCGCCGGTGGCCGAGGTGCTGGGCGGCTTCATCCCCCGCGCGCAGGTGGTGACGGACCCCACCGCCCTGTACATCGCCATCGGCATCCTCGGCGCCACGGTGATGCCGCACAACCTCTACCTTCATTCGTCCATCGTGCAGACGCGCGCTTTCCCGCGCACCGACGAGGGCCGCCGCTCGGCGCTGCGCTGGACGGTCACCGACAGCACGCTGGCGCTGATGCTGGCGCTGTGCATCAATGCGGCCATCCTGATCCTGGCAGCAGCAGTGTTCCATGCCAACGGCCGCTTCGACGTGCAGGAGATCGAGCAGGCTTACGAGCTGCTGGCCCCGATGCTCGGTGTTGGCCTGGCCTCCACCCTGTTCGCCGTCGCCTTGCTTGCCTCGGGCATCAACTCCACGGTCACCGCCACGCTGGCCGGACAGATCGTGATGGAAGGCTTCCTGCACCTGCGGCTCAAGCCGTGGATGCGTCGGCTGCTCACGCGCGGCATCGCCATCGTGCCGGTCGTGGTGGTCACCGCGTTGTATGGCGATGAAGGTACCGCGCGGCTGCTGGTACTGAGCCAGGTGATCCTCTCGATGCAGCTGCCGTTCGCGGTGGTGCCGCTGGTGCGCTTCGTGTCGGACCGCAAGCTGATGGGCGCACTGGTCGCCCCGCGCTGGCTGGTGCGCATCGCGTGGGGCATGGCGGCGCTGATCATCGCGCTCAACCTCAAGCTGCTGACCGACACCTTCCTGCACTGAGCCGCTGCCTTTGGCTACAGTACCGGCCTGGACCCCGGCCGGAGTTTCGAAGATGCCCGCTTCCCTGCCCGCCGACGCCCTGCTGCGCCATCGCGACGGGCACCACGCGCGGGTCACGTATGTCGAGCTGTTCTTCGACCTGGTCTACGTGTTCGCGGTAACGCAGGTCAGCCACCTGCTGCTGCATCACCTCGATGCGCTCGGCGCGTTGCAGACGCTGATCGTCTGGTTCGCGGTATGGTTGGGTTGGCAGTACACCTGTTGGGCCAGCAACTGGTTCGACCCGGACAAACCGGCGATTCGCGGGCTGATGTTCGCGATGATGCTGCTGGCGATGCTGATGGCCGCGGCGATTCCGGAAGCGTTCGGCGAACGCGCGCTGGTGTTTGCCGGCAGCTATGTGGCAATCCAGTTCGGGCGCACCGTCTACCTGCGCTGGCTGCTGCGTGGCGGGCACGCGCTGGCCCCGAACTACAGCCGCATGGTCGGCTGGCTGGGGATCGCGGCGGTGTTCTGGATCGCCGGTGCGCTGGCGCCGTCGCTGCCATGGCGGATGGGGCTGTGGATCGTGGCCATCGCATGCGAATACACCTCGCCGATGTTCGGCTTTGCCCTGCCCGTCCTCGGGCGTTCGCGCACCGCGGAGTGGACCATCGAAGGCGGGCACCTCGCCGAGCGCTGCCAGCTGTTCGTGATCGTGGCGTTGGGTGAAACCCTGCTCGCCAGCGGCGCCACCCTGGCCGACAGCACGCAATGGCGCGCCGATGTCCTCTCCGCCCTGGCGGCGACCTTCTTCGGAACCCTCGCCCTGTGGTGGCTTTACTTCGGTACATCCAGTGATGCCGCGACGCGTCGCATCACGCTTTCGGACGACCCGGGCCGGCTCGGCGCGCAATTCCACTACGTCCACGCGATCCTGGTGGCCGGCATCATCGTCAACGCGGTCGGCAACGACCTCGTGCTCGCACATCCGCATGGGCACCCGGATGCCGGGCAGGTCGGCGCGCTGCTGGCGGGCCCGGCGATCTACCTGCTGGGCAGCGCGGTGTACAAGCGCGTGGTTTATGGCCGGTGGCCGCGCTCGCACCTGCTGGCCGCGCTGCTGCTGGTGGCGTTGGCGCCGTGGGCGTCGCGTTTCGAGTTGCTGACCTTGGGCTGGACGACCACCGTGCTGCTGGCGGTCATCGGCTTGTGGGAGATGCGCGCCGCAACCCGTCACCTCCGCGCACACCCCGCTCCAGGCACGATGGGCAACTAGGCCGGCGCCGCGCTGCCCAACATCTCGTCCGCCAGGTCCAGCATGGCTCTCAGCCGGTCCATGTGCCTGAGGTCCTGGTGGTATCCCACCCAGATGTCCCTGGCCGGCGGCATGCCCAGGGTCTCGATGCGCAGCAGTCCCGCCGTGCCATCGCCCAACGGCCGCGGGAGTACCGCGACACCCCGCCCGCGCAGGCACATCTGTGCCTGCACGCTGCGGCTGGTGCTGGTGAACACGCGCGGCGACCCGGGAAATCTCTCGATGAGCCAGGCCACGTCAGGAAAATGGCTCTGCGCGGCATTCATCAGGATGAGCCCCACGGAGGCTGGGTCATCTTTCGCCGCCGCAACCACCTCCGCCGTTGCATACACGCCATAGTGCATTGTCATCAGCCGGCGCTGGACGATGTCGGGCTCGCTGAAAGGCACGATCCGAAAAGCAACGTCCGCCTCTCGACGGGAAAGATCCAGGAGGCGATAGCTGGCGATGACTTCAGGCACCACAGCCGGGTGAAGCCGCCCCATCTCCACGAAGACGGGCGCAAGAACGAAGGCTGCGAACCAGTCCGCTGAAGATACCCGGAGGATTCCTTCGAGCCTTGCATGGTTTCCCGCCAGGCGACGCTCCATGGACAGCGCCGCGCTTTCCATGGACTCCGCCAGCGCCAGCACGCCATCCCCCGCATCCGTGAGCACCAGGCCATCCCGGGTCCGGCGGAAGAGCGGCTGCTCGGCTTCTTCTTCAAGCGCCTTGATCCGCCTGCCCACCGTGGGGTGGCTCACGCCCAGGCGTCGCGCCGCTTCGCCCAAGGAGCCCGCGCGCGCGACGGCGAGGAAGATCCTGACGTCGCTCCATTCCATCGCCCCGCCCACCCGTTCAAATATGTACGCGGAATATGCAGGAGTGGCAGTACACAAACAATACTGAGAGTCGCAACATGCCTGCCCTTGCCAGGGCGGCTGGTTGCAAGAGCCGCCGGGCGATGAATGACCAGTCGCATCGATGACCGGCGAACGCACCGTGGCCCCGGAACGGGCTGAGTGTCGCTTCGCCCACGCTCTCCAGAAAAAGGTTCTCCCGATGAACGCATCACTCGCAGGCTCGGACCCGAGGAGCCCGGACGCAAGGCGCTGGCTGGCTCTGGCCGTGCTGCTCATGGGAACGCTGCTGCCGCCCCTGGACTTCTTCATCGTCAATGTAGCGCTGCCGGCCATTCGGCAGGACCTGCATGCCTCGCCGGACGTGTCCCAGTTGGTGGTATCGGTGTACGCGACGGCCTATGCGGTCACGCTCGTGCTGGGTGGCCGGCTGGGTGACATATTTGGCCGAAAGCGAGCGTTCCTGGCGGGAATGATCGGCTTCGGGCTGACTTCTGCGCTGTGTGGGCTGGCCCCGTCGGCCGATGTGCTGGTGGCGGGGAGGTTGTTGCAGGGAATCTCGGCTGCCGTGATGGCACCGCAGTCGCTCGCCTTCATCCACGCGCTCTACCGGGCGAACGAGAAGAATCGTGCGCTCAGCTGGTACGGGGCGACGTTCGGAGTCGCTTCGGTAGCAGGCCAGCTCCTGGGTGGCCTGCTGATCGCCACGAATCCATGGAACCTGGGCTGGCGCAGCGTCTTCCTGGTCAACATCCCGGTCATCGCCGTCGCGCTTCCCGCGGCGCTCATCCTGCTTCCCGAGCGCAAGGCGTCCCATCCAGATCGCCTGGACATGGCCGGCGCGGCCCTGCTCGCGGTGGGATTGCTTGCGCTGGTGATCCCGCTCATCGAGGGGCGCGAGCGCGGCTGGCCGCTGTGGAGCCTGGGCATTCTCGCCCTGGCGCCCATCCTGCTGGCGGCCTTCTGGCACCACCAGAAAGCGCGGGAAAACTCGGGGGACTCGCCCTTGGTGTCTCCCGCGGCGCTTTCATCGCGCACCCTGCGGCGCACCCTCTTGGCGACCCTGTTCTTCTACGCACTCGCGGCCTTCTTCCTGACCTTTTCGGTCTACCAGCAAGCGGGGCTGGGGCGCAGCCCCTTGGCTGCGGGTATCGCGGTGCTGCCTGTCGGTATCGGACTGCTCTGCGGCGCCTTGGGGGGCCCGCAGGTCGCGCGATGGCTTCATGCGCGCACGGCGGCTTTCGCCATGGGCCTGGAAGCATTCGGGCTGGCGCTCACCGCGATCCTCGTGGCACTCGCCATGCCATTGTGGCTACCTGTTCCTCTGGCCCTGATAGGCGTTGGGCAAGGCATCGCGCACCCGGCCCTTGTAAGGCTCAACGTCGACCAGGTGGAAGCGAAGTGGGCCGGGCTCGCGGCCGGAGTCGTGAGCGCCGTGCTGCAAATCAGCGCCGCGCTGTCGGTCGCCCTGGTGGGCGGTGTGTTCTTCTCGATGGTGCCCGACGGTGCGAGCGCGGAACAAGTCGCCAGCGGATTCTCTGTAGCGTCGATCATCATGGCGGCTGCGTTGGCAGTCGCAGCTGCCCTCAGCTGGCGGCGGGAGGTCATCGTCCCTATGAAATGCGAGCTGCGCTGAGACACGCGCGCGGCGCCATGGCACTGCGGAGCATCAGCCGCGTGCGGCGGGGCTGCTCGCAACCTCTGGAACACGCTTCGAAGACGTCTTGCGCGTCGTGGCGGCCGGCGCGGCGTCGCACTGCGCTTCCATCGGCGGCAGGTGCTGCTGGTCCGCGCGATATCGCTCACCCCATTCGCGGAGACTGAGCATCACCGGCGCGAGGGTGCGCGCCAGCGGCGTGGCCTCGTACTCCACACGCGGTGGCACTTCTGCATACACATGGCGAATGATCAATCCGTCCGCCTCCAGTTCGCGCAACTGCAGTGTCAGCATGCGCTGGGTGGCGCTGGGGATGAGCCGCGTCAGCTCCATGAAACGCTTCTTGCCGGTCAACACATGGAACAGCAGCAGCGGCTTCCACACGCCGCCGATGATCGAGAGCGTCAGCTCCACCGCACAGCCGCTTTTGGGGTCCAGTCGTTTCGGGCGCATGATGATGCTCGGCAGGTGCCCATAGGCACATAATTGATAGTACCAGCGATAATTGTGCGTTCTTACGACGAACGCAGTACGGACCTATAGTCGCATCCGCTTCCCCAAGAAGGAAATGGTGCCGTGTCATTCCGTGCAATCCTCGCCAACCGCGCCGAAGACGGCGCGATCCACGCCTCGCTCCAGACGCTTGAAGACAACGTGTTGTCCGAGGGCGGCGTGACGGTCGCCGTCGAGTGGTCGACCCTCAACTACAAGGATGCGGTGGCGCTGGCAGGCCCGCAGATCATCCAGAAATTCCCGCTGGTGCCCGGCATCGACTTCGCCGGCACGGTGCTGGATTCCCAAGACCCGCGTTACCAGCCGGGCGACAAGGTCGTGGCGACCGGATGGGGCTTGAGCCAGACACACCATGGCGGCTACGCACAGCGTGCGCGCGTGCCCGGCGATTGGTTGATCAAGCTTCCCGCGCCGCTGAGCACGCGCGATGCCATGGCGATCGGCACGGCGGGCTTCACCGCGATGCTGAGCGTGCTTGCGCTCGAACACGGCGGCGTGACGCCCGACCGCGGCGATATCCTGGTGACCGGCGCCTCCGGCGGCGTGGGCTCCATCGCCATCGTCCTGCTGGCCGCATTGGGCTACCGCGTGGTGGCGTCTACCGGCAAGCCGGACGAGGCCGACTACCTGCGCAAGCTGGGTGCGACGGACATCCTGGATCGCGCGCAGCTGTCGGCGGAAGACAAGCCGGTGGGACCGGAGCGCTGGGCAGGCGCGGTGGACTCGGTAGGTGGGCGCACCTTGGCCAACGTGCTGGCGCAGACCAAGTATCGCGGCACGGTGACGACCTGCGGCTTCGTCGGCGGTGTGGATCTGCCCGCTACGGTATTGCCCTTCATCCTGCGCGGGGTCACGCTGGCCGGCATCGATTCGGTCAACGCGCCGCACGCGCTGCGCGTGGAGGCATGGCGTCGCTTGGCCGAGCACCTGGACTTGGCGAAACTGGCCACGACGATCACCGAAGTGGGGCTGGCCGAGGTGTTCGGCGCAGCCGCCGAGATGCGGCAAGGCAAGGCCAGGGGCCGGACCCTGGTGGATGTGAACCGGTAAGCCGCCACTCCCTTCTCGAACCCCGGAGCCCTCATGAACTCCTCCAAGCAAGTTGCCCTCATCACCGGCGCATCGGCCGGCATCGGCGCCACCTATGCCGAGCGCCTGGCAAAGCGCGGATACGCCCTGGTGCTGGTCGCACGCGATACACAGCGATTGGAAGCACTGGCCACGCACCTGCGCGAAACGTTCGATGTGGCGGTCGAGATTGCGCCGGCCGACCTGACGAAAGAAGAAGACCTCGCGCGAATCGAACAACGCCTGCAATCAGGCGATGTCACCCTGCTCGTCAACAACGCGGGCATGTCGCTGAAAGGCAGCCTGCTGGAAAACGGGCCGGACGCACTGGCGCGGATCATCGCGCTCAACGTCACCGCCCCTACCCGCCTCGCCGCTGCGGCGGCCAAGTCGTTCGTGCAGCGCGGGTCCGGTGCCATCATCAACCTCTCCTCGGTGCTTGCACTCGCGCCGGAGATGTTCGAAGGCGTCTACAGCGGCACCAAGGCCTACCTGCTCAACCTCAGCCAGGCCATGGCCGCGCAGCTCGGTCCGCGCGGCGTCCATGTGCAGGCGGTGCTGCCCGGCGCCACGCGCACGGAAATCTGGGAGAAGGCCGGCCGCGACGTGAACGAGTTCCCGCCGGGCTTCCTGATGGAAGTAGATGCGATGGTCGATGCCGCGCTGGTGGGATTCGACCGGGGCGAGACGGTGACCATCCCACCCCTGCCCGATGAAGGCCAGTTCCTGGCCATGCAACAGGCGCGACTGGCGATGGCGCCGAATCTTTCGCGTAGTGAAGTGCCTGCCCGTTACCTGCGTTGACGGCAAACAAGCACTGTCCCGCACGATCCGAGCGCGGGACAGTGGGCGCGTCCGTCCGCCTCAGGCAGCCTTGGGCTTGGCGAATACATCCATGCCCTGCCCGGTTTCCAGCAGCGACTTCAGGCTCGACAGGACGATCGGCCAGCCCTGCTGGATGCCCTTGGCCATGCCACTGCCGGCTTCCAGTTCGCTGTGGGTGACCGTGAGCCGCACCATGTCCTCATACGGCACGATGTCGAAGGCGACGCGGCTGTAGGCCTGCGGATCCTCCGCCTGCGACGCGTTGGCCCAGGTAATGACCAGCCGCGACGGCGGCGAATGCTCCACCACCTTGCCGACCAGTTGCACCGTGCGCTGCGCGTCGTCGCGCACGTGCTGCCAATCAGCGCCGGGCTGCCAGTCCGACACATTCTCATGGCCCCAGTAACGGCGCGCGATCTCGGGCCGGGTAATGGCGTCGAACACCTTGTCGGGTGTGGAGCGGATATAGGTGACGTAGACGAAACTGATCTTCTCGGGATTCATGGTCACGTTCCTTCGAGTTCCTGTTTCAGGTCATGCAGCAGGCTCAGGCGCTGCTGTTCGAATTTGCGCACCCACCGTTCGTAGACCTCGTGCAGCGGCACGGGGTTGATGAAATGCAGCTTCTCGCGGCCGCGGCGCACCGCGCTCACCAAGTGGGCGTCTTCGAGGATCCCGATGTGCTGGGTTACCGATTGCCGCGCCATGTCCAGGTGCTCGCACAACTGGCCGAGGGTCTGGCCGTTGCGCTCGCACAGCAGGTCCAGCACGCGGCGGCGGGTGGGATCTCCCAGTGCCTTGAAAACCTTGTCGGCGTCCATTCGATGCGGTGGTGGGTGGGACGGACTATATGCAGGCAAATGCCTGCATGTCAAGCGGACGCAACAAGGCCGTGAAATGACGAAGGGCGCCTTGCGGCGCCCTTTCTTATTGCCTCACTCCCACTCGATCGTCGCCGGCGGCTTGCCCGAGATGTCGTACACCACGCGCGACACGCCACGCAGCTCGTTGATGATGCGGTTACTCACCGTCCCCAGGAACTCGTACGGCAGGTGCGCCCAGTACGCGGTCATGAAGTCGATGGTTTCCACCGCACGCAGCGCGATCACCCACTCGTAGGCGCGCGCGTCGCCCACCACGCCCACCGACTTCACCGGCAGGAACACCGCGAATGCCTGGCTGGTCTTGTCGTACAGGTCGGCCTTGCGCAGTTCGTCGATGAAGATCGCATCGGCGCGCGCCAGCAGTTCGGCGTACTCCGGCTTCACTTCGCCCAGGATGCGCACGCCCAGGCCGGGGCCCGGGAAGGGATGGCGATACACCATCGTGCGCGGCAGGCCCAGCTCGACACCCAGGCGACGCACCTCGTCCTTGAACAGCTCGCGCAGCGGCTCGACCAGGCCAAGCTTCATGTGCTCCGGCAAGCCGCCCACGTTGTGGTGGCTCTTGATGACGTGCGCCTTGCCGGTCTTGCTGCCGGCCGACTCGATCACGTCCGGGTAGATCGTGCCCTGCGCCAGCCACTTGGCGTTCTTCAGCTTGTTCGACTCTTCCTCGAAGATCTCGACGAACAGGTTGCCGATGATCTTGCGCTTGGCTTCCGGGTCGCTGACGCCTTCCAGCGCCTTGAAGTAACGGTCCGCCGCGTTGACGCGCACGACCTTCACGCCCATGTGCTCGGCGAACATCGCCATCACCTGGTCGCCTTCCTGCCAGCGCAGCAGGCCGGTGTCGACGAACACGCAGGTCAGCTGCTCGCCGATCGCCTTGTGCAACAGCGCAGCCACCACCGAGGAATCCACGCCGCCGGACAGGCCCAGGATCACCTCGTCGCCGCCGACCTGCTCGCGTACGCGGGCGATCTGGTCGTCGATGATGTTGGCCGCCGTCCACAGCGTGGCGCAGCCGCACACATCCACGACGAAGCGGCGCAGCAGCGCCTGGCCCTGCAGCGTGTGGGTCACTTCCGGGTGGAACTGCACGCCGTACCAGCGCTTGTCTTCGTTGGCGAACGCAGCGACCGGAATGCGATCGGTGACGGCCGTGATGGTGAAGCCCGGCGGCGCCTGGGAGACGTGGTCACCGTGGCTCATCCACACGTTCAAACGCGGCGCGCCGCCGTGGTCGCTCAGGCCGGAGAACAGCGCGTCGGCGTGCACCACCTCGACTTCGGCATGGCCGAACTCGCGCTGGTCCGCCGCTTCGGTCGCACCGCCGAGCTGCGCGGCCATGGTCTGCATGCCGTAGCAGATGCCCAGCAGCGGCAATCCCGAATCGAACACTTCCTGCGGAGCGGCGGGCGCGCCCGGCAACGTGGTCGATTCCGGGCCGCCGGACAGGATGATGCCCTTGGCGCCATAAGCGGCGATTTCGGCCGGATCGTGGTCCCATGCCCAGATTTCGCAATACACGCCCAACTCGCGGATGCGGCGGGCGATCAGCTGCGTGTACTGCGCGCCGAAATCGAGGATGAGGATCTTGTCGTTGTGGATGTTGGTCATGGGGCCGGAAGCGTTATCGGAATACGGAAATCGGGGCGCGGATGCGAAAAGAGGGAAACGCTGCCGTCTCCCTCTTTCGCTTGCCGCATCAACCTGCGCGGTAGTTCGGCGGTTCCTTGGTGATCTGCACGTCGTGGACGTGGCTCTCACGCTGGCCGGCGCCTGTGATCTTCACGAACTTCGGCTTGCTGCGCATCTCCTCGATGGTCGCGCAGCCGACATAGCCCATGGTCGCGCGCAGGCCACCCACCAACTGGTGGACGATGCTGCTGACCGGACCGCGGTACGGCACGCGGCCCTCGATGCCTTCCGGCACCAGCTTGTCGGCATCCGAAGCGTCCTGGAAGTAGCGGTCCTTGGACCCCTTCTCCATCGCCGCCAGCGAACCCATGCCACGGTAGCTCTTGTAGCTGCGGCCCTGGAACAGCTCCACTTCGCCCGGCGCTTCCTCGGTGCCGGCGAACAGGCCACCGATCATCACCGTGGAGGCACCGGCGGCCAGCGCCTTGCCGATGTCGCCGGAGTAGCGGATGCCACCGTCGGCGATCAGCGGGATGCGCTCCTGCAGCGCCTCGGCCACCATGTCCACCGCAGTGATCTGCGGCACGCCGACACCGGCGACCACGCGGGTGGTGCAGATCGAGCCCGGGCCCACGCCGACCTTCACCGCGTCGGCACCGGCATCCATCAGCGCCAGCGCGGCATCGCCGGTGACGATGTTGCCGCCGATGACCTGCAACTGCGGGAACTGCTTTTTGGCCCAGGCCACACGGTCGAGCACGCCCTGCGAGTGGCCGTGCGCGGTGTCCACGATGATCACGTCCACGCCCGCGGCGGCCAGCGCCTCGATGCGACGCTCGGTGTCGCCGCCCACGCCGACCGCGGCGCCGACCAGCAAGCGGGTCGCGGCGTCCTTGGCGGCATTCGGGTAGTCGGACTTCTTCTGGATGTCCTTCACCGTGATCAAGCCGCGCAGCGCGAAGTCGTCGTTGACGACCAGCACCTTCTCGATGCGGTTCTTGTGCAGGAGCTTGAGCACTTCCTCGGAGGCCTCGCCTTCCTTGACCGTGATCAGGCGATCCTTCTTGGTCATGATGTGGCGGACCGGATCGTCCAGCTCGGTCTCGAAGCGCATGTCGCGGTGGGTGACGATGCCGACCAGCTGGCCGCCATCCACCACCGGCACGCCGGAGATGTTGCGCGCGCGGGTCAGCGCGAGCACGTCGCGAATGGTGGTTTCCGGGCCGACGGTGATCGGGTCGCGGATCACGCCCGATTCGTACTTCTTGACCGAGGCGACTTCGGCCGCCTGCTGCTCCACCGTCAGGTTCTTGTGGATGATGCCGATGCCGCCCATCTGGGCCATGGCGATGGCCAGGCGGGCTTCGGTCACCGTGTCCATGGCGGCCGAGACGATCGGCAGCTTCAGCCGCAGGTTGCGCGTCAGCCGGGTTTCCAGGCTGACGTCCTTCGGCAGGACGGTCGAGTGGGCGGGGACGAGCGAAACGTCGTCGTACGTGAGAGCTTCAGCCTGGATGCGCAGCATCGGCGGACCCGAGTGTTCTAGGAGAAGCGCGACATTTTACCCTGAAACACGCGCCGTTGACACCCGTCCAGGTGGCTGCCGGCGCAATGCAGCGTTACGTCGCACCCACGCGCCGGGAGCGGTTCAGCCCGCCGCGTCGGCCGCCTCGAGGGTGTTCTGCATCAGCGTGGCCACCGTCATCGGGCCTACGCCGCCCGGCACGGGGGTGATCCAGCTGGCGCGGGCGGCCGCCGCCTCGAAGCCGACATCGCCCACCAGCCGGCCGTCGTCCAGGCGGTTGATGCCCACGTCGATGACCACCGCGCCCGGCTTGACCCACTCGCCCGGGATCAGCCCGGGGCGGCCCACCGCCACGACCAGGATGTGGGCGTTGCGCACGGCCGCTTCCAGCACGTCCGGCGGGGTGAACTTGTGGCAGCTGGTCACGGTGCAGCCGGCGATCAGCAGCTCCAGGCCCATGGGCCGGCCGACATGATTGCTGACACCGACGATCGTCGCGTTGCGGCCGCGCACCGGCTGGTCGGTATGGCTGAGCAGGGTCACGATGCCGCGCGGCGTGCACGGGCGCAGGCCGAATTCGCGCAGCGCGAGGTGGCCCACGTTCTGCGGGTGGAAGCCATCGACGTCCTTGCGCGGGTCGATGCGCTGGATCAGCCGGTTCGCGTCCGGGATGCCCGGCAGCGGCAGCTGGATCAGGATGCCGTGGATCTTCGGGTCTGCATTGAGCTGGTCGATCAGGCGGCTCAGCTCGGCCTCGCTGGTGCCGGCCGGCAGGTCGTAGTCGAACGCCTCGATGCCCACCTTCTCGGCGGCGCGACGCTTGTTGCGCACGTACACGGCCGAGGCCGGGTCGCCGCCCACCAGCACCACCGCCAGGCCGGGCCGCGCGCCACCGGCGGCCAGTCGCGCGTCCACCCGCGCCTTGAGCTGGTCCAACAGTTCCTCGGCGATGCGCCGGCCGTCGAGGATGCGGGCCTGGGTGGCGGTGGCGGGCACGGAGGCGGTCATGGGCGGCGGTGTAAAGTCGGGGGCCGTCTATTGTCCCCGATTCCGCCATGAACGACACCACCGCGCTCGAGGCTGCTGCCTTCCGCCGCCTGCTCCGCCATCTGAACCACGAACGCGCGGACGTGCAGAACATCGACCTGATGATCCTGGCCGGCTTCTGCCGCAACTGCCTGGCCGACTGGTACCGCGAGGCCGCCGACGAGGCAGGCGTGCCGATGGACAAGGCGCAGGCGCGCGAAGCGATCTACGGCATGCCCTTCGAGGAATGGAAGCGGCAGCACCAGCGCGAGGCCACGCCCGAACAGCTGGCCGCGTTCGCCCAGGCGCAGGCGGCCCACCCGAAGGGGTGATCAGCCGGCGTCGTCGTCCACGGTGTCGGCCGGCACTTCTTCCGGATTGAGCGTGCGGCTGCGGCGCTTGGGCGGGGTGAACGGCGTCGGCCGCGGTACGCCTGGCTGGTTGCCGAAGACCATCTTCGCACCGGCCATCAGGTTGCCGCCTGCCATCTCCAGCTCGAAACGTTCCGCGTCGCGCTTGCGGATTTCCTCGGCAATGGTCGCCGCCTCGTCTTCGTCCACGCCCAGCTCGATCAGCGCGGCGCTGCCGAACTGCACGGCTGATTCGAAGGTCTCGCGAATCTGGAAATCCACGCCGGCGTGGATCAGGCCCAGCGAGTGTTCGCGGTCGTACGAGCGCACCAGCAGCCGGGCTTGCGGGAACTCGTCGCGCACCAGTTCGACGATGCGGTCGGTGGCCTCCTTGCGGTCGGTGCACACGGCGATCGCGCGGGCGGTGCCGGCACCGGAGGCCCGCAGCACGTCCAGTCGCGTGCCGTCGCCGTAGTAGATCTTGAAGCCGAACTCCTCGGCGCTGCGGATCATGTCGATGTCGTTGTCGATGATGGTCACGTCGACATCGCGCGCCAGCAACGACTGGCTGGCCACCTGTCCAAAGCGGCCGAAGCCGATCACCAGCACGCTCGCGCTTTGCCCCGAGACCGTTTCGATGCCCTCCAGCGAGGGCTTCGCTGCCGGGGTCAGGCGTCGCTGCAACAGCACAAACAGGGGCGTCAGCGCCATGGACAGCACGACGATGGCGGTAAGGCTCGCATTGACCCGCGCATCGATGACCCCGACCGCCGCGGCGGCACCGAACAGCACGAAGGCAAACTCGCCACCCTGCGCCATCAGCACCCCGCGGTCGATCGCCTGGTGGTGGTCGCTGCCGGTCACGCGTGCCACGACGTAGATGCACACGGCCTTGCCCAGCATCAGCGTGAGCACGCCCATCGCGATGAAGCGCCAGTCCTGCATCACCACCGACACGTCCAGCGCCATGCCCACGCCGAGGAAGAACAGGCCGAGCAGGATGCCGCGGAAGGGCTCGATGTCGGCCTCGATCTGGTGCCGGAACGTGGACTCGGACAACAGCACGCCGGCCAGGAACGCGCCCATCGCCATGGACAAGCCGCCCAGCTGCATCAGCAGGGCCGCGCCGAGCACCACCAGCAGCGCGGCAGCGGTCATCACCTCGCGGGCGCCGGCCTGCGCCAGGACGCGGAACAACGGATTGAGCAGCCAGCGGCCCGCGGCAAGCAGGCCGATGATGCAACCGGCACCGATGGCAATGGCCTTCCAGCGCTCGGCCGGGGGAACCTCCATGCCGGCCGGTGCCATCAACGCGACGATCGCCAGCAACGGCACGATGAGCAAATCCTCGAACAGCAGGATCGAGACGATCTTCTGGCCCGGCGGCAAAGTGAGGTCCCCGCGTTCGGACAGCAGCTGCATCACCACGGCCGTGGAGGTCAACACGAAACCCGCTGCGCCGATGAAGGCCACCGGCGCGCGCAGGCCCAGCACGTACATGCCCAGCAGCGTCAGGCCGGCCGCGCAGACGGCGATCTGCAGCGTGCCCAGCCCGAAGATTTCGCGGCGCAGGCTCCACAGGTGCGAGGGCCGCATCTCCAGGCCGATGACGAACAGGAACATCACCACGCCCAACTCGGCCACGTGCAGGATGGATTGCGGGTCGTTGAACCAGCCGAACCCGAACGGGCCGATGACTAGGCCTGCGGCCAGGTAGCCCAGCACGGAGCCCAGGCCCAGCTTGCGGAAGATGGGAATGACCACTACCGCCGCGCCTAGCAGCGCGACGACGTTGACCAACTGGTGGGTATCGGCAGGGGCGCTCATGTGGGGATTCTAGCCTGCCCTCGCCCGCCGCTCGCCGGATGGCCCGTATCCGTGCCTTCGGAGGACAAAAAAAGGCGGCGCTCGCGCGCCGCCTTGTCGGTGATGCCAGTTGGTTGCTGCCTCAGGCGGCCGTACTCTCCAGCGCCGCGCGCAGGGCATCGCGGGCCGGGCCACGCAGCTTCTCGTGCTCGAGCGCGAAGTGGATGGTCGCCTCGATCAAGCCCAGGTGCGCGCCGCAGTCGAAGCGACGGCCCTGGAAACGGTAGGCATCGACCTGCTCGGTCTTGAGCAGCTCGGCAATCGCATCGGTCAGCTGGATTTCGCCACCGGCGCCCGGCTTGACGTTCTCCAGCAGGTCGAAGATGCGCGGGCTGAGGACGTAGCGGCCGACCACGGCCAGGTTGCTCGGCGCCACTTCCGGCTTGGGCTTCTCGACAATGGCGTTGATGCGGCCACGGCTGCCGTCGAACGCCTCGGTGGCCACGATGCCGTAGCTGGCGGTCTTCTCGTGCGGCACGTCCTCCACGGCGATCACGCTGCCGCCGGTCTGCTCGGCGACATCGGCCATCTGCTTCAAGGCGCCCGGGCCCCGATTCCACATCAGGTCGTCCGGCAGCAGCACTGCAAAGGGCTCGTCGCCAACGATCGGCTTGGCGCACAGCACCGCGTGGCCCAGGCCCAGCGCTTCGGCCTGGGTGACGAACACCGCGCGCACGCCGTTGGGCAGCACATGGCGCACCAGTTCCAGCTGCTCGTTCTTGCCGGCGCGCTCGAGCTTCTGTTCCAGCTCGTAGGCCTTGTCGAAATAATCAGCCACCGCATGCTTGTAGCGGTTGGTGACGAAGATCAGGGTATCGCAACCGGCCTCGATGGCCTCGTCGACCGCGTACTGGATCAACGGCCGATCGATGATCGGCAGCATTTCCTTGGGAACCGTCTTGGTCGCCGGCAGGAACCGGGTGCCAAGGCCTGCCACCGGGAATACGGCCTTGCGGATGCGCTTGTTCATCAAATTCTTCTGACCTCGCGTGCGGGGAAAGGAACCACAGTGGCCGAGCGCTCGCCTTCGGTGTCACGCGCGGCCGAGAAATCGGGAAGGAAGTTGCCCAGGATCGCCTCCATGGCGTCCATGTCGTAGCGGTCCACCGCCTCGCGCAGACGGGCGACGTGCTGCAGCACCTGCTCCTGCGGGAACTGCCGCGCATCGGCCTCCAGGATCTTCGGGTGCAGCGTCGGCCGGTAGTTCTCGTCGGCGTAGAAAAGCGTTTCGTGGAGCTTCTCGCCCGGACGCAGCCCGGTGTAGACGATCGCCACTTCCTGCCCGGGCTGTTTGCCGGCCAGGCGGATCATCTGTTCGGCGAGCAGGCGAATCGGCACCGGCTCGCCCATGTCCAGCGTATAGATCGCACCATGCGAAGCCGATGCGGCAGCCTGCACGATGAGCTGGCAGGCCTCCGGGATGGTCATGAAGTAACGCGTCACTTCCGGGTGGGTCACGGTGACCGGCCCGCCCTGGCGGATCTGTTCGCGGAACAGCGGCACCACGCTGCCGGCCGAATCGAGCACGTTGCCGAAGCGCACGGTCACGAAGCGCGTGGTCGCGTTCCGCGCATCCAGGCTCTGGCAGATCATCTCGGCGTAGCGCTTGGTGGCGCCCAGCACGTTGACCGGCTCGACCGCCTTGTCGGTGGAAATGAACAGGAAGGTGCCCACGCCGGCCTGCATGCAGCTGGTGGCGACGTTGTGGGTCGCCAGCACGTTGTTGCGCACGGCCTCGCGCAACTGCCCTTCCAGCAGCGGCACCTGCTTGTAGGCCGCGGCATGGAAGACCGCGTCCGGGCTGGCGCTTTCCAGCGCATAACGCATCACCGCCGGGTCGCCGCAATCGCCAAGCACCCGCACGACTTCCACGTCCGGGAACAGGCGACGCAGGTCCGAATCGATGGTGAGCAGCGCCAGCTCGTCCACTTCCAGCAGCACGACACGCCGCGCGCCATGGCGGGAGACCTGGCGGCAGACTTCCGATCCGATCGAACCGCCGGCGCCGGTGACCAGCACGGTCTTTCCAGTCAGCCAGCTGCGTACGAGCTTCCAGTCCGGCGTCACCGGCTTGCGGTTCAGCAGGTCCTCGATGGCCACTTCGCGCAGCTCGCCGGGCAGCGAGCGCCCCTCGAGCACGCTGGTGAGCTTGGGCACCATGCGGAACGGCAGGCCCGTGCTCTCGCAGATTGCCACCACGCGTTGCAGCCCGGGAGCGTCGAGCGAGGGAATGGCGATGATGATCAGCTTGGCCGCCGTCTCGCGGGCGATCGACGGCGCGCTGGCGATCGACCCCAGCACCGGCAGGCCCTGGATGTTGGCGCCATGCAGCTGGCTGGCATCGTCGAGGAAACCGACCGGCAGGAAGGCCCCGGTGCGGCGCAGGTCACGCACCAGGGCTTCGGCGGCACGGCCGGCGCCAAGAATCAGCACGCGCTGATTGACATCGGCCGAGTGCGCGATCTGGTAATCGCGCCAGGCGCGGTACAGCAGGCGCGGCGTGCCCAGCAGCGCGGAAAGCGCGAACGGATACACCACCAGCACCGACATCGGCACGCCCTGGAAGCGGTCCACCGCCAGCGCCAGCACGATGGCCACCATGCCCAGGAAGCTGGCCTTGAAGATGTTCCAGAGGTCGGGAACGCTGGCGAAGCGCCACAGGCCCCGGTACAGGCCCACGCGCCAGAACACCAGGCCCTGCGCGACCAACACCACGGCGGTGCGCCAGTCCCACATGGGCAGGTCGGGCGCGTCGCGCAGCATCGAATAGCGGCCGGCATGCAGCAGCTGCCAGCAGATCCACACCATCAGCAGGTCGTGGCAAACCACCGCGACTTTGGGCATGGAACGGGTAAAGCGGTCACGCCAAGATGTCATGTATCGATCCGTCAATGGTCGCGCAATCCCTTGCGCAGGAGGAGCCAGATCGTCGATGCAGCCAACAGCCAGACGATCGATCCAACAGCCTCCCACCTCGGCTGCAGTGCTTGCAGCCGGAAGAATAAGGCAATCGCGATGCCGGTGAACACTGCATACCCCAAGGTGACGGGAGCATGACCGAACCGGCGTGCCAATCGCTGGTAGACATGCTGCGCATGCGGTTCCCACCAACGCTGGCCGGAGAGCATGCGGGCAGCCAACGTGAAGCCTGCGTCTACAAGGAAGGTTCCCAGTGGAAGCCAGAGCGACCAAGGGCTGAGGCCGGCGAACAGACCGAGCCCGAACAGTACCGCCAGCGCGAACCCGAGCCCGCCGCTGCCGCCATCCCCGAGAAAAATGCGGGCACGGGGGAAATTGAAAGGCAGGAATCCGACACACGCCGCGGCCAGCGCGCACCCCCACCCGGACCACGGTGGCGGCAGCATCCATGCGTACGCCATCGCGGCCAGCATGGCCTGGGTCACCGCCAGGCCGTTGATGCCGTCCATGAAGTTCCACACGTTGACCAGGCCTACCGCGAACACCCCGGCCAGCAGGCCCAGCCACGCCTGTCCACTCAGGTACCAGACCAGCAGGCCCCAACCCAGCGCCGCCAGCGCGTGGACGGCCAGTCGCCAACGGGCGGGCAATGGACGATGGTCATCCCACCACCCGATCCCCGCGACTAGCGCGAAGCCGGCAGCGGCGCCCGCAATGGGCAGTCGCTGCGCCGGCCACTGCCACAGCGCCCATGCGGCCGCCACGAGCAGCGCGCCCACGATGGCCATGCCGCCACCGCGCGGCGTGGCGACCTGATGGCTTCGGCGCTCGCCGGGGTGATCCACCAGTTGGCGGCGCAGTGCGTAGCCGCGCGCGGCCCAGGTGCCGAGCGCGGACAACGCGCATACCGCAGCGCAACCGCCCCACAGATCGATCATCGCATCCTCATGTTCTTGGCCCCGCATGACGGGCACTCCGTTGGCACCCATCACGCACCCCGCCCTGCGCGGACAACGCGGGCGCAGCGGCGGGTCAACGCCCGCCCGCCCTGCTCAGACCACCGCGTAGTTCAGCAGCGGCTTGACGGTGCCCCACTCCTTGCAGCTCGGGCACTGCCAGTGGTGGGTCTTGGCACCGAAGCCGCAACGCGTGCAGCGATAGCTGGGATTGCGTACCAGAAGCTGGTCGGTGATGTGCTTGAGGTCGTGCAACGTGGACTGGGCGTCGCTGCCCTCGGCCAAGGTCAGGTCGATCAGCGCCGCCTCGCCACGCACCGAAGGACGATCCTTCAGCTGCCGACCCAGGTAGGTTCGCGCCGGGCCGGGACCGTCCTGCGCCTCCATTAGCTGGGTGAGGGCCAGCACCGGGGCGATGCCCCGATAGTGCTCGGTCATCTCCGAAAGGAAGTTGCGCGCGCCCGCGATATCGCCGACCCGGCGATACGCGGCCAGCAGCGTCGGGATGATCTCCGGCAGGTAGTCCGGATCATGGCGGGCAGCCCGCTCCCACGCACGCACGGCCGCCTCGTCATTGCCGCGGTCGGCTTCGATACGGCCTTCCAGGATGCCGGCGCGTACGGAGTTGGCATCCGCCTGGTAGGCGCGTGCCACTGCTTCCAGCGCAAGGTCCGGCTTGCCTGCGCCGCGATAGCGGTCGGCCAGCTCGCACTCGAACTGGGAAATCAGCTTGCCCATCGGCTCGCCGGTGACCTGCTCGTAACGGGTGGCGTTGTCGATCGCCTTCTCCCAGTCGCGCTCGGCCTGGTAGATGCCAATCAGATGCTTGAGCGCCTGCGGTGCGCGCTGATCGATCTGCGCCAACTCGGTGAACACCGTTTCGGCGCGATCCAGCAGGCCGGACTTCATGTAGTCCTCGCCCAGCGCCAGCAGGGCCTGGACGCGCTGCTGGTCGGTCAGGTCACTACGCTGCACCAGCCCCTGGTGCAGGCGGATGGCACGGTCCACTTCGCCGCGACGGCGGAACAGGTGGCCCAGCGCGACCTGGGTCTCGAACGTTTCCTTGTCCAGCTCGGCGATGTGCAGGAACAGCTCGATCGCCTTGTCAGGCTGTTCGTTGAGCAGGTAGTTCAGGCCGCGGAAGTAGGTACTCGACAACCGGCTGACCTGGGTATCGCCGTGGCGCTGGCCGCCACGCCGGCCGATCACCCAGCCGCCCAGCGCGGCCAGGGGCACAAACAGGAAGAACCAGAACCACTCGGTCAGGAAGTCCATCGTCGGTCAAATTCCATCAAGGGGGCGCGGCTCTACCACCGTCGGGGCGGCGACACGCGCAGCGGCGACCTGCTTGTTGGCCAACCGCAGTTTCGAATAGAGGGGAAGCACCATCACCGCCAGCACCAGGACGCCGCCGATCAGCACGCCCGCCAGCAGGGACACGATGATGGCCACACCGGAGGTCGTGGCGATGCTGGAGAAGGCGAAATCGATCAGGATGGGCTGCGAGTTGAGCGCACCGATGATCAGGCCGACCAGCAGGAAGGCCAGCATCAACAACAACTGGAAGACTTTCATGGCGCGACTCCTGTCAGGGTGCGCCTAGCTTAACCGTCACTCGGCCGTGTCGGCCATGTCGACCGGCACCACGGAACTCACGCGCTCGCGCAGCTCCTTGCCGGGCTTGAAGTGCGGCACATGCTTGCCGGGCAGCGCGACCGACTCGCCGGTCTTCGGGTTGCGGCCCAGGCGCGGCGGGCGGTAATGCAGCGAAAAACTGCCGAACCCCCGGATCTCGATACGGTCGCCCTGCGACAGCGACTCGCCCATCATCTCCAGCAGCGACTTGACCGCGAGGTCGACGTCGTCCGCTTTCAGATGGGCCTGACGGCGCGCCAGGATTTCGATCAGTTCCGACTTGGTCATGGGCAGCTTGTGCGGGGACGGGATCGCATCATGTGATCGGCCCGGACACGAGGTCCGGGCCGATCGTTTCCTACACAGGGCTTGCGCCCCTCAAGCGATTACTCGGACTTGTTGCCGTTCAGCTGTGCACGCAGCAGCGCGCCCAGCTGGGTGGTGCCGCCCGACGCGGACTGGTATTCCTCCAGCACTTCGCGCATTTCGGCATCGTCCTTGGCCTTGATCGACAGCTGCAGGGTGCGGCCCTTGCGGTCCATGCCCACGAACTTGGCTTCGACCTTGTCGCCGACCTTCAGGTGCTGGGTGGCATCGTCCACGCGCTCGTTGGCGATGTCGCGCGCCGAGACGTAGCCTTCGATGCCGTCGGCCAGTTCGATGGTGGCGCCCTTGGCGTCCACTTCCTTCACCGTGCCTTCGACCTTCGAACCCTTCGGATGCGAAGCCATGTACTGGCCGAACGGATCCTGCTCCAGCTGCTTCACGCCCAGGCTGATGCGCTCGCGCTCCGGATCGACCGCCAGGACGACGGCGTCCAGGGTGTCGCCCTTCTTGAAGTTGCGAACGACGTCTTCGCCGGTGGTGTTCCAGCTGATGTCGGACAGGTGGACCAGGCCGTCGATGCCGCCGTCCAGGCCGATGAAGATGCCGAAGTCGGTGATCGACTTGATCTGGCCGGACACCTTGTCGCCCTTCTTGTGGATGGCCGCGAAGGTCTCCCACGGATTGGCGGCAACCTGCTTCATGCCCAGCGAGATGCGGCGACGCTCTTCGTCGACGTCCAGGACCATCACTTCGACTTCGTCACCGACCTGCACGACCTTGGACGGGTTGACGTTCTTGTTGGTCCAGTCCATCTCGGACACGTGCACCAGGCCTTCCACGCCCGGCTCGATCTCGACGAACGCGCCGT